>NZ_JAOWCD010000071.1:0-60431 GCF_030337175.1 Citrobacter sp. Ca225 | reverse complement strand
GGAAGGTGCGAATAAGTCCGAGATGTGAGATCATCGTGTTGTAACCTGAACCCAGAATGAGTAACCGGATGAGCCAGCAACTGACTTTTGCCGACAGTGAGTTTTCCAGTAAACGCCGCCAGACCCGCAAAGAAGTTTTCCTTGGCAGAATGGATGACTTGCTTCCCTGGGACAAATTACTTGGCGTTATCGAGCCTGTGTATCCCAAGGCCGGTAATGGTCGCAGGCCCTATCCGCTGGAAACCATGCTGCGTATTCACTGCATGCAGCAATGGTACAACCTGAGCGATGAGGCCATGGAAGATGCCCTCTATGAAATCGCCTCCATGCGCCAATTTGCTCGCCTGTCACTGGATAAAGCCATTCCAGACCGCACTACCATCATGAATTTCCGGCATTTGCTGGAGCAGCATGAACTGGCCCGCAAAATCTTCAGTACCGTTAATCACTGGCTAGCAGAGTGTGGCGTTCTAATGACCCAGGGCACCTTGGTGGATGCCACCATCATTCAAGCCCCCAGCTCTACCAAAAACAAACACAACAGCCGTGATGAAGACATGCACCAGACCAAGAAAGGTAACCAGTGGTACTTCGGCATGAAAGCGCACATTGGCGTGGACGCCAAAAGTGGCCTGACCCACAGTCTGGTGACCACGGCGGCTAACGAGCACGACCTCAATCAGGTTGGCAAGTTACTGCATGGCGATGAAGAATTTATCTCAGCCGATGCTGGTTATCAGGGGGCCGAAAAGCGCGATGAGCTCAGCGATGTCAGCGCAGACTGGCTTATCGCCAAGCGTCCCGGCAAAGTGAATGCATTGAAGCAACACCCGCGCAAGAACAAGCTGGCCATCCGTTACGAATACCTGAAAGCGAGTATCCGAGCGAAGGTTGAGCATCCATTTCGGATAGTAAAATGTCAGTTTGGTTTCGTCAAAGCCAGGTACAAGGGGCTGGCTAAAAATGACAGTCAACTGGCGATGTTATTCACCCTGGCGAACCTGGTTCGAGTTGACCAATTGATACGGGCACAGGCGAGATCTACCTGAAATGAGGAAATTAGCCTGAAACAGGGCCAAAATCAGCCACGAAGAGACGATTTTGGGCTGAAAATTGGAAAATTGAGCCACAGGACGTCGATAAAGGACGGTTTGGGGCGTCATATCGGGAGCTGCGGACCACTTAATCGCAACTTCCCTAATGTCACCAGTACCAGCAACGAATTGACCAGACAAATAAGAAAATAACTTCCGCCATCGCCACGAAATTCAAAAGCGTGTGATGGCGCCTCTTCTTTTATAAGATATTCCTGCATAATAAATCCCTGTCGTTAATCATCCTTAAAAATACACATTATTAGCAGGCAATAGAAATACCAGCCAATAGAGATATTACCTTATTATCTGCATAAATAACATCCACCCGCTATGTTATAAGGTGCTTGCATCACCTGGCCGGGGATGCTATTAGTTCAAATTATTAGTATTGTTTAACCGGGTAGTAAAATGAATGTTTTTGACGCGCTCACGTTACGTCGCCTGACGGCCAGGGATAACCAGGTCATCGCTGCCGTTATCCGTCAGGTTTCCGCCGAATATGGCCTTACCGCTGATAAAGGCTATACCGTTGCCGATCCAAATCTTGATGAGCTGTATCAGCTCTACTCGCAACCAGGACATGCATATTGGGTGGTGGAGCGTAATGGCGAAGTGGTGGGGGGCGGCGGAATTGCGCCGTTAACCTGTAGCGAACCCGATATTTGCGAACTGCAAAAAATGTACTTTTTGCCCGTGGCGCGAGGACAAGGCATGGCGAAAAAGCTGGCGCTGATGGCGATGGATCACGCCCGCGCGCTGGGATTTAAACATTGCTATCTGGAAACGACCGCCTTTTTACGCGAGGCGATTGGTCTGTACGAACATTTAGGGTTTGAGCATATCAGCGAACCGCTTGGCTGCACCGGGCACGTCGATTGCGAAGTGCGGATGCTCAAACCCCTGTAATACCGACTATTGCATCTCAGGCGATACCGAAAGTCGAATCACGCCAGCGGCCTGCGCGGCTGGCAATTTCAGCACTTCCGTCCACATATCCTGCACCAGATTGCAGACGACCTTTTCTTTCCCGATCCCCTTCTCCGGCTCAGCCATAAGCTGAACATCCTGCCCGTAGCGCTGCACCAGTACTGGTACGACGCTTTGCAGATCCTGCATGGCCTGCTGCTTCTCGGTGTCGGTTACCGTGTGTTTATTAGGACCGTATGCCGCTCGCATCATCGCCGCATCGCCTTCCATACGCCGTTTCAGAATATCCGGTGAGATCAGACGCGTCGGGTTAATGCCGCCTTTGACCTGAGGGAAGAGAAAGCGGAAACACTCATCGTCGCCTTTTTTCTGCACCGCCGCAGTCTGTTCGAGATTGATCTTCATATAGTCAATGACATTACTGTCCGGCGCCTGCTGTAAACGCGACATCTGAATTTGCAGCACCTGCGGTTGAATGGTATCGATTATTTGTTGTTCGGTTTTGCCTTCATTTTTCAGCTGCAGCGCCTGGGTGCGAAGATGGACCCAAAATGCCGGCTCCTGTTCCTTCAGTACCTGAAACGTCGGCATTTGCAGTAGCGCGGCATCAAACTGCTGCTCTTCCGTCTGACCGGACGCCGCTTTTTCTCGCGGGATCAGGTAGTGCACGTCAAACAGGTTCCACGCGACGATCGCCACAATCATCAGCACCGCGCCAGAAGCCTTCCCCACCCAGCCTTTTTTACGCATGAGCCCTATCACCGCGGCGATGACCGCGCCGACGTAGCCTGCGAGAAGTACATGTGTCCAGTTCATCGGTATTGGTATTCCTTGCCCTGAAAAAGAGACATTTTTCACTGCCCACGTCGGGATGTCACCTTGCGGCGGGCAGAACTACCGAAATTAAGAGGCGACGGGGACACCGCTGTGAAAGCGAAACTCGTTGTCCGGCGAGACGATCAGCGCCGCTTCCACGTCGCCAAAATAGCGGACGCGGGGAGAAATATCTTCCTGCGAAACCTGTTGCGCCAGCGCCAGATAGTCCTGATAGTGGCGCGCTTCGGATCGCAGCAGCGACAGATAGAACTTTTGCAGATCGTCATCGAGAAACGGAGCCAGCGCGGCGAAGCGTTCACAGGAGCGCGCTTCGATGTAAGCACCGCAAATCAGCTTATCAATCAGCGTCAGCGGCTCGTGCGTGCGTACCGCTTTCAGCATCCCTTTCGCGTAGCGACTGGCTGTGGTCTTCACGTAAGGAATGTTGCGGGCCTGCATCGCTTCGCGCACCTGCCAGAAATGGTGCAATTCTTCCTTTATCAACAACACCATGCTGTCGATAAGCTGGCGGCCCCACGGATCGTCCGTTTCCGGCATTACGCTTTTACCAATCTGTTTATGGAGCGCAACAAAGTCCGGTTCCGGCCCTTCCCGGAAGGCAAAGGCTTCATACGGCTGTAGCCAGGCGAGCAGCGCATCCGCACCCGGTTTATCCGCTACATACTTACGCACCAATAGCATCGCCGTTTGTGCCGCCTTGAGTTCGCATATCAGATGATCGGTGAGCAGCAGAGGGAGGTTTTGCGGATCGCGCGCCTGGTCAATCCATGCCTGCGGGGTCGGACAGTGCAGAAAGTTAAGCACCGGAGAAAGTATTTGCGGGTAGTTCATGAGTAACCTGTTGGAAGAGTACGACAGCAGGCGCTGCCGTACTTTTTAACGCCTGGTAATCTTAGTGGCGCACGCCGTCGTCATCTTCGTCGACGTAGTCTTCGTCGTCGCCCTCTTCACCGTCTTCACCGTTCGGATCTTCAAAGTAGGTGCCCCAGCCATCGTATTCGACGTCATATTTCTCGGCCAGGTTCATCAACTGTTCAACCTGCGCGTCGATAAGGTCAGCTTTCAGCGCACATTCACTGAGGATATCGCAGCAAATCACAGTGTCGCCTTCTTCAACTTCCAGCTCTTCTGGCTCAGTGACTTCGTAGCCGAGTTTAAACGCTTCTACCGCCGCTTTTTCCAGGGTTTCGAAATCGTCTGCGGAAAGGTGATGTTCGATGGTGTACAGCGCGTCCGGGTCGCTACCATCATCCAGTAATTCTTCAATAATCAGGCGCGTCTCTTCACGCTGCTCTTCCAGTAGTTCCGGGTTTGCCATGGCTCGTTCCTCATAATGTCCTGCCGATACTCTTATTGTCACATACCGCCGTCATTGCCTCCACCTTTCCAGAAAAGATTTGTGAAACGGGGTTGCAAATGCATAATCATCCATATAAATTGAATTTTAATTCAATAGATGGCATTCGCCATAGGAGGGAACTATGTCAGGTTTTTATCAGAAGCATTTTTTAAAGTTACTCGATTTCACCCCTGCTGAACTCACCGCACTCGTCCAACTTGCCGCAAAACTGAAAGCTGATAAGAAAAATGGCAAAGAAAAACAAAAGCTTACCGGCAAAAACATCGCGCTCATCTTCGAAAAAGACTCGACCCGTACACGATGCTCTTTCGAAGTTGCCGCTTACGACCAGGGGGCTCGCGTCACTTATCTCGGTTCCAGCGGCAGCCAGATTGGGCATAAAGAGTCAATTAAAGACACCGCGCGCGTGTTGGGCCGGATGTATGACGGCATTCAGTATCGCGGTTACGGTCAGGAAGTAGTCGAAACGCTGGCCGAATATGCCGGTGTACCGGTATGGAATGGGTTGACCAACGAGTTCCATCCTACGCAATTACTGGCTGACCTGCTGACGATGCAGGAACATCTACCAGGTAAGGCGTTTAACGAGATGACGCTGGTTTACGCGGGCGATGCGCGCAATAACATGGGTAACTCAATGCTGGAAGCCGCCGCGCTCACCGGGCTGGACCTGCGTCTGGTGGCCCCCAAAAGCTGCTGGCCGGAAGCGTCGCTGGTCGCAGAATGCAGCGCAATGGCGAAGAAAAATGGCGGTAACATTACGCTTACCGAAGATATCGCGGCGGGCGTGAAAGGGGCGGACTTTATCTACACCGATGTCTGGGTGTCGATGGGCGAACCGAAAGAGATGTGGGCGGAACGTATCGCCATGCTGCGCGACTATCAGGTCAACAGCCAAATGATGGCGCTTTCCGGGAATCCGCAGGTGAAGTTTCTGCACTGCCTGCCCGCATTTCATGACGATCAGACCACGCTCGGTAAAAAAATGGCGGAGGAATTTGGTCTGCACGGCGGAATGGAAGTCACCGATGAGGTGTTTGAATCCCCGGCCAGTATTGTGTTTGACCAGGCTGAAAACCGGATGCACACCATTAAAGCAGTGATGGTGGCGACGCTGGCGCAGTAATATTGTTCGCAAACAAAAACCCCACATAACACTGTGGGGTTCATCACCTGTCTGAGGCGAAAATCACCGTTTTCGCCCAGTATTACAACCGTGAATTATGCGCCCATTGGCGGCGTAAATGCGGTAAGTTCCAGCTCCGGTCCGGTGTATTTCTCCGCCATCACCAGCGCAGTGTTGCCCGCGCAGCCATTCGCCAGACGCGAGGTCGGGATGTCTTTGGTAAGCACGTTAGCTCCACCGTTTTTACAGATCCCGGTACCTGCGTAATCCAGATCCGGCCATGCGCCTTCATGGATACATACCACACCTTGCTTGATGCCATCAGTAACCTTCGCGCCGGTTAACACCTGGCCACGCGTGTTCCAGACACGCACCAAATCGCCGTCGGCAATGCCACGTTTTTTCGCATCTTCTGGATGGATGTATAACGGCTCGCGGTTGGCCACCGCATACTGTTTGCGTAGCGACGCATAGTTAAGCTGACTGTGTAAACGGTGCGCCGGGTGCGCGGTCAGCAGCTGCAGTTCACCCTCTTTAGCGTTGCCAGCCCATTCGTCTGGTTCCAGCCAGGTCGGATGCGCAGGGCAATCTTTATAGTTGAAGCCTTCGATGGTTTTCGAGTAAATCTCGATTTTACCGCTCGGCGTACCCAGTGGGTTCATCACCGGGTCCTTGCGGAAATCGGCATAGCGCACGAAAACTTCTTCTTTCGGGTTCTTACGCATTTCGATCAGCTTGTTCGCTTCCCAGAAGGCGGTGAACTGCGGCATATTGACGCGCTGCTGACGCGCGCCTTTCTGTGCCACGTCGTAGAACTCGCGCAGCCAGTCCATTTCGCTCTTGCCTTCGGTATAAACGGCTTTACCGCCTGGTTTCAGCAGCTCAGCCATATCCGCGAACACGTCAAAATCATTGCGTGCTTCGAACTGTGGCGGGATGGCTTGTTTCATCGGCACCAGATGCTGGTTGCTGTAGTCGCCGGTCATGGTCAGATCGTTACGTTCAAACGATGTGGTGATTGGCAGAACAATATCCGCGTGCTTGGCGGCAGCCGTCCAGTAGCACTCGGAGATCACCACCAGTTCCGGTTTTTGCCAGGCTTTTACCAGGCGGTTGGTATCCTGATGATGAGTGAAGTTGCCACCGCCTGCCCACCAGATCATGCGCAGATCGGGAAAGGTTTGCTCCTTACCGTTATGTTGATATTTTCCGCCGGGGTTTTCCAGGGCTTCAACAATACGCGCAACCGGGAACGCTTCAACCGCATCGGAGGTTGCCCAGTCGTTGCCAGCAGACGAGCCGCCTGCGATTGTCGCTGAAATGGCCGACAGCACTCCGCCACTGCGAGTTGGGTTGCCGCCGTTAGAGTAATGGTAAGAGAAACCAAAACCGCCGCCCTCGGTACCAATCTGGCCGAGCATCGCCGCCAGGGTAACCAGCATCCAGTGGCGCTGTTCACCATACTGCTGACGCTGAATGCCCCAACCCGCCATCAGCATGGTTTTATTCTTGGCAAAGATTTCCGCCAGAATTTCCATTTGCTTCGCCGGAACGCCGCAAATCTTCTCGGCCCAGGCCGGATTTTTCGGCGTGTTGTCGTTTTTACCCGTCAGATACGCTTCGAATTCGCCATAGCCAGTGGTGTATTTATCGAGGAAGGCTTTGTCATGCAGTCCTTTTTCTACCAGCGCGGACGCAATACCTAACATCAGCGCCACGTCGGTACCCATATTCGGCGCAATCCACTGTGCTTTATCACCGAAGAAATCGATAGTTTCTGAGCGTTGCGGATCGATGGCGATAACAGTTTTGCCGGAAGCTTTCAGTTTATTGAAGTACTCGAGGCCTTGCTCATCCGTACTGGTCCAGGCAATTTTCAGGGTGTTCAGTGGGTTAAGACCCCACAGGACCACCACCTGACTATGTTCGAGGATCAGCGGCCATGCCGTTTGCTGTTCGTAAACTTCTACCGAGCCGACGACGTGCGGCATGATCACCTGCGCCGCGCCAGTGGAGTAGTCGCCGGTATGCCCGGTATAGCCGCCCGCCATGCTCATGTAACGCTGCAGCAGCGTCTGCGCTTTATGCAGCACACCACTGGAGCGCCAGCCATAAGATCCCGCAAAAATGGAAGATGGGCCATGCTCGGCACGGATACGGGCGTGCTGCTCGTGGATGAGCTTCAGAGCGTCTTCCCATGACACTTTGACGAATTCGTCTTTACCACGATTGCCATCCGGTTTGCCCGGCGCATTGAGGAAGCCTTTACGCACCATCGGAGATTGAATACGGCACGGGGTATGCGCCTGATCGGGTGCGGTAGTTTGCAGATCGTTGGGAATCGTTTTCGCCAGCGCACCGCGCGACGACACAATTTTGCCGTCTTTAACGTCGATGTACATCGCCCCCCAACGTCCTGCGGTCAGGATGGCATTACCCGGCGCGTCTGCTGCCCACGCTGGCATCGGGATTGCCGAGGTAATCATCATCGCGCCAGCGGAACCGCCAGCATACTTAATAAAGTTACGTCGTGTAAGGTTCATAGGTTTTCCTTTAATCGTAATTGTTAGTTATTCCTTAGAGGTAAAATCTTTGGCGTGATACTGGAACCAGCGAGTCAGGGGTAATGACTCCAACTTACTGATAGTGTTTTATGTTCAGATAATGCCCGATGACTTTGTCATGCAGCTCCACCGATTTTGAGAACGACAGTGACTTCCTGCCCAGCCTTGCCAGATGTTGCCTCAGATTCAGGTTATGCCGCTCAATGCGCTGCGTATATCGCTTGCTGATAACGTGCAGTTCTCCCTTCAGGCGTGATTCATAAAGCGGCCAGCCATCCGTCATCCATACCACGACCTCAAAGGCCGACAGCAGGCCCAGAAGACGCTCCAGCGTGGACAACGTGCGTTCACCGAATACGTGCGCCACAACCGTCCTCCGTATCCTGTCATACGCGTAAAACAACCAGCGCTGGCGTGATTTAGCGCCGACATAACCCCACTGTTCGTCCATTTCCGCGCAAACAATGACGTCACTGCCCGGTTGTATGCGTGAGGTTACCGACTGCGGTCTGAGTTTTTTAAGTGACGTAAAATCGTGTTGAGGCCAACGCCCATAATGCGTGCACTGGCGCGACATCCGACGCCATTCATGGCCATATCAATGATTTTCTGATGCGTACCGGGTTGAGAAGCGGTGTAAGTGAACTGTAGCTGCCATGTTTTACGGCAGTGAGAGCAGAGATAGCGCTGATGTCCGGCAGTACTTTTACCGTTACGCACCACGCCTTCAGTAGCTGAACAGGAGGGACAGCTGATAGAAACAGAAGCCACTGGAGCACCTCAAAAACACCATCATACACTAAATCAGTAAGTTGGCACCATTACCCGGACTCACCTACGGTGAAATTCCCGCCTCAATTAAAAATATGGTGGTGGATACCCACGATATTAATGACTTTATTATGAAGCCATTGCCAAACCATTTATTTACCCGCGATACCTCCTGCTGGATATATAACGGCGTATCCATTAACCCAATGGCCAAACCGGCTCGCCAGCGTGAAACGAATAATCTGCGGGCCATCTATCGCTGGCATCCGCAATTTTCTGACGGCGATTTTATTAAATATTTCGGCGACGAGAATATCAATTACGACCATGCCACCTTAGAAGGCGGCGATGTGCTGGTCATCGGGCGCGGTGCGGTGCTAATCGGCATGTCTGAACGCACGACGCCGCAGGGAATTGAGTTCCTTGCCCAGTCGCTTTTTAACCATCGTCAGGCCGAACGGGTGATTGCCGTTGAGCTTCCCAAACACCGCTCCTGTATGCACCTCGACACCGTCATGACCCACATCGATATCGACACCTTCTCCGTCTACCCGGAAGTGGTGCGCCAGGACGTGCAGTGCTGGACCTTAACGCCAGACGGGCGCGGTGGCCTGAAACGTACCGAAGAACGCACGTTGATTAACGCCATTGAGAAAGCGCTCGACATCGATCAGGTGCGTCTGATTACCACCGGCGGCGACGCCTTTGAAGCCGAGCGTGAGCAGTGGAACGACGCCAACAACGTCCTCACGCTGCGCCCCGGCGTCGTCGTGGGCTACGAGCGCAACATCTGGACCAACGAGAAATATGACAAAGCCGGCATCACCGTGCTGCCAATCCCTGGCGATGAACTGGGGCGCGGACGCGGCGGCGCACGCTGCATGAGTTGCCCACTGGAACGCGATGGCATTTAAGGAACCCACCATGCAAAACAAACCGACTCTGGTTGTTGCCCTCGGCGGCAATGCGTTGCTCAAGCGCGGCGAACCGCTGGAAGCCAACATCCAGCGCAAGAACATCGTCCTGGCGGCGAAAACCATCGCCCAACTCACACAGCAATGGCGGGTGGTGCTGGTTCACGGCAACGGGCCGCAGGTGGGCCTGCTGGCATTGCAAAACAGCGCCTACGACCGCGTCACCCCCTACCCGCTGGACATTCTCGGGGCAGAAAGCCAGGGAATGATCGGCTACATGCTGCAACAGGCGCTGAAGAACCAACTGCCGCAGCGCGAAATCAGTGTCCTGCTCACGCAGGTGGAAGTGGACCCTGACGATCCGGCCTTTCATAACCCGACCAAGTATATCGGTCCGGTTTATGACCCTGCCCAGGCCGACGCGTTGCAGGCTGAAAAAGGTTGGGTCTTCAAAGCGGATGGCAAAGCGTTCCGCCGTGTGGTGCCTTCACCACAGCCAAAACGCATCGTAGAGAGCGACGCCATCCAGGCGCTGATCGCCCGCGATCATCTGGTCATCTGTAACGGTGGCGGCGGTGTGCCGGTCGTCGAGAAAGCAGACGGTTACCACGGCCTGGAAGCGGTGATCGACAAAGACCTTTCCGCCGCGCTGCTCGCCAGCCAGATCCACGCTGACGCGCTGCTGATCCTGACCGACGCCGACGCGGTGTACCTCGACTGGGGCAAACCGACCCAACGTCCGCTGGCACAGGTGACGCCGGAACGCTTAAGCGAAATGCAATTTGACGCCGGTTCGATGGGGCCAAAAGTCAGCGCCTGCGCCGACTTTGTCAGCCGCTGCCACGGCATTGCGGGCATCGGTTCGCTGGCCGATGGCCCGGCCATTCTCGCCGGCGATAAAGGCACCCTGATTCGGCGCGAAACCGCCGATGTTGACGCTTAAGGCTTTTTTGCCGGATGGCGGCCTCGCCTTATCCGGCCTACACCGATTCACGTCCGTAGGCCTGATAAGCGCAGCGTCATCAGGCAGTTCATTTTAACAAGGATACATTGATGGCTATTTCACTGAAAAATAGAAACTTTTTGAAACTTCTCGACTTTACGCCAGCGGAGATCCAGTTCCTTATCGATCTGGCGATTGAACTGAAAGCGGCGAAAAAAGCCGGTCGCGAACAGCAAACGCTGATCGGGAAAAACATTGCGCTGATATTCGAAAAAACCTCCACCCGCACCCGCTGTGCCTTTGAAGTTGGGGCATTCGACCAGGGCGCGCAGGTCACTTACCTCGGCCCAAGCGGCTCGCAGATCGGTCATAAAGAGTCGATGAAAGATACCGCTCGTGTACTGGGCCGGATGTACGACGGCATCGAATACCGCGGGTTCGGTCAGCAGATCGTTGAGGAACTGGGGCAATACGCCGGAGTGCCGGTGTGGAACGGTCTGACCGACGAATTCCATCCCACGCAGATCCTCGCGGATCTGATGACCATGCTGGAGCACGCGCCGGGGAAAACGCTGCCCGAACTGAGCTTCGCCTACCTTGGTGATGCGCGCAACAACATGGGCAATTCCCTGATGGTCGGCGCCGCGAAGATGGGCATGGATATTCGCCTCGTCGCGCCAAAATCCTTCTGGCCAGATGAAGCGCTGGTTGCGCAATGCCGCAGCATCGCCAGCACCACCGGGGCACGCATCACGCTGACGGACGATGTGGAAGAAGGCGTCTACGACGTTGATTTTCTGTACACCGACGTCTGGGTCTCCATGGGTGAACCGAAAGAGGCCTGGGCTGAGCGCGTCAGCCTGATGACGCCGTACCAGATCAACCAGAAGGTCATCGACGCCACCGGCAACCCCAACGTGAAGTTCATGCACTGCCTGCCCGCCTTCCATAACGAACACACCAAAGTGGGTCGTGAAATTGAAGCCGCCTACGGCCTGAAAGGGCTAGAAGTGACGGAAGACGTTTTCGAATCCGCACACTCCATCGTGTTCGACGAAGCGGAAAACCGCATGCACACCATCAAAGCGGTGATGGTGGCGACGCTCGGCGACTCACTCACACGATAGCGACTGGACCGAATGCACCGGGTGCGGGTGCCTTCCTGACCCGCGCCCACGTTAGGAGACCCATTATGCGAAATCAGGACTTTCCCTGCCTCTTCGTTAATCTTTCGGTCATTCGTGACAACACCCGGACACTGATTGCGCTATGTCGCCAGCACGGGGTAGAGCCTGTCGGCGTCAATAAGCTGAGCTGCGAAGCGGCAAATGTCGCCAGAGCCATGATTGATGCAGGAATCAGCACGATTGCAGATTCCCGCATCCAGAATCTCAAAAAAATCGCCGATCTGCCCGTCGACAAACTGCTGCTGCGTCTGCCGCAGATAAGCCTTGCGCACGACATCGTGGCCTATGCGGATATCTCGCTGAACTCCGAAGAACATACGTTGCAGGCGCTCTCTGCGGCAGCCATAGCGCAGAACAAAACGCACCGGGTCATTCTGATGCATGACCTGGGCGATCTGCGCGAAGGCTGCGTGGATCCGCTGGAGACACGACGCCTTGCGCGTCTGGTACACAAAGAACTGCCGGGGCTGACGCTGGAAGGACTGGGCGCCAATCTTGCCTGCTACGGCGGAGTGGAACCCACCACCGAAAACCAACAGGCGCTGGTCGATCTCGCCCATCAGATCGAAGACGAGTTGGGTATTGCACTGCGCACGATTTCCGGCGCCAGCTCCGCCGCCCTGTTCCTGCTGATCAACGGTGGGCTGCCGACGGGCGTCAACCAGTTGCGGCTTGGCGCGTCGCTGATCATGGGGTTCGGCCTGAATGACGAGCCGATCCCCGACACCCGCCAGGACGCTATCAAGCTCGGCGTGGAGATCATCGAGCTGAAAGACAAGCCCTCCGTTCCGCAACACTCCACGGCGCTGGATGCCATGGGGAGAAAGCCGGTATTCGAAGATCTTGGCGTACATCACCGGGCGCTGGCCGCGCTCGGCGAACAGGACGTCTCCTTCTCCCAGCTCCGGCCATTTGATCCCGGCGTCAAAGTGCTCGGCGCCAGTTCCGATCACCTGATCCTCGACGTCACCCACGCCGCATCGGGATATCAGGTGGGCGACATCGTCTATTTCTCCCTGGGATACAGCGGCGTCTTGCAGTGCATGACCTCCGAATACGTCGGCAAACAATACAGCTACTTCTAAAAAATCACTTTCTGTCAGATTGAGGACTCTCTTCATGACTACTCTTGATACCAGCAAACCGGCTGCGGACGCTTCGACCTCCCAGTCCGAAGGTAAGCTCAAACTTCCGGCGCTAACGGCGCTTGTGGTCAGCGCGCTGATCGCCGCCGGGGTATTCTCTCTGCCGCAGAACATGGCGGCCAAAGCAGGCGCTGGCGCGATCCTGATCGGCTGGGGAATTACCTTTATCGGCATGTTAACCCTCGCCTTTGTCTTCCAGACCCTGGCGCACCGTAAAAGCGAAGTGGAAGGCGGCGTGTATGGTTATGCCCGCGCGGGTTTTGGCGAGTACATCGGTTTTAACTCCGCCTGGGGTTACTGGATCTCGGCGTGGATCGGCAACGTTTCATACTATGTGGTGATCTGTTCCGCACTCGGCTCCTTCAGCGCGCTCGGTTTCTTTGGCGACGGCACCACCCTTTCTGCGCTGATTGTGGGATCAATTCTGCTCTGGAGTCTGCATTTCCTGATCTGTCGCGGCGTACAGGGTGCCGCCCTGCTCAATCTGATCGGCACGGTCGCGAAAGTGGTTCCTCTGATCATGTTTGTTGTGCTGGTCAGCGTCGCCTTTCAGGTTCGCACCTTTAAGATTGAATTCTGGGGCAATGAACAGCTTGGCTCTGTTATGGACCAGGTGAAAAACATCATGCTGGTCACCACCTGGGTTTTCATCGGTATTGAAGGCGCCGCCATGTACTCGGGCCGGGCGATGAAAAAATCAGACGTGGGTAAAGCCACCATGATTGGATTTTTCATCTCAATCCTGCTGTTTGTCGCCGTCTCGGTGCTGTCGCTCGGCGTTCTGTCTCAGCCAGAACTCGCACAGTTGAAGAACCCTTCTACTGCAGGCGTACTGGCAGCGGCGGTCGGGCCGTGGGGCGCAGCCCTGATGAATATCGGTCTTATCGTTTCCGTCGGCGCCGCGCTGCTGGCCTGGACGTTATTGTCTGCGGAAACGGCGTATATGGCCGGTAAAGACGGCACCATGCCCAAATTCCTGGGCAAAGAAAACGCCAACAAAGCGCCGGTCAATGCGCTGCTGCTGACCAATGGGCTGACCCAACTGTTCCTGATCATCGCCCATTTTCAACAGGCGGGGTATCTTGCGCTGCTGCTGCTGGCCACCTCAATGATCCTGATCCCCTATTTTCTCAGCGGTTTGTATGCCCTGAAAGTGGCGTGGCAGAAGGACGGTTATAACCGTGATGAACAGCATTCCATCACCCGCGACATCATCATCGGCGCGCTGGCAACACTCTATGGTGCCTGGCTGGTCTATGCCGCCGGGATGGAATATCTGCTGCTGTCGATGATCCTCTACGCACTCGGTATCGTTTTTTATGTCTGGGCGCGGAAGGAGAAAAATGGAAGACTTTTCAATCCAATAGAGATCGTTCTGGCTATTATGGTGGTGGTCGCAGGGATCTACGCGGTCTATCTGTTGGCGACCGGCGTGCTCACGCTCAGTTGATGCACGTCAACACAGGGAAGACGAAGCGGCAAAACTCCGCCTTCCCTTAGACGACTAAGTGGAATATTTTTTCATGCAGATGCCATCCGTCAGGATGCTGAAGCGCGCTCCAGTCAAATTTCAATAAGCCGATCAAACACATCCCGGTTGAAATGGAGAACATTTGCTTAGTGCGTCATCAAATAAAAATAGAAACATTGGGCAGATCTACTGGTTGTTATCTTCGGCTGATTACACTGGACTAACTGATGATGAAACTTTACCAACCCGCTTCAGAAAAAGAAGAACTACAACTCTCTGTTTGTCAGCGCCTGATTGGCGAAAAAAGCTATCTCTCACAGGAGGAGATCCGCCGCGATCTGCAAAACTACGGCTTTGAAACCATCAGCCAGTCAACGGTTTCCCGCCTGCTGAAAATTCTTGGCGTCATAAAAATTAGAAATACGAAAGGACAAAAAATTTATTCCGTCAATCCGCAATTGCGTCCAGCCCCCGACGCCGCCCGTTCCATTTCTGAAATGGTGGTGAGCGTGGAGCATAACAGCGAATTTATCCTTATCCATACGGCGGCAGGCTATGGCCGCGCCGTCGCCCGGATCCTCGATTATCATGCCCTGCCGGAAATCCTGGGTGTGGTAGCGGGTAGCAGTATTGTCTGGGTTGCGCCACGGGTGGTGCAGCGCACTGGCCTTGTCCACAAACAGATTAACTACTTACTAAAAATGAATTAATATTCATTAAAACCGTTTGCGTTGAATAAAAACGGCATTTTTTGCTTGATCCACAAACGGAGCTGAGTATAATCGCGGACAATTTGCCGGGAGGAAGTATGGTCCAGTGTGTACGACATTCTGTCTTACCGCGTCTGAAAACAGACGCTGGCCTGCCGTTTTTCTTTCCGTTGCTCACCTATTCCCAGCCCCTCAAATGAGGGGCTTTTTTTTTGCCCTGGCGTCAGGAGATAAACATGGCTAACCCGCTATATCAAAAACACATCATTTCCATAAACGACCTCAGTCGCGACGACCTCAATCTGGTGCTGGCGACGGCGGCGAAATTAAAAGCGAACCCTCAACCGGAGCTGCTCAAACACAAGGTCATCGCCAGTTGCTTCTTTGAAGCCTCGACCCGTACCCGCCTGTCGTTTGAAACCTCCATGCACCGCCTGGGCGCCAGCGTGGTCGGCTTTTCCGACAGCGCCAACACGTCGCTGGGTAAGAAAGGTGAGACGCTGGCAGATACCATCTCTGTGATCAGCACTTATGTTGACGCGATCGTGATGCGTCACCCACAGGAAGGCGCGGCGCGTCTGGCGACCGAATTCTCCGGTAAGGTGCCGGTACTGAACGCGGGTGACGGTTCAAATCAACATCCGACCCAAACGCTGCTGGATCTGTTCACCATTCAGGAAACGCAGGGGCGTCTGAACAACCTGCATGTGGCGATGGTCGGCGACCTGAAATATGGCCGTACCGTGCATTCCCTGACGCAGGCGCTGGCGAAGTTTGACGGCAACCGCTTCTACTTCATCGCCCCGGATGCGCTGGCAATGCCGCAGTACATTCTTGATATGCTGGACGAAAAAGGCATTGCCTGGAGCCTGCACGCCTCTATCGAAGAGGTGATGGCGGAGGTGGATATTCTGTATATGACCCGCGTACAGAAAGAGCGTCTGGACCCTTCAGAATACGCCAACGTGAAGGCCCAGTTTGTCCTGCGCGCCAGCGACCTGGTGGGAGCGCGGGAAAACATGAAGGTACTGCATCCGCTGCCGCGTATAGATGAAATCGCCACGGACGTGGATAAAACGCCTCACGCCTGGTATTTCCAGCAGGCAGGCAACGGGATTTTCGCGCGCCAGGCGTTACTGGCACTGGTTCTGACTAGCGATTTGGCACTGTAAGGGGAGATAACGAGATGACACACGATAATAAACTGCAGGTTGAAGCGATCAAATGCGGCACCGTAATCGACCATATTCCCGCGCAAATCGGCTTTAAATTGCTGACTCTGTTCAAGCTGACCGAAACCGACCAGCGCATCACTATCGGCCTTAATCTGCCTTCCGGTGAAATGGGACGTAAAGACCTGATTAAGATCGAGAACACCTTCCTGACCGCCGAACAGGTTAATCAACTGTCACTGTATGCGCCACAGGCTACTGTCAACCGTATCGACAACTACGACGTGGTGGGTAAATCACGTCCAAGCCTGCCGGACCACATCGACAGCGTGCTGGTCTGCCCGAACAGTAACTGCATCAGCCACGCTGAACCGGTTTCTTCCAGTTTTTCAGTGAAAAAACGCGCGGATGACATCGCGCTTAAATGCAAATACTGCGAAAAAGAGTTTTCTCATTATGTGGTGCTGGCCAACTAATTGCAGTTGGTTAAAAATTCGTGGCTCCCTATAATGCCAGAGAAATTTCATTAACCGCTGTACTTCAGGAGAAATCATGAGCAAAACTATCGCGACGGAAAATGCACCCGCAGCAATCGGTCCATATGTTCAGGGCGTAGATCTGGGCAGCATGATCATCACTTCCGGTCAGATCCCGGTTGACCCGAAAACCGGCAGCGTGTCGGACGACGTCTCCGCGCAGGCGCGTCAGTCGCTGGAAAACGTGAAAGCTATCGTTGAAGCCGCTGGCCTGAAAGTAGGCGACATCGTGAAAACAACCGTATTTGTCAAAGATCTGAACGATTTCGCGACCGTCAACGCCACTTACGAAGCGTTCTTCACCGAACACAACGCTACCTTCCCGGCACGTTCCTGCGTGGAAGTCGCGCGTCTGCCAAAAGACGTGAAGATCGAGATCGAAGCGATCGCCGTTCGTCGTTAAGCGATAAAAAAATCCGGGCATACCCGCCCGGATTTTCGTTACTGCACCACTATCACATCACGCCAAAGAATTTCGGCAGGAACAGCGAAATCGCCGGGATATAAGTCACCAGCAAGAGCACAAGGAACAGTACCGCGTAGAACGGTAGCATCGCCTTCACCACCTGCTCGATCCTCTGTTTACTCACCGCACTGGCAACAAACAGCACCGACCCTACCGGCGGTGTGATCAGGCCAATTCCCAGGTTCACCAGCATAATCATCCCGAAATGTACCGGATCAATGCCGAGGGCGTTGGTGACCGGCAGCAGCACAGGGGTCAGGATCAGAATCAACGGCGCCATGTCCATCAGCGTACCAATCAGCAACAGCATGATGTTAATACACATCAGAATGACATACTTGTTATCCGAGATACTGGTAAACGCTTCGGTAATGCGCATCGGCAGTTGCATATAGGTCATGATGGCGCCAAACGCTGCCGCGAAACCGATCAGGATCATCACGATGGTCACGGTCTTCACAGTGCGATACATCAGTTTCGGCAGTTCAGACCACTTATAGTCGCGGTAGATAAACATGGTGACGAAAAACGCCCACAGGCAGGCGATCGCCGCCGATTCCGTCGCGGTAAAAATACCGGAAAGGATCCCGCCCATAATGATGACGACCGTCATCAGCCCCCACAGCGTATCGAGAAAGATCTTCAATGCCTGTCGGAACGGCACGCGCTCCCCTTTCGGGTAGCCGCGCTTATGCGCAAAGCCCACGCACATTACCATCAGGGTAAAACTCAGCAATAGCCCAGGCAGGATCCCGGCAATAAACAGCGCGGCAATCGACACCGTACCGCCCGTCGCCAGCGAGTAGATCACCGAGTTATGGCTGGGCGGCGTCAGGATTGCCTGCACGGAACCGCTGGCGGTGACCGCTGCGGCAAAGTCTCGCGGATAACCTTTCTTATCCATTTCAGGGATCATCACTGAACCGATCGATGCGGTATCCGCCACCGACGATCCTGAGATCGCGCCAAAAAAGGTTGATGCGACAATGTTCACCAGCGACAGACCACCGCGAATGAAGCCAACAAAGATATAAGCAAAGTTCACTAACCGGCGCGCAATGCCTCCTTCCGCCATAATGGCCCCGGCCAGAATAAAGAACGGGATCGCCAACAGTGAGAATTTGTTCACGCCGTTGGTCAACTGGATCATCACCGCTTCCAGCGGGATATCGATATACCACGCCCCGACGATCGCGCTGATCCCCACCGCGTACGCCACCGGCACCCCAATCGCCAGCATGATGCCGAGCGTAAAAACGAGAATAAATGCATCCATTTGCTTTCCCCTATGAAGTCGGTTCGGTCATCAACTGGTTGAACCCAGCATGACCACAGGACGTTGATACTGAGCGCCACGGCAGATCTTCTCGATGATGAAAAGCAGCATGATCGCCGAACCGATAGGGAGCGGAAGATAGTTTTCCCCGGCAGTCAAAATTGGGAATTCTGCCACGGGTTGTTGCCACAACTCATAACAGAGCGTCGAACCGTACCAAAGAATAAAAATACTGATCGCCAGCAACATCAAATCGGCACCGATAAAACAGATCCGGCGCCCCATTTCACCAAGACGATCGGTTACCATGCTGACCGCAATATGCGAACCCGCACGATAGCTAACCGCCGCGCCAATAAAAGTGAACGTCACCATGCACAATATGGCGATCGGCTCGGGCCAGGACAGCGCGCTGTTCATCACGTAGCGCGCGAATATCCCCACGGGAATAACCGCCACCATCACCAATAAAGCCAGCCCGGCAATCCACATTGAAATTCGATACAGCACATCCATTACCGATGAATAACCTTCACCCATAATCATCACCTCGAACGAATAACCGATTCAGGCAGATGACCTCCGTCATCCGCCTGATGAATTACTTCACATCCTGAATTCGCTTGATCAAATCCTGGTGGTCTTTACCGTATTGATCCCGGACGGGCTGTGTGGCTTTATAAAAATAATCCGTATCGATGTCATGGAAATTCACCCCATTTGCTTTCATGGTTTCCAGTGATTTCGCATTATAGGCTTCCCAGAGTTGACGTTGTTCTATTTGCGCTTCTTTTGCCAGTTTAATAATTAATTCCTGATCTTCTTTTTTCAGCTTGTCCCACTTGGCTTTTGAAAACAGGAACAGTTCAGGAATAATGAAATGCTTACTCCAGGTGTAATTTTTGGCGACCGGCAGATAGTTATGCGCGACAAAGGTCGGCGGGTTATTTTCTGTGCCATCAATAACCCCGGTCTGCATCCCGCTGAACACCTCACTGGTTCCCATGGCGATCGCATTCGCGCCCATCGCTTTTAAGGTATCGAGCGAGACCGGGCTGGTCTGAACACGGATTTTCATCCCTTTCAGGTCTTCCGGTTTCACCACCGGAGCCTTGGTAATCAGGTTACGCGTTCCGGCATCCATCCAGCCGAGAAACACCAGTCGGGACTGGCTGTTGGCGGTCAGCCGGTCACCAATTTCCTGACCAATTGCCCCATCCAGAACCTTATGCAGGTGATCTTCATCGCGGAAGATATAGGGCAGCGTAAAGACGTTAATCTCAGGCAATATGGCAGCAACCGGAGACATCGACACGCGAATAATATCAATCGCACCCAGTTGCGCCTGTTCAATCATCTGCTTTTCATCCCCCAGTACGCCGCCCGGGAAGGTTTTAATATCCAGACGTCCGTCGGTAGCGGCGCTGAGTTTTTCGCCCATATGCTTCACAGCAACTACGTTCGGATAATCCGCCGGATGGACATCTGCCGCACGCAGCGTTTGTGCAGACGCCGCCTGCGCTGCCAGCACTAAAGCAGTCCCCACGCACAGGTTTAACAAGGTTTTGGTCAGTTTCATTTTTCCATCTCCAGAGGTTTATAATTTTCATTAATACAAACGACTTGCAGGATAGAGGGCCGCCTTAATTAAAAGGGACAGTAAGGAATGACATTGCCCAGGCAGACTCGTCGGTGTAACAAAGTATTACGATGATTATGTTCATAAAATGACGATGGATGGAATTTTTTTTAGCACGCTGTTTCATTTTTGCAATGAAGGTCTTTTTCCTGGAAAAAAGATGTCCTGAAGCGGGCTTAAATTGTGATCGACCACACCTCTTTGGTTTTTCAAAAAAAATAAAACACGACGGAGGGAAAGAATATATTCTTGCGCGATAAAAAAGAGAATGGCTGCCGAAGCAGCCATTATTTTGTTTACTGCCAGCCGTAGCGGCGGCTATAGAAGCCTTTAACCCATTGCGTTAACGTCATATATCCCACCAGAATCGCCACTAACCAAGGGAAATAACTCAGCGGTAACGCCTGCAATTGCAGATAACCTGCCAGCGGTGAGAACGGTAGCGCAATTCCCACAATCATTACCACCAGCGTCATCAGCATCAGCGGCCAGGCAGCGCGACTCTGAATAAACGGCACGCGGCGCGTACGAATCATATGCACAATCAGCGTTTGCGACAGCAGCCCCACCACAAACCAGCCAGACTGGAACAGCGTTTGCGCTTCCGGCACATTGGCGTGGAATACCCACCACATCAGGCAGAATGTCAGAATGTCGAAGATGGAGCTGATCGGGCCAAAAAAGAGCATAAAACGGCCCAGATCCGCCGGATTCCAGCGCTGCGGTTTCTGGATCTGCTCATCATCAACGTTATCAAACGGGATCGCCACCTGAGATACATCGTACAACAGGTTCTGAATCAGCAAGTGCAGCGGCAACATGGGCAGGAACGGTAAAAAGGCGCTCGCCACCAGCACGCTAAAGACGTTACCAAAGTTAGAACTGGCGGTCATTTTGATATACTTCAGCATATTGGAGAACGTACGACGCCCTTCAATTACGCCTTCTTCCAGCACCATCAGGTTCTTTTCCAGCAGAATAATATCGGCCGCTTCACGGGCGATATCGACCGCGCCATCCACCGAAATACCAATATCCGCCGCACGTAGCGCTGGCGCGTCGTTAATTCCGTCGCCCATAAAGCCCACCACGTGCCCTTCACGTCTGAGGAGGCGGACGATCCGCTCTTTATGCATCGGCGTCAGGCGTGCGAACAGCGTAGTATGCTGAGCCAACGCGGCCAGCGCGTCGTCGCTCATGTCTTCGATATCATTTCCGACAATCACCTCTCCGGCATCCAGACCTACCTCATGGCATACCTTCGCGGCGACCAGTTCGCTGTCGCCGGTCAGGATCTTCACGGTAATGCCACTGGCTTTCAGCGCTTTCAGCGCCGGTGCGGTCGTTTCCTTCGGCGGATCGAGGAAGGCGATGTAACCTTCAAGGATCAGATCGGATTCATCAATACGCTGGTAATCCCCTTCCCGCGCTGGCAGGTATTTGGTCGCCACGGCGACCACGCGCAGCCCCTGACGGTTCAGCGTATCAGTCACGCGCTTCACTCGACGCAGCATGTTGTCATCCAGCGGCACAATTTCGCCGTTATGACGTACTTGCGTACAGACGCTGACGATCTCCTGCAACGCGCCTTTGCACACCAGTTGATGCACATCCGTCTCTTCTGCCACCACCACCGACATCCGGCGGCGCTCAAAATCAAACGGAATCTCATCAATTTTCTGCCAGCGGGTAGACAACGTGCGCGCAGCGCCTTCATCCACACCTTCCAGCACGGCGGTATCCAGCAGATTTTTCAGTCCGGTCTGGTAATGGCTGTTCAGCCATGCCGCGTGCAGAACGCGTTCACTGGGCTTACCGGAGATATCCGTATGATTCTCCAGCACGATTTTATCCTGGGTCAGCGTGCCGGTTTTATCGGTGCACAGAACGTCCATCGCGCCGAAGTTCTGAATGGCATCCAGATGTTTGACGATCACTTTTTGCTTCGACAGTTTCACCGCGCCGCGTGCCAGCGTCGAAGTAACAATCATCGGCAGCATTTCCGGCGTCAGGCCTACGGCGACGGAGAGCGCAAACAGCGCCGCTTCCCACCAGTCACCTTTGGTATAACCGTTAATGAGCAGCACCACTGGCGCCATCACCAGCATAAAGCGAATCAACAGCATACTGACACGACTGATCCCCTTCTGGAACGCGTTTTGCTCGCTTTCCTGTTCGCTGACGCGCCCCGCCAGTTGACCAAACCAGGTATGGGCGCCGGTGGCGATAACCATCGCCTGCGCCGTGCCGCTCACCACGTTAGTGCCCATAAAGCACAGGGTATCGCGCTCAAGCGGGTTGCTTTGGCTGGCGTCGCGGGTGTGCGCCACTTTCTCCACTGGCAGCGATTCGCCGGTTAATGACGCCTGAGCAACAAACAGGTCTCGCGCCTGAATCACCCGCAGATCGGCCGGGATCATGTCCCCCGCCGACAGCTTGATGATGTCGCCGGGCACCAGTTGATCGCCAGGCAGCTCCACCCAGCCGTTTTCCCCTTTCTCATTGATGACCCGCAGCACCGTCGCGGTGTTGCTGACCATCGCTTTCAGCGCGTCTACCGCTTTGGTGGAGCGCGCTTCCTGGACAAAGTTAAGCAGCGTGGAAATCACCACCATCAGAGCGATCACCCCGGCGGCGAACAGATCTTCCGTGGCATACGAGATCGCGCCCAGAAGAGTCAGCAACATATTGAACGGGTTGCGATAACAGGTCCACAGATGCTTCCACCACGGTGACGGTTTCTGGGTTGGCAGAAGGTTTTCACCGTGTTGTTCGCGGGCGGCGTTCACCTCTGCCACATTGAGTCCTTCCGGATGCGCATGAAACGTTTTCCATAGCGTCTTTTCATCCATCACGGCCACTTTCAGGCAGTGTTCACTCAGTGAAGAAGGTATCGGGGTGCTGGCAATCGACTGTGCATTAGGTAATGGATCGCGGTGCACCAGGCGATCGGGCAAATGGCGGCCAAGCCGGGCAAACAGCTGGCG
This sequence comes from Citrobacter sp. Ca225, assembly GCF_030337175.1. Classification (NCBI taxonomy): domain Bacteria; kingdom Pseudomonadati; phylum Pseudomonadota; class Gammaproteobacteria; order Enterobacterales; family Enterobacteriaceae; genus Citrobacter; species Citrobacter sp. Ca225. The sequence continues at coordinate 37,303 of NZ_JAOWCD010000071.1, read as the reverse complement.
AGTGATATTTTTAAACATAGGAAGCCCCTCCGCGCCAATAAGACAGGCGCAGAAATATCCTTCAGGCGTGGCAAAACCTTACCTGACAGGTAACATCATTTTTAAACAGGGACGTTAATGCGTCACTGTCTTACATCACCGGTAAGACAGCGAAAGGCAGGCTTACCGGAAAGCGCGTGTTCTCCAGGTCGGGAGAGGGGTGGGATCGGGATCCATAAAGCCTCCGGTAATTGAATGAGTTAGCTCACAGATAATAAGTTGTAGATCATAATATTTGTGGCATTTATGGCGTTATAATAACCCCCGGCAATTAAACAAAACATATACGCAAAATCATTCGGTTCGCATCCCGGCAGAAAATGAACGACGCCAACGCAAAAGCAGCGTGAAGGATGACGTGTATAAACCAGACTTTGCCCATTGTGGTTTCTATAAGTAAAGTTACCCTCTTATCATCTTTTGTTGCGTACCACGGGAAAACAGGATGCAAAATCGGCTGACTATCAAAGACATCGCCCGCTTAAGCGGCGTGGGGAAATCCACCGTTTCCCGTGTGCTGAACAACGAAAGCGGCGTCAGTGAACGGACTCGCGAGCGTGTCGAAGCCGTGATGAATCAGCACGGATTTTCTCCTTCCCGTTCAGCCCGCGCCATGCGGGGCCAGAGCGATAAAGTCGTCGCCATCATTGTGACCCGTCTCGACTCCCTGTCGGAAAACCTTGCCGTACAGACGATGCTGCCGGTGTTTTATGAGCAGGGTTACGATCCGATCATGATGGAAAGTCAGTTTTCCCCGGAAAAAGTGGAAGAACACTTAGGTATGCTGAAACGCCGCAATATCGACGGCGTGGTGCTGTTCGGTTTTACCGGCATCACGGACACGATGATCGCCCCGTGGCAGGCATCGCTGGTGCTGCTGGCTCGTGATGCGAAAGGCTTTGCCTCCGTCTGCTACGACGACGACGGGGCGATTAAAATCCTGATGCAACGCCTGTACGATCAGGGGCATCGCCACATCAGCTTTCTCGGTGTGCCGCACAGCGACGTCACCACCGGGAAGCGCCGCCATGACGCCTATCTCGCGTTTTGCAAACAACATAAGTTACATCCCGTCGCGGCCCTGCCGGGTCTGGCGATGAAGCAAGGCTATGAGCATGCCGCGAGCGTCATTACACCAGACACTACCGCGCTGGTCTGTGCCACGGATACTCTCGCGCTCGGTGCCAGTAAGTATTTGCAAGAACAGCGGGTCGATAATCTGCAACTGGCGAGCGTCGGTAATACGCCGCTGATGAAATTCCTGCATCCGGAGATCGTCACGGTCGATCCCGGTTATGCCGAAGCCGGACGCCAGGCGGCCTCCCAGTTGATCGAGCAGATCAACGGACGCAGCGAGCTGCGCCAGATCGTCATTCCTTCCACCCTTTCCTGAAGCATTGCTGATCGCTTTCTGAACGATAATTTGTGATCTTCGCTGCGTTTCGGGAACGTTCCCATTTTTAATTTTTTATCCCGGATATACTCTGTGGCCATCGCATAACCCCCCCTTTTCACTGTCATCGCCACGAGGCTTCATGATGAGCAAAGTTAAACAAGTGGATATTGACCGGCTGATAGAGCTGGTAGGCGGGCGAGAGAATATCGCCACCGTGAGTCACTGTATTACGCGCCTGCGCTTTGTGCTGAATCAGCCAGCAAACGCCAGACCGAAAGAAATTGAAGCCTTACCGATGGTCAAAGGCTGCTTTACCAACGCCGGTCAGTTCCAGGTGGTGATTGGCACCGAGGTTGGCGATTATTACAAGGCGCTGCTGGCCACCACCGGGCAGGCGCACGCCGATAAAGAGCAGGCGAAAAAAGCGGCTCGTCAGAACATGAAATGGCATGAGCAACTCATCTCCCATTTCGCTGAAATCTTCTTCCCGCTGCTGCCGGCGCTGATTAGCGGAGGCTTGATCTTAGGTTTCCGCAACGTCATTGGCGACCTGCCAATGAGCAACGGCCAGACGCTGGCGCAGATGTATCCAGCGCTGAAAACGATCTATGACTTCTTGTGGCTGATTGGCGAAGCCATCTTTTTCTATCTGCCAGTGGGCATCTGCTGGTCGGCGGTGAAAAAAATGGGCGGTACGCCGATCCTCGGCATCGTGCTTGGCGTTACGCTGGTATCGCCACAGTTGATGAACGCGTATCTGCTGGGGCAGCAGGTACCGGAAGTATGGAACTTCGGCCTGTTCACCATCGCGAAAGTAGGCTATCAGGCGCAGGTCATTCCGGCGCTGCTGGCTGGCCTGGCGCTGGGCGTGATTGAAACGCGCCTGAAACGCATCGTGCCGGATTATCTGTATCTCGTGGTGGTGCCGGTGTGTTCATTGATCCTCGCGGTCTTCCTCGCTCATGCGCTGATCGGTCCGTTTGGCCGCTTGATTGGCGACGGTGTGGCCTTTGCGGTTCGCCATCTGATGACCGGCAGCTTCGCGCCGATTGGTGCCGCGCTGTTTGGCTTCCTGTACGCCCCACTGGTGATTACCGGCGTGCACCAGACCACGCTCGCCATCGACATGCAGATGATCCAGAGCATGGGAGGAACGCCGGTATGGCCGCTGATTGCCCTTTCCAACATCGCACAGGCGTCTGCGGTGGTCGGCATTATTATCGCCAGCCGTAAACAGAACGAACGCGAGATCTCCGTTCCTGCCGCGATCTCCGCCTATCTTGGGGTCACTGAACCAGCAATGTACGGTATCAACCTGAAATACCGCTTCCCGATGCTCTGCGCAATGATCGGCTCCGGTCTCGCCGGTCTGCTCTGCGGCCTGTACGGGGTGATGGCGAACGGTATCGGCGTTGGCGGCCTGCCGGGCATCCTTTCTATCCAACCGACTTACTGGCAGGTCTACGCCGTCGCGATAGCCATCGCCATTGTCATCCCGATCGTGCTGACTTCTATGGTTTACCAGCGCAAATTCCGTCAGGGCACGTTACAGATTGTCTGATTTTATTCGGGGCGCACTTGCGCCCCTCGCATAACCAGGAATTGACTATGAATACCCTTCCCCACTGGTGGCAAAACGGCGTCATCTACCAGATCTATCCCAAAAGCTTTCAGGATACGACCGGCAGCGGCACCGGCGATTTACGCGGCGTGACGCAGCGCCTCGATTACCTGCATAAACTGGGCGTAGATGCCCTCTGGCTGACCCCGTTCTATATCTCACCGCAAGTGGATAATGGCTACGATGTCGCTAACTACACTGCTATCGATCCCGCTTACGGTACGCTGGATGACTTCGATGAACTGGTCGTCCAGGCGAAAGCACGCGGCATCCGCATTATTCTCGACATGGTGTTTAACCACACCTCCACGCAGCACGCCTGGTTTCGTGAGGCGCTCGACAAAGACAGCCCGTATCGCGAGTTTTACATCTGGCGCGACGGCACGCCTGATGCGCTGCCCAATAACTGGCACTCCAAGTTTGGCGGCAACGCCTGGCAATGGCATGCCCAGAGCGAACAGTATTATCTGCACCTCTTCGCCCCGGAACAGGCGGACCTGAACTGGGAAAACCCTGCCGTCCGCGCCGAGCTGAAAAAAGTCTGCGAATTCTGGGCCGATCGCGGCGTGGATGGCCTGCGCCTGGACGTCGTCAACCTGATCTCCAAAGATCAGCGCTTCCCCAATGACCTGGACGGCGACGGTCGCCGTTTTTATACCGATGGGCCGCGAGTGCATGAATTTTTGCATGAGATGAACCGCGACGTCTTTACGCCGCGCAAGTTGATGACGGTCGGTGAAATGTCCTCCACCACGCTGGAACATTGCCAGCGCTACGCCGCGCTGGACGGTAGCGAACTGTCGATGACCTTCAATTTTCATCACCTGAAGGTCGATTATCCCAATGGAGAGAAATGGACGCTGGCGAAGCCCGATTTTGTCGCACTGAAGACCCTGTTCCGCCACTGGCAGCAAGGAATGCACAACGTCGCGTGGAATGCGCTGTTCTGGTGTAACCACGATCAGCCGCGCATTGTGTCGCGCTTTGGTGACGAAGGCGAATATCGGGTGCCGGCCGCGAAAATGCTGGCGATGGTGCTGCACGGTATGCAGGGCACACCGTACATCTATCAAGGGGAAGAGATCGGCATGACCAATCCTCACTTCACCCGGATCACCGACTACCGCGATGTGGAAAGCCATAACATGTTTGCCGGGCTGCGGGCGGAGGGTCGCGATGCCAATGAACTGCTGGCAATCCTGGCCAGTAAATCCCGTGACAACAGCCGTACGCCAATGCAGTGGAATAACCGCAAGAACGCGGGTTTCAGCCAGGGTGAACCGTGGATCTCCCTGTGCGATAACTACGCGGACATCAACGTGGAGAACGCGCTCGGCGATAATTCGTCGGTGTTTTATACCTATCAACGGCTGATTGCGCTGCGTAAATCCGAACCTGTGTTGACCTGGGGTGACTATCAGGATCTGTTACCAGACAGCCCACACGTATGGTGTTATCAGCGCGAGTGGCAAGGACAGCGGCTGCTGGTCATTGCCAATCTGAGCGGTGAATGTCAGGCCTGGTTCCCGGAATCGTACCGGGGTAACTGGCAGGTGTTGATGCACAACTATGATGAAGTTTCACCACTGCCAATGGCGATGACGCTGCGTCCTTTCGAAGCGATCTGGTGGTTGCAGAAGTCATAAACTGAACACATTTTGCCCGGCAAACTCTCGATGCCGGGCAAAAAGGTCGCCCCGCGTTAGCTTACTGTTTTTGTTGAATAAATAATCAGATTTTTCTATATCACAATTTACAATCGCTATAACGCCCGCCAACTGTACGCTCTGCTTTTTACCTTGCGCTACATCAAAAAAATCGTAAACATCCTTGATGCAAATCACTATATATAGAACTTAAAATGCAATCCGCCCCAACATGTTGTATTAATCAACTACATTTACAACAACAATGATGTCCACAGTCAAGGTGACTTTGTGGATAACATGGGACTGGATTGCGGGAAGTGATTGGATAGAGAGATGAATAACCATATCAACGCCTCCCGAGCCTCTGTGGATAACCTGTTCTTATACATTATGGAGTGATCATGACACCGCATGTGATGAAACGAGATGGCTGTAAAGTGCCGTTTAAATCAGAGCGCATCAAAGAAGCCATTCTGCGTGCAGCTAAAGCAGCGGGAGTCGATGACGCAGATTACTGCGCCACCGTCGCAGAAGTCGTTAGCAGTCAGATGGACGCGCGTAGCCAGGTCGATATTAATGAGATCCAGACGGCGGTTGAAAACCAACTGATGTCAGGCCCTTACAAGCAGCTGGCGCGCGCCTACATTGAATATCGCCATGACCGTGATATTCAGCGAGAGAAACGCGGTCGTCTGAACCAGGAAATTCGCGGCCTGGTAGAACAGACCAATTCCGCGTTGCTCAATGAAAACGCCAATAAAGACAGTAAAGTCATCCCGACCCAGCGCGACCTGCTGGCCGGTATCGTCGCCAAACACTACGCCCGTCAGCATCTGCTGCCGCGTGATGTGGTACAGGCGCACGAGCGCGGTGATATTCACTACCATGATCTCGACTATTCCCCGTTCTTCCCGATGTTCAACTGCATGCTTATCGATCTCAAAGGGATGCTGACGCAGGGCTTTAAGATGGGTAACGCAGAAATCGAGCCGCCAAAATCCATCTCTACCGCCACCGCCGTGACCGCGCAAATCATCGCGCAGGTCGCCAGCCATATTTACGGCGGCACCACCATTAACCGTATTGATGAAGTACTGGCGCCATTCGTGACTGCCAGCTTTAACAAGCACCGTAAGACGGCGGAAGAGTGGCAAATTCCGGATGCCGACGGCTACGCGCATTCCCGTACCGAGAAAGAGTGCTACGACGCCTTCCAGTCTCTGGAATATGAGGTCAATACGCTGCATACCGCCAACGGCCAGACGCCATTTGTGACCTTTGGTTTCGGCCTGGGTACCAGTTGGGAATCGCGCCTGATTCAGCAGTCCATTCTGCGTAACCGTATCGCCGGTCTGGGCAAAAATCGCAAAACCGCCGTGTTCCCGAAACTGGTGTTTGCGATTCGTGACGGCCTGAACCACAAATTTGGCGATCCGAACTACGACATCAAACAACTGGCGCTGGAGTGTGCCAGCAAGCGCATGTATCCGGACATCCTGAACTACGATCAGGTCGTGAAAGTCACCGGTTCGTTCAAAACCCCGATGGGCTGCCGCAGCTTCCTCGGCGTGTGGGAAAACGAGAAAGGCGAACAGGTTCACGATGGGCGTAACAACCTCGGCGTGATCAGCCTTAACCTGCCGCGTATCGCGCTGGAAGCAGGTGGTGATGAGCCGACGTTCTGGAAACTGCTGGACGATCGTCTGACGCTGGCGCGTAAAGCGCTAATGACCCGTATTGCCCGTCTGGAAGGCGTTAAGGCTCGCGTCGCGCCGATCCTCTATATGGAAGGCGCCTGCGGCGTACGTCTGAAAGCCGATGATGATATCGCGGAAATCTTCAAAAACGGTCGTGCATCGATTTCACTGGGCTACATTGGTATCCACGAAACCATCAACGCGCTGTTTGGTGATACGCATGTCTACGACAGCGAAGCGCTGCGCGCGAAAGCGGTTGCCATTGTTGAGCATCTGCGTCAGGCCGTCGATAAATGGAAAGAAGAGACCGGCTACGGCTTTAGCCTGTACAGCACGCCGAGTGAAAACCTGTGTGACCGCTTCTGCCGTCTGGATACCGCCGAGTTTGGCGTCGTGCCGGGCGTCACCGATAAAGGATACTACACCAACAGTTTCCACCTCGATGTGGAGAAGAAGGTGAACCCGTACGACAAAATCGATTTTGAAGCGCCTTACCCGCCGTTGGCGAGCGGTGGCTTCATTTGCTATGGCGAATACCCGAACATCCAGCACAACCTGAAAGCGCTGGAAGATGTCTGGGACTACAGCTATCAGCATGTGCCGTATTACGGCACCAATACGCCAATCGATGAATGCTACGAGTGCGGCTTTACCGGTGAGTTCGAATGCACCAGCAAAGGCTTCACCTGTCCGAAATGCGGTAATCACGACGCGGCACGCGTGTCGGTAACCCGCCGCGTCTGCGGTTATTTAGGCAGCCCGGACGCACGTCCGTTTAACGCCGGTAAACAAGAAGAAGTGAAGCGTCGCGTTAAACATTTAGGGAATGGGCAGATCGGTTAATTTCCGTTTGCAAAGGCCGTAGACCTGATAAGACGCCATCGCGTCGCCATCAGGCATCACAATGTTGCCGGATGGCGGTGCAAGCACCTTATCTGGCCTACTACCGCTAACTACAGTTCCAATGTCGTGGTTTTCCTCTAAGCAGTTGGTGTTGTAGCAAGGCGGCAAACGAACGAATCCCGGGGAGCTTACATCAGTAAGTGACCCGGGTGAGTGAGAGCGGCCAACACAGCTACAGCGCCAAATGCAACGAGGAAAAATGAATTATCACCAGTATTATCCCGTCGATATCGTTAACGGCCCCGGTACCCGCTGCACCCTGTTTGTTTCAGGGTGCGTGCACGAATGCCCTGGCTGCTACAACAAAAGCACCTGGCGGCTGAATTCCGGTCAGCCATTCACAAAAGCAATGGAAGACCAGATCATCCGCGATCTGAACGATACGCGGATCCACCGCCAGGGGATCTCCCTTTCCGGCGGCGATCCGCTTCATCCGCAGAACGTACCGGATATCCTGAAGCTGGTGCAGCGCATTCGTGCTGAATGTGCAGGTAAAGATATCTGGGTGTGGACCGGCTATAAGCTGGATGAACTCAACGCCACGCAAATGCAGGTTGTGGACCTCATTAACGTGCTGGTGGACGGCAAATTTGTGCAGGATCTGAAAGACCCGGCGCTGATCTGGCGCGGCAGCAGCAACCAGGTTGTCCATCATTTACGGTAAACACTATGGCGGACAGCATCTGCTTTCCGTCTTTCCTGCCCCTCCCATCAAAAACGACTCACACACTCCATTGCCACCGCTTTAAACTCGGCGAAGTTTTGGCTGCCGCACAGTCGCGTCATAGCGCGTTCACGCAGGAAAGTGACAAAGATATCGTAGATGGCCATTGCCTCTTCGTACTCGCTTTTACTGATAGCGAGTAAAAAGATCACATGTGCGGTTTCGTCCCCCCAGGCGATACCCTGCGGGGCGAGCACCGTATAGACCACCGTTTTTTTCGCCAGCAGTCCGAGGGCGTGCGGCAGCGCAATGCTGTCACCGAGCATCGTGCTGACAATCGCCTCACGTTCCACCACCGAATCGAGGAATTCCGCGTCGACAAACCCTTCACGCTGCAACTGATCGCACAAGGTTTTAAACAGCGTCTGCTGGTCCATCTCGCCTTCGATAATACGAAAATGCGCGGCATCGAAGTATTTGTTCAGCATCCACGGACGGGTTCTGTCTACCAGCACTAACTTACCGATCTGCTCCAGTTGATAGTCGGTAGGAAACGGGGCGATCTGCACGACCGGCTTGTCTTTCTCACCGATCCGCGCCGTGGCGATCACAAAGTCCTCCGCGATACTCTCGCGCTGTTCGTAATCACGCAGCGTCAGCGTGTTTACAATCTCGATCTGCGGATATTTGCGCGCCAGTACCGCTTCAATCATCCGCACCATCGCATTTCCCGTGTCGCAGACCAGCAGAACTTTTGGCTGCCGCTGGTAACCGATGTTGTAACTACGTTCAAGCCCAACGCCGATGTGTAACACCAGAAAGCCGATCTCGTTTTCGCTGATGGCGTAAGGGGTGTATTTACCCCAACTGGAGACTGCCGCCAGGGTCATATCCCATGCCATGGGATAGTGTTGCTTGATGTTCTCCAGCAGCGGGTTCGGGATCATGATCTGATAGCGCACCCGGGTGATCATCGTTTTGATGTGAGTGAGTAAATCCGCATGAAGCTGGTTATCATTCAACAGGTTATAGTTGTACTGGCTGTTGATAAACCGCAGGATGTAATTGACCAGCGCTTCCTCGTCGTCGGCATTGATCGCACTGGGCGCAATCTCCTGCACCTGCCGCGCCGCGATATGTACCTTCAGCCAGTTCTCTTCCGACACCGACAGCGGATGATTTGCCAGATGCTGCACGACAGCGGCAATCTCACGCGCCGCCAGGCACACGTTCTCTTCCACCTCTTCGTTGGTGAATTCCGACAACGGATACCCTTCGCTGATACGGCGTACCGCGACCGCGCAGTACAGACGTAAAAACAGCTCGCCTTCGTCAGTAAGGCGAATATGGAAGCGATTGAAAATCTCCTCAAGCAGCGGTTGAAGCTGCGATGGCACCCCGGCATACAGCGCCTCTTCGGTCACCAGCGGATTAGCGGGATCCTGCTGCGCCAGCGTCCAGAGAAGGTCGGTCAGGCAGGCGCGGATCGCCATCTCGCTGCCGAACAGTTTCATGCCATGGCGCGGACGCGTTTCCAGCGTCAAATGATAGCGTTGCAGCCATTCACGCACTTCTGCCATGTCGTTTTGTAGCGTCGCCCGACTGACAAACCATTCATCAGCTAAATCTTCGAGTTTGAGAGAAAAGGCGGATGTCAGAAAACGTACCATCAGGTAATGTACGCGTTCCTGACTGGTGCGCGGAATTCGCAGCGCGCTGGGCTGCTGCGATTGCAGGGACTGATAGCTTGCCGGGTCATCGATCCTGAGCTGATAACCGTTGCCCCGGCTGAGGATAAACTGCGCGCCGTGCTGAGTCAGCAGGGCGTTGAGCGCTGTAATATCAGCACGAACAGTTCGTGTGGAAACCGACAACCGCTGCGCCAGCTCATCCTGCGGCAGCGTCTCGTTTTGCAACATCGTAAACAGTTGCGCCAAACGTTGGTTGGGGAATCGCACATCACTCTCCTCGTTTTTAACCTACACACGCCCTGGTCAGCGCCAGCAACTGGCGCACATCGTCCGGACGGGTGTTTCCGCTTACCTTATCAATAATAGAACTATAAATGTGAGGAATGATTTTACTGACGCCCGCGTCGAGGGCAATTTGCAGAATCTCAGAGTAGTTTTCCAGATCGATCCCGCCGGTTGGCTCCAGCCAGAAATCATGACACGCACAGGCTTCAGCCACCGCGTTAAACTCGTCACGGCATTTCAGACCGCCCATCGGGAAGTATTTGATCGAGCTACCGCCCATATCTTTCAGCAGCGCGATAGCCGTTTCGACCGGGACAATGCCGTCCGCCGCTTTGCTACTCAGCGGCCCGGTGGAAATTTTGACCAGACCAGGCGTACCAGTCGGCGATACCAGACCGTTGACCACCGTCTCACTCTGCCCGAGCAGGGCGCGGCTGGTTGCCACGCCGGTGAACACCTGGTTGACGTGTTGCGGCTGAACCTGGCGAGAGATTTCACTGACCATCGCCGACTGGTTCGGATCGCCCGCCCCCAGCCCTACGGAGAGCGCATTGTGGATAAGTGCCGCGTAGTCACGCATATCCGCCACCGCGCTTTCGACATCCGGGTAATTTTTGGAGAGTACACCCACCAGCACATGACCTTCCGCCGCGTCGTAAATGTCACGCGCGTTCTCTTTCGAGCCGGCCAGTACATTCAGGCAGACGCGATCGCGATAAAAGTTCGGGGTCAATTTCATGCTTGTTTCTCCTGATTAATCACGTCGCCAATCCGGCGCGCCACAATGTCCAACTGTGCACGATCAACACTGCGCACATCTGCTTCAATAATCCCTTCGTTGGCTTTGTAACCACGGAAGTAAATCGCGTATTCACCCTGCTTGAGCGCTTCCACCAGTTCGCCTGTCGCGATGCCGGTAACAGCTTCATCAAACTTAATTTCTGCGCGGGCGATATCCCGTCCCGCGCTGTCCCACACCACGCGAGCGGTCACACCGTTGAGCGCATTCAGCGCATCAATAAACGGCGTCATTTTTTCCACCATCTCCGCGCCGCTCTCTTTCTGCGCATTCAAATAGAGTTCAATGGCACAGGTCAGGCCGAGAATCCCCTCTTTGCCGACCTTCATCGCCCGACCAATACCCGCCGTCTGGCGTTTCACCCACTCGACGTACTGGGTTTTGCCGATGACCAGTCCGCTGGTAGGGCCTTCGATCGCCTTCGCGCCGCTGTAGATCACCAGATCGGCCCCCGAACGGTAGTAGCACTGCAGATCTTCTTCCGCCGCCGCATCAACAATCAGCGGCAGATTGTGTTTACGCGCCACGACGACGGCCTGCTCAACGCTGAGCATGCTTTTTTGTACGCAGTGGTGGGATTTGATGTAAAGAATCGCCGCCGTGCGCGGGGTGATTGCCGCCGCCAGCTGTGCGGCAGAGCATTCATTGGCATATCCGGCTTCCACCAGCTTGCCACCGCCCAGCGCCACCATCGTGCCAACCGGCGCACCAAAGTTAACGTTGTGCCCTTTCGGCAGCACGATTTCGTTATTCTCAATCGGTGTGATGTGCAGGTTCTCCAGCAGCCAGTCGCTGTCCTGGACCAACACGGCGGCCACCGACTGAGCAATGCCCGCAGACGCACAGGAAACCACCGTCGCCCCTTCCACATCCAGCAGCTTCGCAATGTATTCCCCGGTTTTATTCACCAGATCTTTCATCTCAAAGTACTGGTTCATACCGGCCATCGCCGCTTCCACCACTTCCGGGCGCGGCGTGGACACGCCCAGCGCCGTCATTCGTCCGGAGGTATTAATTACCTGCTTTAAATGGTATTTTTCAAAAATCGAAGGCATGTTCCGCGCTCCCTTGTTCGGTCATATAGCCCTTGCCCGCACGTATTGCGGCAAGCGGCACCAGCAGTTTTTCAGCCTGTAAGCTGTCATTTTCGGCATCGATCAGCACGGTTGGCTGACGCTTCAGCGTAAAGAGGGTTAAGTCAGCGTCCAGACCTGGCTGGAGACGACCTTTGGATTTCAGACGCAAGCCGTCGGCGGCATTCGCCGTCACACAGTTGATGACCTGCGGCAGCGACATCCCGATGGCGAGGAATTTCGACATCACATTCGCCAGCGAATGCACCGGGCCGCTGATACGGTTGCGGCAATAGATATCAGAACTGATGGTGTGCGGCAGAATGCCTAAGCTGATGGCACGTTTCGCCACCGCAAAACTCAGGCTGGCCGTGCCGTGCCCGACGTCCAGACGCACGCCTCGCTGAATCGCCCGGGTGACCGAGGCGCGCAGTTCGCCCTCCGGCGTCAGAATGCGATTGGGTTTTCCGTTGTAGCAGTGGGTGATGATATTGCCCGCCGTCAGGCGCTCTGCGATCTCATCCAGATCCGGCGGGTTATTGCCAATGTGGACCATCAGGGGCAAATCACCGTTCGCTTGCTGCATCGCTTTGGCGCGTTCCAGCGGCGTGATGCCATTTTCACCCACCACGCTGCTGCTCATACGCGCTTTCAGGCCGACGATGAAATCAGGGTAGCGTTTCACCGCCTGCTGTACCGCGTCGGCATCGATGTTGGCCATATTCGCCAGTTCGTTTTGTGCAATCAGCCCGACGCGGGAGATATTCAGAAGTGCATAGACTTCCGTCGCGGCGTCGCGCGTGAGGGCATAGAAATCATCAATATCATCGGCACCGGTACTGCCCGCATCCACAACGGTCGTCACGCCGGTGGCAATGCCTACGCTGTCCGGTTCGTCGTGATAAATCGGGGAATTTGGATAACAGTGAACGTGGGAATCAATCCATCCGGCGCTGACGTAGTACTCGCCGTTGAGCTCAACGGTTTTCACCGCCGGGTCGTTTATCTCGCCTAACGCGGCGATTTTGCCGTCCTTCAGGGCGATATCACAGACCGTATCGTCAACCAGACGCGCACGGCGAAGGAGTAAATCAAACATGTCTCTCTCCTTTTGCCGGATAGCGGCGTAACCACCCTATCCGGCCAACAAAGACGCGCTTATCCGTAGGCCTGATAAGCGCTTTGCCATCAGGTAATTAGCTAATCGCAATCGGGAAGATTGAACCTAAAATCATGGCGCCAAGGATAGCGCCCCCGGTGATCGGTTTCTGCCAGATGTAAAACAGCAGTGCGCCGACCAAAGAACCCACGCCGATAGGGATCGACGCCGTCATCGCGCTGAGGATGATCAAGGGGCCGAGGAAACGCCCCGAGGCGTTACCGGCCCCCATCATCACGTCCGCCCCGTAGGTCGAGTCACTCTGATTGATGGTGAACTTACGCGCCAGGATAATGACGTAACCAATCGCCAGGCCAATCGCCAGCCCCGTAGCGAGAGAAGCGATAAAGTTCTCAACCGGGAACACAATGCCTGCGCCCAACAACAGCGCCGGAACCCCCAGACCAACGCCGGTCTGAATCGCACCGCCGATATCCAGAATCCCCACCAGGGAGCCTTCGATAATGCGGGCGAACAGGAAGCTGGCACCAAACGCGGCCACTGCGCCGTACGATCCGGTATCAATCCCCGCTTTCAGCATGGCCACGAACGCCACTTCGTTAAACGCGCCAATCCCGTACAGGTAGTACATGTGCGTCCCGGCAAACACACCGGAGGAGAGCAGGCCAACGAAGATCGGGAACGACCAGTCGGCAAACCAAAAACCTTTATTCTGTTCCATTGTGGCCTCCGTTATTTGCCGCTAAGCGAGTTGTGGATCAGTTCGAGCCAGTTCGGCACGGTCATGTGGAAGGATTCGATCATCTTCATGTCGAAGCCACGGAAGAAGCCGCTCAGGACGAACAGCAGGACGATGGCCGCCATCATCACTTTGGTCACATGGTTCCAGCCGCTCTCTTCAACGCCTTTACCAATCAGGATGCCGAGGACCAGACCCGGTACGGCGTTACCCATGATCAACTGTGCCGCGCCGCCGAAAACGGTTGCCCAGAAGCCTGATTTCTTACCGGCATCGATCGCCGCCAGCCAGAAGATCACCGGCATCACGGTGTTGACCAGCAGGTTTGCCGCAGGGACCAGCACCTTAACGGCGGTCACCTGCAACGCTTCCGGTACGGAAGAAGCCGTGAGGTTCAGGAAGGTCACGACGATCATGCCGATGACGCCGCAGGCAATCGCCATTTTTTTCGGGTCATGCAGCGTTTCACCGACGTTACGGTTTTTGATCATCAGCGCTGCCGCGCCCCAGTTAGGAATGATGCGGTGATCCACGTCCTGTGTGAACGAGCCCGCCGCAACGGATGAGGCCCAGGCGTTGAAGAAAAAGCCCAGACCAAACGAGAAGTGAGAAGCCGGATCCCCTTCGCAGGAATTCAGTTCCCCCAGAGTTCGAAACGCACCCATCCCCTGTGTGGTAGGCGCATGAAACATGCGTGCAGCCCCGGCCCCCACACCCACGCCGACGAGGGCACCGATGATGAGCGATTTTATTAAAATTATCAGGAACATAATTATGCCTTCTTAACAAGAATCAGCGTTGCGAGACAAAATCCACCTTGTCCAGATTGATGGCTGTCACGTTGACGGTCACATCCAGCTCCACGCTGTAAGTGCGTCGTTCCCGGCGCAGAAAGAAGAACAAAAACGCTTCTTTGCGCACCGCTTCACGCGCTTGAACAACCTGCACATCCTGTGGCTCAATACGCAGTAAAATGTGCGGCGATGCCTTCATGACCGCGGCCTGAACGTGGTTCAGGGCATCGGCAAAGGCGCGCGCTTTGGCTTCGCCTTTACCGGTGACTCTCACCGTTGTGGTGAATTGTTCTTTCATACTTACGCGCCGTATTTTTTCTGCCACGCCTGGACCAGGCGCTCGCCAAGCTCTTCTTTATCCATAAAGCCGAACCCCAGCACGTTGCAGCCTTCGTTAATCGCCGTTACGCCTTCATCCACAGAGCGCATCCCATATTTGGCTTTGTAACCGTATTTGTTCTGTGCAGTGATGGCGCCCGCGCCGCCGCTGCCGCAAAAAGAGATGCCGAACGTGGCGTTTTCCGCTTTCATCACGTCCCCCAGTTTCATATCTGCGGCAACGCCCGGTACTACCACCGCACGACCACCGGCTTTCTCGACGCCTGCCGCCACTTTCTGGCCTTTACCCAGACGATCGCCAATCACGACTGTAATCTGTTCCATGTTGTTGCTCCTTAAAGGTTGTCTTTCGCGACTTCAAAGTGGACGGACAGCAGCCAGGCTTCTTCCTCGGGAAGGTTGCCAAACGCTGCGACCACGTCGCGGGCAAGCGCCATTGAGTCGGCTGAAATTTCATCAAACAAACTGGCTTCCACTTCCGGCAAAGGCTCGCCGGTCACCGACCGGTGCGCCATGGCGCGAACGTGAGACGTCAGCATTTGTTCCTGTACGGCGTTGGGAATGATGTGATGTTCACGCAGCAAGGCATACACTTGCGCCAGCATGCGATCGGCCAGTTCACCAATCTGCGCCACCTGTTCCCCCATGTCGTTCATTACTGCTCCGTTATTCACTCGTCTTACCCCGTTAATGGCTCTGAGTTAAAACTAGCGGTGGGGGTAAAAAGTTTGTAGCGAGTTGTTTTCCACTTCGAAGTGGAAAGGCGAGTGGCAATAGTGATCTGTTCCACAGAAAAGGGGGTTTTGATGATTTATCGCTGGAAAAGTGTGATTTTATTCACAGATATCAACGGCGTTTCGTTGCGACGCCAGCAGAGAAGAAAGTCTGAAACTGTGAGCAAAGAGCGATTTTCAACCATAGTATCCAAAAGACTTATGACGAATCTCTGCGAGGCGCTACGCATAGGCTAAACCCCACGCTGGCGCGGAATTTGTGATTACAAGAAAATACGGTGATGGCTATGCGTCCCCATCATAAAGAGGAAACACCTAAATTAGCCTATAAGCTAATTTAGCTTTTATGCTAATATTTTATCAGGGAGAGATGCCGTGTTTACCGTCATGCTGCATGTCGATGTTGCCAGCGAGTTGGCAAGTTTACCGCCCACCGTCAGGGCAAAAATGATTCGCTTGATTGATAAGTTAAAAATCAATGCGACTGCATTACGGGAACCCGACAGCAAACCTCTCGGTGCTGGTCTGTTTGAGATTCGCACAATGGGAACCGAGCCAGGCCGTGGTCTGTATGTCTATCAGAAAGGCAAAACCATCTATCTGTTACGCGTGTTCATTAAGAAAACGCAGAAAACGCCCAAACAAGAAATGATGCTAGCCTTCGAAAGGCTGGAGGAGATGCTCAATGAGCAAGAAAACTAAAAGCGTCGCCTGGGACGACGTCAGAGCAGACCTGATGTCCGATCCTGATGTACAAGCCGCAATGGAAGTGGAAGAGCGGAAGGCACGTCTACAAGCTATGCTCGCACAATGGCGTAAACACGCGGGATTAACTCGCGCGCAAGTTGCTGAAAGAATGGGGGTTACGCCGCCAACAGTCTCCAGGATGGAAGCGAATATTATCAAGGCCAGTCTGGAAACTATTGTCCGTTACGCCAGAGCCTGCGGAATTAAACATCCGCAAATCATCCTGTGACGGTCACCTGATGTCCCTCTGGAGACATCAGGTGAGCAAGACAATTAACGATACTTCTTGTGATACGCGTTGCGGGTGGTTTTGAATTCTTCCGCCGCGGCCTGCGCTTCTTTGACCTTCCCTTCGTTTGCCAGCTTCAGCGCACCGTCGATCTGGCCGACCAGAATGTCGAAACCATGACGGAAATCTTTCATTTCCGGGCTATCTGAGGCCTTGCTTTCCAGTTTTGGCGGCGTCGCTTTTTGCGCGTCCAGCGCAGCGGCGCGCATTTTGGTTAACGCATCGGTCACTTGCGTCGCGTTATCCGCTTTTTCGATTACCTTCAGGTTATCGTTAAGCGTTTCCATATTATCTTCCAGATCAGCGGCGAACACGGAAGAGCCCAAAACTAACGTTGAAGCTGCGATGATTGCTAACAGATGTTTACGCATTGCTCACTTCCTTTTTTTTATTGTTATGGCGCGGCAGGTCGCGCCATGGATGTTTACTGCCCGGCGATTTTCATCTCCGGCAACAGTACTGAACCACACTGTATATTGCTACGTGTTTCAATATCGTTACCAATCGTCACAATATTGCGCCACATCTCTTTTAAATTTCCGGCGATGGTAATTTCGCTCACAGGGTATTGAATTTCCCCGTTTTCAACCCAGAAACCGGCTGCGCCGCGGGAATAATCCCCGGTAATGCCGCTCACGCCCTGGCCCATCAGTTCAGTGACCACCAGACCGGTGCCCATCTCTTTAAGCATCTGCTCAAAGTTCAGTCCTTGTCCGGCAATACGCCAGTTATGAATGCCGCCAGCATGACCGGTGCTTTTCAGCCCCAGCTTACGTGCGGAGTAGTTGGTCAGCAGCCATTGAGTCAGAACGCCGTCTTTCACAATGTCACGACGTTCCGTGCGCACGCCTTCGCTGTCAAACGGTGAGGAGGCCAGTCCTTTCAGCAGGTGCGGATGCTCCTCAATGGTCAGCCATTCAGGCAGAATTTGTTTGCCCAGCGAATCCAGCAGGAATGTGGATTTGCGGTACACCGAACCGCCCGCAATTGCGCCAACCAGATGTCCAATCAGCCCGGTCGCCACTTCGTTAGCAAAAATCACCGGCGCTTTCATGGTCGAGAGTTTACGCGGAGACAGGCGGGATAACGTGCGGCGAGCACAGTCTGCGCCTACCCATTCCGGCGTTTGTAGATCGCCCATCGCGCGACCAATGGTGTAGGCGTAATCGCGCTCCATATCGCCGTTTTCTTCGGCAATTACGCAACTGGACAGCGAATGGCGGGTGGAGCAATAGCCCTGCAACATACCGTGGCTGTTGCCAAACACTTTAATGCCATAGTGGCTGTTAAAGCTGCCGCCTTCCGTATTGGTGATGCGTTTGTCGGCCTGCAAAGAGGCCTGTTCAGCACGCGCTGCCAGTTCGATGGCTTCGTCCGGGGAAATGTCAGCCGGGTGGAACAGGTCCAGATCCGGCGCGTCAAAAGCCAGCAGTTCTTTGTCGGCCACACCGGCGCACGGATCCGGTGAAGTGTAGCGCGCGATATCCAGCGCCGCCTGGACGGTACGGGCAATAGCCTGTGGGCTTAAATCGGTCGATGAGGCGCTGCCTTTACGGTTCTGATGGTAGACGGTAATCCCCAGCGCACCATCGCTATTGAATTCGACATTCTCCACTTCACCATAACGGGTGCTGACACTGATGCCGGTCGTTTTGCTTACGGCGACTTCCGCCCCGTCCGATTTGCCTGAGGCTAACTCCAGCGCTGTCGAAACTGCTTCTTCCAGAATCTTACGCTGCGCTTCAACTTGTGAGATTACTTTCATCGCAAATGCCATAATGTAGAGAGAGTTTCTTTGAAGTCTAACAGAGAACCGTTTTTCAGTGCGCATCTTAACTGGTAACATTAGCCTCTTTTTTTAAGGAGCCTGACATGACAAAGCAGCCCGAAGACTGGCTCGACGACGTTCCCGGTGATGACATCGAAGACGAAGACGATGAAATTATCTGGGTCAGCAAAAGTGAAATTAAACGCGACGCCGAGGAGCTAAAACGCCTGGGCGCGGAACTGGTGGATCTGGGGAAAAACGCGCTGGACAAAATCCCGCTTGATGCGGACCTGCGTGCCGCCATTGAGCTGGCCCAGCGTATCAAGATGGAAGGTCGCCGCCGTCAGTTGCAGTTGATTGGTAAATTGCTGCGCCAACGCGAGGTGGATCCTATCCGTCAGGCGCTGGATAAGTTGAAAAACCGCCACAACCAGCAGGTGGTGTTGTTTCACAAGCTTGAGCATCTGCGTGATCGTCTGATCGATGAAGGCGATGACGCGGTAGAAGAGGTGCTGAATCTGTGGCCGCACGCCGATCGTCAGCAGTTACGCTCGCTGATCCGCAATGCGAAGAAAGAGAAAGAAGGGAATAAGCCGCCGAAGTCCGCACGTCAGATCTTCCAGTATCTGCGCGAACTGGCGGAAAACGAAGAGTAATCCCGTACGCTAAATAGGCCCGGTAAGCGTCAGCGCCACCGGGCATTTTTATTACTCTTCAGCTTCCGCTTCGGCTTTCTTCGCCAGACCATCCAGCAGTTTCTGGTGAATTCCACCAAATCCGCCGTTACTCATCACCAGAATGTGATCGCCCGGCTGCGCCGTTTTCACGATCATCTCTGCCAGCGTATCCACATCCCCGCTCCAGTGAGCAGGCTGAATGCAGGCGTCCGCCACTTCCGCGACTTGCCACGGAATATGCGGCGGCTGCAGGAGATACACTTCATCCGCGCGGCCCAATGACGGCGCCAGGTCGTCTTTGCACAGCCCCATCTTCATGGTGTTGGAACGCGGTTCCAGCACGGCGATGATGCGCGCCGTGCCGCCTACTTTTCCGCGCAGCGCCGCAAGCGTTGCCAGAATCGCCGTTGGGTGATGGGCAAAATCGTCGTACACCGTGACGCCGTTTGCTTCACCGCGCAGTTCCAGGCGGCGACGGGCATTAATAAATGATCCCAGCGCCTGAGCCGCATCCGCCGGTTGTACGCCAACATGACGGGCTGCGGCGATTGCCATCAGACCGTTGTGCATGTTGTGCTCACCGACCAGCGACCACTTCACAACGCCGACCTTTTCACCGTCCAGCCACACTTCCCATTCAGAAGCATCGACGTTCAGCTTTTTCGCCTGCCAGTGGCCCTGCTCGCCCACCAGCTCCTGTTCGCTCCAGCAGCCCATCGCCATCGTCTGCTTCAGGTTAATGTCGTGCTCAGGATAGATGATCCGCCCCTGCCCCGGCACAATGCGGACCAGATGGTGGAACTGCTTCTGGATCGCTTTCAGATCGTCAAAGATATCCGCATGATCAAACTCAAGGTTATTGAGGATCAGCGTACGCGGGCAGTAATGTACGAATTTGGATCGTTTATCAAAGAAGGCGCAGTCGTACTCATCCGCTTCAATCACGAAAAAGTTGCTTTCGCCCAGACGCGCAGAAACGTCAAAGTTCCCCGGCACACCGCCAATCACAAAACCGGGTTTGTAACCGCAAGCGTCCAGAATCCAGGTCGCCATGCCGGCGGTCGTGGTTTTACCGTGCGTTCCCGCAACGGCCAGCACCCAACGATCGCGCAACACAAAATCATGCAGCCACTGCGGGCCGGACATGAACGGAATGTTTTTCTCCAGCACCGCCTCAACGCACGGATTCCCACGGGTCATGGCATTGCCGATGATCACCAAATCCGGCTGCGGGTCGAGTTGACTGGGGTCATAACCCTGAATCAAATCAATGCCCTGATTCTCAAGCAAGGTACTCATCGGCGGATACACATTGGCGTCCGAACCCGTTACTTCATGACCGAGCGAGCGCGCCAGCATCGCCAGACCGCCCATGAACGTGCCACAAATTCCCAAAATATGAATGCGCATACGTCACTATCCTAATTTAACCCAGGGGGCATTTTACGCATATGTCAGCCAAGTGAGAAACGCATTTCAGGATAATCCGTAGTTTGCTGGCGCGATTCACCTGAGCGCAGCCACTGAAATATTTGTTAAGATTGTTACGGTCGCTTTACTCCATATTAATTGCAGGGAAAGTGTTATGAAAACGTTAGGTGAATTTATTGTCGAGAAGCAGCACGAGTTCTCTCATGCTACAGGTGAGCTCACTGCGTTGTTGTCGGCAATAAAGCTGGGCGCCAAGATCATCCACCGCGATATCAACAAGGCCGGTCTGGTCGATATCCTGGGTGCCAGCGGTGCTGAGAACGTACAGGGTGAGGTTCAGCAGAAACTCGACCTGTTCGCGAACGAAAAACTGAAAGCTGCACTCAAGGCGCGTGATATTGTCGCGGGTATTGCCTCTGAAGAAGAAGATGAAATCGTCGTTTTCGAAGGCTGTGAACACGCGAAATACGTGGTGCTGATGGATCCGCTGGATGGATCGTCCAACATCGATGTTAACGTCTCTGTCGGGACCATTTTCTCTATCTACCGCCGCGTGACGCCTGTCGGCACGCCGGTCACGGAAGAAGATTTCCTGCAACCAGGCAACAAGCAGGTTGCTGCAGGTTACGTGGTTTACGGCTCTTCCACCATGCTGGTTTACACCACCGGCTGCGGCGTCCACGCCTTTACCTACGATCCGTCGCTGGGTGTGTTCTGCCTGTGTCAGGAGCGGATGCGCTTCCCGGAGAAAGGCAACACCTACTCCATTAACGAAGGCAACTACATCAAATTCCCGAACGGCGTGAAGAAGTACATCAAGTTCTGCCAGGAAGAGGATAAATCCACGCAGCGCCCGTATACCTCGCGCTACATCGGCTCACTGGTTGCTGACTTCCATCGTAACCTGCTGAAAGGCGGGATCTACCTTTATCCAAGCACCGCCAGCCACCCGGACGGTAAACTGCGTCTGCTGTACGAGTGCAACCCAATGGCATTCCTTGCGGAGCAAGCGGGCGGCAAGGCGAGCGACGGGAAAGAGCGTATTCTGGATATCACGCCGGAAAGCCTGCACCAGCGTCGTTCGTTCTTCGTCGGCAACAACCATATGGTTGAAGATGTAGAACGCTTTATCCGGGAATTCCCGGACGCGTAAAACTCTTGCCGGATGGGCTGACGCTTTATCCAGCCTACACACTAAGCGCCTCTCCCCGGAGAGGCGTTTTTTTGTCAGGCGGTCTGCAATTTAAACGACGCCATCGCTTCAATCAGCGCATGCGATTGCTCTTCCAGGGAACGGGTTGCCGCAGAAGACTGTTGTACCAGCGCCGCATTCTGCTGCGCCGTTTCATCCATCTGACTCACCGCGATATTCACCTGTTCGATACCGCGACTCTGCTCCTGCGACGCACTGGCGATTTCCCGCATCAGTTTGGTCATCCGCATGACTTCGCTGGCAATCTCATCCATCGTTTCGCCTGCCTGCATCGCCAGATCGCTGCCCTCTCCCACCTGTGACTGCGAGTCGCCAATCAGCGTACGAATCTCTTTTGCGGCCTCCGCGCTACGGCTGGCCAGATTGCGCACTTCGCCCGCCACCACGGCAAAACCGCGTCCCTGCTCTCCCGCGCGCGCCGCTTCAACCGAGGCGTTCAGCGCCAGAATATTGGTCTGGAACGCAATCCCGTCGATCACGCCAAGAATATCGGCGATACGATTAGCACTCCCGGAAATGTCGCGCATTTTTTCAATGACATAACAGACCATTTCACTGCCGCGATCGGCGGTATCAGAAACCGATTTCGCCAGTTGATGCGCCTGATCGGCGTTTTCCGCATTCTGTTTCACCGTTGCGGTAAGCTCCTCCATGCTGGCGGCAGTTTGTTCCAGCGAGGTCGCCGTCGATTCGGTGCGTGTCGCCAGATGAATATTGCCCGCCGTCAGTTCACGACTGCCGGTGTCTATCTGCGAACTGGCATCGCGAACGCGTCTGACAGATTCACTCAGCGCCATGCGCATCCCTTCAAGCGCGGCCTGCAGGCGATTAAACTCGGCGCTGGCATAACGGCTTTCTGCCGCCGACAAATCTCCCGTTGCCAGGCGTTCCAGTTGTTCAACCACATTATCGAGCGGTTTCAGCAGCTTATTACGCAATAACAGCCAGACCACTGCCAACAGGGCGATGGCCGTCAGCGTCGTCGCGGTCATCACTCCGTAATAAATCCATGAGGTAATGATTCGCGTGGAGGCGTAAATCCCCATGCCGCCTGTTAGCAGCAATAACAGGGTAATAAGCGACAATAAAACCAACAGGGTATTTCGTAGGGAGAGGGATTTTGGCATCGTTATTTTCCGGTTGTAAGATATACAGAAACTATCGACAACAACCGGAAAAAGTTTAGGTGTTTAAGTAAAATCTGTGTCTCACTTCGGCGTCGCTGCCGGGCCGACTCGTGTTACCGGCGAGCTCTGTCGATTTTCCCAAAGCACCGTCAGACCGCGCTGCAACGCAATGAAAATAAATAACAAAACGCCAATGGCAATTTTCGTCCACCATGAACTGAGCGTACCGTCGAAGTTAATGTAGGTCTGGATCAGCCCCTGAATCGCCACGCCAAACAGCGTTCCAAGAACCGTACCGACCCCACCGCTCAGCAACGTACCACCGATCACCACCGAAGCGATCGCATCCAGCTCTACGCCCACTCCCGCCAGCGCGTAGCCAGCCTGGGTGTAAACAGAAAAGACAATCCCGGCCAGCGTCGCCAGCCCGGTTGACAGCATATAAATGCGGATCGTGGTGCTACGGGTGGAAATCCCCATCAGGTTCGCCGATGTCGCATTCCCGCCAATGGCATACACCTGATTGCCAAACCGGGTGCGATGCGCGAGGAAAATCCCAATGACCACCACCGCCAGCATCAGCAGGCCCATCGCGCTCAGACGCCCACCGCCGGGGATTTTCCACGCCAGGCTGGAAAGCGTGTCATAGATGGGATGGTTAATCGGGATCGACTCTTCCGATACCAGGTAA
This sequence comes from Citrobacter sp. Ca225, assembly GCF_030337175.1. Lineage (NCBI taxonomy): Bacteria > Pseudomonadati > Pseudomonadota > Gammaproteobacteria > Enterobacterales > Enterobacteriaceae > Citrobacter > Citrobacter sp. Ca225. The sequence goes on along the minus strand of NZ_JAOWCD010000071.1, from coordinate 13,817 downwards.
CTGACCCCGCGCAGGAAAAACATACCGGCAAGCGTGATGATAAACGCCGGGATCTTCAGCGCATCAATCAGCAATCCCATGAACGCGCCAAACGCGCAGCCCATCGCCAACACCAGCGGAAACGCCAGTAACGGCGAGATCCCCCAGTAGCCGATAGCCTTCGCCAGGAATACGCCGGTGAAGGCGATTACCGATCCCACGGAGAGATCGATCCCGCCGGAGAGGATCACAAAGGTCATCCCCACGGCGATGATCCCCAGGAAGGCATTATCGGTCAGAATGTTGCAGATCACGCGCGTGGAGGCAAAGCCGGGAAACTGCGTCAGACAATAGAGATAGCCCAGCACGAAAACCCCGAGGGTGATCATTAACGGTAAATTACGTTTTATCACGACCACGCACTCCTTTTAGCAAACTGATAAAGCGCTGTGACTGCACAATCAGTACGCACAGCACCACGATGGCTTTGACCACCTGGTTCATCTCCGGCGGAAACCCGGACAGCAGGATCCCGGTGTTCATCCCCTGAATGATCAGCGCGCCCACCACTGACAGCAGCAGATTAAAGCGCCCGCCCATCAGGGAACCGCCGCCGATCACCACCGCCAGAATGGCGTCCAGCTCCAGCCACAATCCGGCGTTGTTGGCATCGGCACCGCGAATATCCGCCGTGACGATAATCCCGGCAATTGCTGCGCACAGCCCGCTCAACACATAGGTGAGCATAACGATGACTCGTGTGTTGACGCCGGCATTTTTCGCTGCCCGGATGTTAATCCCCACCGCTTCAATAAACATCCCGAGCGCCGTTCGCCGGGTCAACAGCCAGAACAGCAGCAGCGTGATCAGCGCGATAATCACCGGCGTGGGAAACAGCAGCAGCGAGCCGCTGCCGAACCAGGAGAGCGTGGGCGAGTTGAAGGTGACAATCTGTCCAGAGGTGATCAGTTGCGCAACGCCGCGACCCGCCACCATCAGGATTAGCGTGGCGACAAACGGCTGAATTTTGAGGATCGCCACCAGGACGCCGTTCCACAGGCCAGCCAACACACCGGTCCCCAACGCGGCAAGCAGGACCACTGGCAGGCTGTGACCGGCGACGGTCATCGCCGCGGTCGTGGCGCCGGCAATCGCCATCACCGCGCCAACGGAAAGGTCAATGCCCCCGGTGGCAATAACCAGCGTCATCCCTATCGCCAACAGCGCGACGGGAGCGGCGCGATTCAGGATATCGATCGGGCTGCCGAACAGACGACCGTCCTGCAAGATAATCTGGTAAAAGTGGGGGGCGACGAGGCTGTCCACCAACAGCACCAGCAGCAGCGCAATCAGCTGCGGCATACCGGTCGGCCAGCGAAAGCGTCGCTTTGGCGGCGTGGTTTGCGGGAGAGATTGGGGCATCACAAGAGTCTCCTTACGCCGCGATGGCGTTCATGATCGCCGGAACGGACAGTTCAGCCAGCGGGATCTCCGCCACCTGTTTGCGGTCACGCATGATGATCACCCGATCCGCATAGCCTACCAGTTCCTCCAGCTCCGAGGAGATCACCAGCAGCGCCAGACCATCGGCGCACAGCGTTTCGATCAGGCGGATGATCTCGGCATGCGCGCCTACGTCGATCCCTCGCGTCGGTTCATCGAGGATCAGAAACTGTGGTTTAGTCAGCAGCCAGCGCGATAGCAGCACTTTTTGCTGGTTGCCGCCGGAGAGAAACTCGATCGGCTGTTCTGCGCTGGGGGTGCGAATGCCAAGCTGACGGATAAACCGCTCGGCAATGTCGTTTTGTTCTTTGCGTGCAATCGGCCGCAACCAGCCGCGCTGGGCCTGCAATGCCAGGATGATGTTTTCGCGCACCGAGGCGGCGGCAATAATACCGTCCGTTTTGCGATCCTCCGGACAAAAACCGATCCCCAGGCATGATGCCTGATGAGGGGATCGCAGCGTCTGCGGTTTTCCTCTGATCAGCGCGCTGCCGCTGTCCGCCGGTTTGATACCGAAAATCACCTCGGCCGTTTCGGTGCGCCCGGATCCAAGCAGTCCCGCCAGACCGACGATCTCACCAGGTCGTACTTCGAGATCGAACGGGGAGATCGTCCCTTTCTTACCGAAACCTTTGAACGCGGCCACCGGTTTATCGCTCAATAAGGTACGTCCCGCACGCTGTAGCGCATGAGTGTCCAGCTCGCGTCCCAGCATCATTTTGACCAGTTCAATCTGCGGCAGCTCGCGGGTTTCCCGGCAGCCGACAAAACTGCCGTTACGCAGGACGGTGATCCGATCGCTGACCTGATAAACCTGATCAAGAAAATGAGTGACGAAGATCAGACTCACGCCGCGATCGCGCAGATGCCGCATTAAGCCGAACAGCATCTCAACCTCTTGCGTATCGAGACTGGCGGTAGGTTCATCAAGGATCAGAACTTTGGCGGAAAGATCGATAGCCCGGCAGATCGCGACGATCTGTTGCATCGCCACCGAATAGCGGTTCAGCGGTTCGCGCACGTCGAGGGAAAAACCGTAAGACGCCATTAGCGCCGTAGCGCGCTTTTCCATCTCTTTGCGCCGTAGCAGGCCAAATCGACGCGGTTCACGACCAATAAACAGGTTATCCGCCACCGACATATTCGGCAGCAGGTTCACTTCCTGATACACCGTGCCAATGCCCAGCTGTTGGGCATGTGCGGTATTTCTGGGGGAGATGGCACTGCCTTCCAGCCAGATACTACCGCGATCGGCATGATAGACGCCGGTCAGTGCTTTGATGAGCGTGGATTTTCCGGCCCCGTTCTCGCCGAGCAGCGCCATAATTTCGCCGCGACGCAGACTGAAATCGACGTTATCCAGCGCTTTGACGCCAGGAAAGAATTTACTTAATCCCTCTGTACGGAGGATCTCCTGGTGTTGTTCCGCGATCATAATAGCCCTCCGCGACAAGAGTGTGGCTCTGGAGGCCCGTAGGCCGGATAAGGCGGTTACGTTGCCATCCGGCAGAACCTTTGCCTGATGGCGCTTCGCTTATCAGGCCTACGGTGTTAGGTATGCCCCCAGAAAGGGTCTGAACTTAGTAGCCCATGTTTTTCTTCTTCTCTAACTCTTCTTTCGCGGTATCCGGCAGATACAGCGTCGACTTGGTGATCGTGACCTTCTCAGGCATCGTGCCATCTTTCTTGAACTTCTCGAGCGCGTCGAAGGCCGGGCCTGCCATGTTCGGCGTCAGTTCAACGCTGGCATTCGCTTCACCGTCGATCATCGCTTTGTAGATGTCCGGTACGCCGTCAATAGAACCGGTCAGAATATCTTTGCCCGGTTTCAGCCCCGCTTCTTTGATCGCCTGAATAGCCCCGATCACCATGTCATCGTTATGGGCATAAACCATGCAGATGTTCTTGCCGTTGTTCTCGGCTTTGATAAAGCTCTCCATCACCTCTTTACCTTTACTACGGGTAAAGTCGCCGGACTGAGAGCGGATAATTTTGATGTTTGGTGCTTTGGCGATGGCTTCAGCAAATCCTTTCTTACGGTCAATCGCCACGCTGGCCCCGACGGTACCCTGCAGCTCAACCACATTACACGGCTTGCCGTTCACCTCTTTGATCAGCCAGTCGCCGATCAGTTGACCTTCCAGCACGTTGTTAGCGGTGACGGTGGTCATATAGAGAGATTTGTCTTTGACATCGATGGAACGATCGAGCAAGAAGACCGGGATCTCAGCATCTTTCGCTTCCTTCAGCACCGGCTCCCACCCTGTTGCCACTACCGGCGCAATAAATATGGCATCGACGCCCTGAGCGACAAAGGAACGCACGGCTTTAATCTGGTTTTCCTGCTTTTGCTGACCGTCAGCGATTTTCAGCGTGATGCCGCGCTTCTCGGCCTCGCTTTTCGCCACGTTGGTCTCTGCGGCGCGCCAGCCGGACTCAGAGCCGACCTGCGAAAATCCTACGGTTAATGGGGCGGCCATGGCCATAGACGACATGGCTGCCGAAACTGCTGTGACGATAAGTAAGCGCTTCCACATAACTGTGTCCTCGTAGGGTAGGTTATTGTTGGTTAAGAAACAGTCGCGAAAAAACTATAGACAATCGAGCATGTAACGGATTGCGTTACATCACACTTCAAAAAAGTAAATAGAACGTTAATCACAAGTTTGTAATCGCTTTCATTTACCTATGAAAAAAGCGGCTGAAGATATGGATTTTTCTGTCATGCGAGTGGTCTGAAAAGACCAGCGGGAGACGAGTGAAAACGAAATCAGGCGGAGACATTCGGCGCGAGATAGCTATAATACTCGCCACTTGTTTACGACACAGTTAAAGGAAACAGACATGAGCTTACTCAACGTCCCTGCGGGCAAAGACCTGCCGGAAGATATCTACGTTGTTATCGAGATCCCGGCTAACGCCGATCCGATCAAATACGAAGTCGACAAAGAGAGCGGCGCACTGTTCGTTGACCGCTTCATGTCCACCGCGATGTTCTATCCGTGCAACTACGGTTACATCAACCACACCCTGTCCCTGGACGGTGACCCAGTTGACGTACTGGTCCCGACCCCGTATCCGCTGCAGCCAGGCTCCGTTATCCGTTGCCGTCCGGTTGGCGTACTGAAAATGACCGACGAATCCGGTGAAGATGCGAAACTGGTTGCTGTACCGCACACCAAGCTGAGCAAAGAGTACGATCACATCAACGATGTGAACGACCTGCCGGAACTGCTGAAAGCGCAGATCACGCACTTCTTCGAGCACTATAAAGATCTCGAAAAAGGCAAATGGGTGAAAGTCGACGGTTGGGACAACGCTGAAGCGGCGAAAGCTGAAATCGTTGCCTCCTTCGAGCGTGCGGCGAAGAAGTAATTCGTCCTGTCGAGCGAAGCCCCGCATGTCGGGGCTTTTTTGTGTCCGTAAACGCGAGTCACCGACACAAAAAACTACGCCACCCGAAGGTGGCGTGGTAAAAGTGCTGGCAAACAAGGAAATGCCTGATGACGCTACGCTTATCAGGCCTACCCTGCGCGCTACTCAGTACTGGTCTCTGTCTAACCAGTTACCGCTTTCGATCAGTGTTAATCCCTCCACCGGGCGCTGGTACACGTACATCCATGCACTGCCATACGGCGTCTGGATCAACTGGCGTGCGTATTCACCGCCGCGGGTGCGCAGCGCATCCAGTTCGGCCAGAGTGGCGTTATCAATACGATAAACCTCACCGTGTACCGTTCCGTTCCCCGGAACTGCGCCTGGATAGTGGCCCAGGCTATACAACTGGTAGTTATCGATACTGTAATCGCCCAGCAACTGGGCGTTGGTCATCCAGTGGCTGTTGCCTTGTTTGGTTCGTAAACTGCCGTAGACAAATATTCGCATTGCTAAAACTCAAACTGATAGAGCAAATCCAGTGCCTGATCTACGCCAGACACGGCTTCCAGATATAGCTTAGGCATCAGGCGATAACGTAACGTGAGTGTCGCCAGTGAGTCAAATATACCCACACCATATTTCACCTGCAGACCTGGCAGTACGTATCCGCTGACGACCACCTGGGAGGAGTCGCCCACCCCCTGAGTATCCAGTGCCAGATTGCTTACGCCAAATGTCTCCCCGATTTTACCCACAACCTGACCACTTTGTGCAACCCCCAGGCCAATAAGCATTGAGGTCATCGCCGCGCTGTCGCTCTGATCGCTGCTCAGACCCTGGCCGCGCAACAGATAAGAGAGCGCTTCCTGCTGCGACATTGCCGGATCAGAGAAGATCTCAGCCTTCGGTTCATCTGCCGTTCCGGTGACGCGAACACCCGCGATCACGTCATCTTCGGTGGCTTCCGGGTTACGAATAGCTTCGATATTCAGCAACGGTTGGTCCGGCGGTCCAGAGAACAACAGTTCGCCTTTCCGCACAATCAGATCCTGACCGTAGGCGTGGAAACGGCCTTCCGGAATGTTGATCTGTCCGTTCAGCCCCAGCCCTTGCTTATCCTGCACCACGTTCAGATCGCCTGTCAGACGGGCTTTCAGACCAAACGCATTCATCCGCACGTTGTTACCCACATGCACAATCAGATTGCTGTTGATCGGGATCCCGGCGCTCTGCGGCTTCTCAGGCTGCAGGTCGTTATTGAGCATCACTTCATCGCTGGAGACGCCCACCGCGCTCTCTGGCAAGTCATGAACCACAATACGCGCCCACGGCACGTCCACCCGGCCATCGAGAGTGAACAGACTCGGCGTCGCTTCAAACACGACATCCGGAGAAACATCCAGTCGCACCATCGGCGGTACGGTGATACGTACCCTGCTGCCTTTCGCCGCCACACGCGCACGCCAGTTGTCGATCTGACTCCAGTCCGCGTCGCCGCTTAAGTTGATCTGCCCCTGCTGGGTTCGTATCACCCCGGCAAGCGTCGAGCGGGTACCGTTGAAATTCATCGCCAGTTGGCTCGGCTGCATATCAAACGGCATAAAGTTGCCGTCGATATCCAGCCCGCTTAGTTGCAGTTGCCCAAACATTTGCGGGCTCTGTACATCGCCGCCCAGACGCAGATTGGCGCTCAGCATCCCCGCCGCCTTTTCGCCGCGCGCGAAGATCGGGTTGACCATCGCCAGATTCACGTTGCGAATGTTGACGTTGCCGCCCAGGTTACGACGCCCTTGCGGATCGGTCACCTGCACCTGTCCGTCAAGCTGACCATTATTGGTCAGGCGGATCAGCCAGCCCAGTTCTGCACGATTGTTGCGCAGATCGGCTGTCACGTTCAGGGTATCGAACGCCAGCGGCAGCGGCGCATCGTTCACCGTCTGCGTCACCTTCACGTTACGCCCGGAGAGCGTAACATTACCCTGCGGCAGCCCTTCTTTGGTGGTGTCCCACGAAACGTCCGCTTTGCCAGTAAATACACCACTGGCCTGCGTCGCCTCCGGCATAAACGGTTTCAGCATCGCCAGATCAAAGCGGTTAAGATTCACTACCGCCCGCCCTTCGGCACCCGCATCGATGGTTTGCGGCACGCACAGTTCAGCATTCGGATTTGCCCAGCAGTGCGGCCCGATACTGATTTTCTGCTCTTTGTTACGATAGTCCAGCGCGATGGGGCGCGTCAGGGTCAGCGGCCCAACCGGCGTCTGGAAACGGGTATTGCTCAGCGATCCTTTCCAGCGCTCTTCTTTACGATCAAAACTCCCCGCCAGATCGAGCTGGCCGGAGACCGGCTCGCCCTGAACACGTAATTGCAACTCGTGCTGCTTCTCGCTGCCTTTGGCGTTCAGGGTCACAAGGTTGATGTTCACGTCGGGCTGCGAAATACGTTCAACCCGTACACTGAGGTTACCGGCAATCTGATCCGTCGATTTGATATCGCCTTCCACGCGCACCTGCGCCACGGACAGTTCCTGCCAGCGCAGCCCGCGGGCGGTGATATCCGCCAGCAGTTGCGGAGCGTCGACGGTACCGCGCACCTTGACCAACCCTTTTGCCGTACCACCGAGTCCCGGCAGCGCGTTGTCCAGTCCCGGCGCGTCGATAGTCGCATCCAGATTGAGATCTTTCACGCCCAGCTCGCCTTTCACATCGGCGCTGTTTGGTCCCAGTTCCAGATGCAGGCCCGGAATGGCCCACTGCAAATAGCTGTTGCCTTTCAGCGATCCGTTGACGTTAACCTTGTTCTGCTTAACGTTCCCGGTCAGTTTCAGCTCCGGCACGTCCATCTGCCAGGTGCCGCCATACAGGCTGCCCCGGGTTTTGATCAGGCCATTGAGCTTCGACGGCCAGTCCGGAATCTCTTTCGCGGTGTTGATGCCGTCCAGCGTCAACTCGCCTCGCCAGCTGATCGCCTGTTGCCAGTCCACCAGCGCTTTCAGCTCGGTTTTCCCTTCCAGCGCCGCCACGCTGAGTTTATCGAGATTAATTTGCTGTTCGTTGCCTTTCGCATCAAGGGTAATGGTCGCCGACGGGATATCCTGCCCTTTCACCGCCGTACGCATCGACAGCGTGTAGTCCGTCATCTTGCCGGTGAGCTTGAGCTTGATATCGTCGGCCTGGAACTGTTTGTCGCCGGTAAAGGGCCAGTAAATCTGCTTACTGACCACCTCCAGATTCAGCGGTAGCCCGGCTTCCGCCAGACGCGTCTGGGCACGCAGATCCATGTCCACCGGCCCGGAAAGGTTAACACCCACTTCCAGTTGTTCACGCAGCGCCCCACCCACCTTCAGCTTCACCTTCTCGCCTTTCAGCGGATCGACGTTCAGCGTGCTGTTCAGGGTGATGTCTACCGGCCAGTTATTGGTCAACTGGGCCGTACCGCTGGCATTCACCGTACCCTGACTGGAGTCGATATCGAGCGCATCGAGCTTCATGTTGCCGTCGATGCTGCTTACTTTCAGCAGCAGGTTATACACCGTCAGGTCAGTATCACCGGTGATACGCAGTTGTTCGCCTTTAAACGCTTCAATATTGAGATTGAGCGGCAGATGAACGTCCGTCATCTCCGGCAGAACCGGCTGCGAAAACAGATCTTTCAGCGTTTCACCAAGCGGTTTTTCATCCGGCTGCGGGTTCTGGATCTTCGGCTCGACCACTTCTTCCTGAGCCACCTCCGCCACTTTCGGCAGCGCGATCAGCAATCCCTGTAACGACGTGGGTTTCAGGGTCAGATCCTTCTCTTGCCAGTGCAAGCCGGAGGTAAAATCCATCACCGACACGATGGTGTCATCGATTTTAATATTGACGTTATTGAGCGCCACGCGAGAAAGCGTGATCGGATACGGCGTGGAGAGATTCAGCGGCCCGTTGTCCTCTTCTTCCTCTACCTGCTCAGAAGGCGGCATTTTTTTACTGTCGATCGCCACATTGATGTCTTTGAGCGACAGATCGTTCACGCACAGGCTGCTGTTCCACAGGCAATTCAGCCCGACCGCCAGATGCACTTCCCCGGCGTTAACCGCTACACCAGGCTGGTCAAAGCGGATATTTTTCAGCGACAAATCACGCCAGCCGCCGGTGACCTGACCAATTTCCAGCCCCGGTACCCAGCGATTCGCCGCATTGAAGATCAAATGCAGGCCGGTTGTTGTTCCGACCAGAAACGCCACCGTTCCCAGCAACAGCAGGATAAAAATCAGGATGCCGAGGCTTATCTTCTTCCATAAACTCATAATTCAGGCCCCAGACCGATGTAAAACTGTAAACCGTGTTCCTCTTTGTCGCCGACCGGCACGGCAAAATCGAGCTTGATCGGCCCGACCGGAGACTGCCAGCGTACCCCCACCCCGGCGCCGGTTTTGAAATCGCTTTTGCGGATATCACTGACCGCTTCACCGCTATCGACAAACATCGCCCCCCACCATTTACCGGTCACGTTGTACTGGTATTCCAGCGATCCGGTCACCAGCTTCGAGGCCCCTTTCAGATCGCCGTTGCTGTACTCTGGTGAGATGGATTTATATTTGTAGCCACGAATACTGCGGTCGCCCCCGGCGAAGAAACGCAGATCCGGCGGCACTTTGTCGAAATCACCGGTTTCGATCCAGCCAAGATTGCCGCGCATCACGAAGCGATGACGATCGTACAGGGAACGGATCCAGACGTTTTGCGCCTGAAAGACCGAGAAGTCGACATCAGAGCCCCAGGCGGTGTTGGAATAATCAATAGAGTAACGCTGGGAATCGCCCCAGGTGGGCATCAGTCCGCCGCGCGAACGGGTTCGGCTGATCATCACGCCGGGATAGAGCAGCATGGTAGTGTTCGTCACCTGCCCCTGCGTAAAGTGGTCGAGACTCCAGCGCAGGTTAATGGCGCGCTGCCAGCCGCTGGAAAGGTCCCAGTAGCGGGAAACCGCAAGCGTGGTGGAGTCCTGTTCGGTATCGTTGAGATCGGTACGCTTAAAGCCGCCTTGTACCAGATAGTACTGCTCCAGCGGGTTCTTCAGCAGCGGCATTTTGTAGCTGAAATCCAGTTGCTGTTCAGGCGATGAGATACTGGCGCTGGTCGTCAGGCTGTGACCGTAGGAGTTCATCCACGGTTTTTTCCACGTGGTCTTCACGCGCGGCCCCACGTCGGTGGAATACCCCACCCCGGTCTCAATGGTGTTTTCCGTTCGCGGTGAAACCACACCCTTCAGCGGCAGTACTTTGGTTTTTCGCGCTTTGTCGAATTCGGGCGCCACAACCACGGAATTAAACCAGCCAGTCGCCGAGAGTCGACGGTTCAGCTCGCCGAGATCTTTTGACTCGTATGCATCCCCTTCTTTAAAGGGCACCAGATTTTGCAGATACTCCTCGCGGATCTGCGAACCTTCAAAGGAGACGTGACCAAAGCGATAACGTTCACCACTGTCGTAATCGATATCCCAGAACGCCTGATGGCGATCAAGCGCAATACCCAACTGGCTCTTATTAAATTCGCTGTCGAAATACCCTTTACGTAGCGCCACGCTGGTGAGGGATTTTTTAAAGCTGTCATAATCCCCATGATCGAGCACCGTACCGATTGCCGGACGCGTTTTCAGCAGATCCAGGTAATCTCTGTCGGTACGCGCGCCGCCGCGTAAAATGACTTCTGTTCCGCCAATGCGCACCGGTTCACCGGGTGTCACTTTGGCTACCAGTACCTGACGCCCTTTCGCCGGAGGCGGACGCAGATCGAAATCGATGGTCGGTTCATAATAACCGAGCGCCTTCAGCCCTTCGCGGATAGCGTCATCCACGCGCGCGCGAAAACGCCGATCCGGCGTGACTTCATCACTCTGGATAGTTGAGAGTTGTGCCCGGACGTTTTTCTCCAGTTCTCCTGATAGCCCTTCGACCTGTAGACGGACGTTCGCGGCAAAAGCAGAACTACTCAAACACAGCAGGCTCACCCAACATAACTGACGGATATGTGGCACTTTTTCTCCTGAAATCCCTTATTTCCACCCCTGGAAAAAAACATAACGCCGCTCCACGGCTTAACAAAAACCCAACAATTGGGGTTGAAAAACAGACGACACCCCAAATATTTCTTATGTTTACTGTAGACGTATTCGTAACGGTTATTGTGTGCAAATACGCGTCTTGTTACAACCTTAACCCCAATTACTGATTTTCGGGAGAACGGCACCATGAGTTTATTTGATAAAAAGCATCTGATTTCACCGTCAGATGCCCTCCCTGGGCGCAATACCCCGATGCCCGTGGCGACGCTGCATGCCGTCAACGAACACTCGATGACAAATGTCCCCGAAGGGATGGAAATCGCCATTTTCGCCATGGGCTGTTTCTGGGGCGTAGAGCGGTTGTTCTGGCAATTGCCTGGCGTTTACAGCACTGCGGCAGGATACACCGGTGGCTATACGCCCAACCCCACCTACCGGGAAGTCTGCTCCGGTGAAACGGGCCACGCCGAAGCGGTGCGCGTGGTGTACGACCCGGCGGTCATCAGTTATGACCAATTGCTGCAGGTGTTCTGGGAAAACCACGATCCGGCACAGGGCATGCAGCAGGGCAATGACCACGGCACTCAGTATCGTTCGGCTATCTATCCGCTGACGCCGGAACAGGACAGCGCCGCGCGCGCAAGCCTGGAGCGTTTCCAGGCCGCCATGCGCGCAGCGGGCGACGACCGTCCTATCACCACCGAAATCAGCAACGCGACGCCGTTCTATTACGCTGAGGAAGACCATCAGCAGTATCTGCACAAAAACCCGTACGGCTACTGCGGTATCGGCGGGATTGGCGTCTGTTTACCGCCTGGAACAAAATAGAGATTATCAGGGTCCTGAGGGACCCTTTCTTTTTCATCAGCCCCGTAAGCGATAATTAATGGCATTCTCTCCATGAGCCATCGCCAGCCGCGTTTCAGATAAACAAATAGACAAAACTAATAGTTAATAACTATTTTCAATACTCTACATACCATTTGAACCAACAGATTGTTCACTTCCCCTACAAAGCAATAACTAAAAAATAACTATATATTTATTAGCTATTGCAATTAATCATTCGTTGCCATCATGCCTCGTGCACCAGGCCCGATTACCCCTTGAACGTCTGTATGATGGGCTCATCCAACATCGTAGATAACAAATATAAAATTTTAACACCTCGCTGCAAAATTGTAATAATCAAGTAAACCAACCATATAGCAATAATAATTTCATCCAAAATTAGATTATAATCTCCTTGAATGGTTTACATAGAATGTCATAATTTAATTTTCAAACAGAAACACTTAATTACAAAACTTCAAGTGAGCATGGGATTTTTTCCATATTGCCACCCATAGATACACCATATGGAAATAACATACGATCACGATATCACTTATATATTATTCTATGGAGCCAGGCTATGAATAGAAAATTAAAATTAATATCAGCAATGGTATTATCATCAGTTGCCATCGGTAATGCGCATGCTGCGTTGACGGATGATCAGGGAACTGTACATTTCCAGGGGAAAATTATTAATCCGCCCTGTGAAGTATCAACAGATTCAAAGACGGTAAACGTGACTTTCACGCCTATGGTCGCAACTACCTTTGCCGCTATCGGCTCTGAAAATCCGCAAACCCAGGACGTAGTGATTAATCTGAAATCCTGTCCAGCCGATACCACCATCAACCTGACGTTCTCTGGTGCGACTGCCACGACCAGCGATCAGCTGAAAGCAATGACAGGTTCGGATGCCACGGGTGTCGGTATTGTCATGTATGGAACTGGCAGTGCAGCTAGTACAAAAGTTGTTTTTGACAACAAGCCGGATGCGGCCTTTGCACAAACTACGCCAGCCGGTGAAGCCAGTGACCTGGCGTTTAATTATAAGGCTAAAGTTGTTGCAACTGTCACGCCAGCGGATATCAAAGGTGGTGATTTCACGGCAGATACAACCTATACCATTTCCTATCCTTAATGATAAAAGCGTAGAGAAGGCATATTGAATGATATGCCTTTCTGGCTTGCCTTATGATTTGTGAATGATGAAAAAATTAATACGTAATTCCTTTTTGTTAACATCTATATTAACGTGCGCGCCAGCGATGTCAGGTGTGCAGGTTGGCGCAACCCGTATTGTGTACCCATCCAATAGTGATGAGGTTCAGTTGACTGTTCAAAGTAAAAACACATCAACGAATCATCTGGTTCAGGCATGGGTAAGTAATATAGACGATCAAGGTGATGCGCCTTTTATTGCTACCCCCCCTCTTATGAAGCTTGGAGCAGGCCAGGAAACTATTTTCCATTTTATTTATGCCAAAAAAGGAGCTGAACTTCCTAAAGACAGGGAGTCCGTATTCTGGGCTAATATTAAATTTATCGCCAGCACGCCTGAAAACATGCGCGATCAGAGTAAATTGCAGATTGCATCCAGAACGCGCATTAAGCTTTTTTATCGCCCGACATCTCTTAAGGATAACGAGGCTTTTAGCGCCTACGAAAAAATTAATTTTTCAAGGCAGGGTAATGCACTGAATATAACCAATCCAACCCCTTTTTATGTGACATTTAATTCTATTACTGTTGATGGCAAACCTGTCACTGCCCCAAAAGATACCTTAACAGCCATGACAATGATGGTGGCACCGTATGGGCATATTTCACTGCCAGCAGCATTAAAAGCGAATTCAGTGATCAAATGGAACGCTATTAGCGATTACGGCAGCGCCACACCGAGTAAAGAATCTGTATTAAAATAAGGTTGAATAGAATGGCCAGAGGCGATATAAGCAGTCAAAATCGTTCGGAAAGGTTTGCTTATTCTGCATTAGCCTTAGGGAAGGTGCGAATAAGCAGGTCATTTCTTCCCAAGCTGACTCGCTGATTAAAATTTCGCGGATCTGGGCCGATT
>NZ_JAOWCD010000070.1:0-8370 GCF_030337175.1 Citrobacter sp. Ca225 | reverse complement strand
GAACCATGCCGACGCTTACTGTTATAAAACATTTCGATGTAATCAAAAATATCGCTGCGGGCTTCTTCCCGCGTTCCGTAGATTTTTTTCTTTATCCGTTCACGTTTCAACAACTGGAAAAAGCTTTCTGCAACCGCATTATCATGGCAGTTACCGCGACGGCTCATGCTGCCCTCCAGGCCGTGTGATTTCAGGAACGACTGCCACTCATGGCTTGTGTACTGACTGCCCTGATCCGAATGAACCAGCACCTGTTTTTGGGGATTACGCCGCCATACAGCCATCAGCAGTGCGTTCAGGACAATGTCCTTTGTCATCCGGGATTGTATGGACCAGCCGATAATTTTGCGTGAGAACAGATCAACAACCACGGCAAGATACAGCCAGCCTTCGTGGGTCCTGATGTAGGTTATGTCCGTTACCCAACTCTCATCCGGAGCATCCGGATTGAACTGTCGCTGGAGCCTGTTGGGCGACACGATACTGGCCTCGCCTTTACGTGCCCGCGGGCTCCGGTATCCGACCTGAGCCTTTATCCCGACACGTTTCATCAGTCGCCAGACTCTGTTCACTCCGCACTGTTGCCCGCTGTCCCGCAGATCCAAATGGATTTTGCGATAACCATAGACGCATCCCGATTCCAGCCAGAACTGTTTAATCTGCCCTGTCAGCCTCAGGTCTGCCTGATGGCGTTGTGAATGCGGCTGCTGAAGCCAGGCGTAAAAACCACTGGGATGAACATCCAGCACCCGACAGAGCAGGCGAACAGGCCAGCAACAGGTGTTGTCACGGATAAAGGCGTACCTCAGTCGGACAGCTTTGCGAAGTACGCCGCGGCTTTTTTTAATATGTCCCGTTCGTCGGTAACCCGCTTCAGCTCTTTCTGGAGACGGCGGATCTCGGCCTGAGCATCTGACTCTTCTTTATTAGTGGAAGAATCTGGACCGTACTTCTTTATCCAGGCGTAAAGGCTGTGGGTGGTGATATCGAGACGTGTTGCAACGCTGGCAACAGAATAACCGCGATCAACAACCTGTTTGACTGCTTCAATTTTAAACTCTTCGGGATAACGCTTACCGCTCATGGGCACCTCTCTTTAAGCCATCTTAAATGACTCTGAGGTGTCTGTTAAACCCGTGGCGATTCAGGCTGGCTCAGGCATTAACCTGGAACTAGCTTCTGCAGGTAACACCGAAGTAGTGCGTGCAAAAATGAAAACGATGGAAACCCTTAAGCTCAACGATAAAATTGATGATATTCTGATTACATTAGGTAAACAGTATCATATTATTTGCCCTATTGATAAGAATCCAGGACTTTTTATCTATTTTGTTCTTGATAAGGCGAAAGCTAACTTAGCCCTGGCTCGTCACCATGTAAAAGAAGTTGAGTCCCAGTTAGTTGTATGATTATTGATTGAGTAAAGAGTTTTGTCATTGTCATACTATGTCAATGACTGTAGGCTCAACAAATTCATTAATACCCTACCGGCATTTTGCTTGTAGGGTATTTTATTGTTTTATGTTTATAAAAACATTCATTATGAATAATATACTTATGGGAAACAGTTGATAAATAATTTTCTATGACGTCAGCATTTCTAATGCCTGAGATTTAAAAGGATGCGGTTTATTATGGAAATGGGGAATGAGAGTTGGTCTTTTTTAGCAGCATTGCTTTATTTGTCTGCTTTCTTTTTTTTCTTTAAAAGCCACAGTCGAGGTATCGCCGGCTCGATCATTGCTACCTGTTTTATCCTTATTACAATAATTTTTAGTTTATTGACAGGGTGCTATTTAGTCGCTAATTGGTTTACGGGTATAGGTTTTGATGATTCTGTTTTCTACCATCTTCGATTCGGAGTCGAAGGGGGAGATTTTAGTGATTTTTACTTTTTAATATTTTACTTCTTATTGTCGCAAGCTATTTTTGCAGTTCTTATTATTATCTACTTGAGGTCTTTTTTAAAAAGCAAAAATACCAAATTCAAAATTGTGCCGGTGGTTGAAGGCGTGATAATGGTGTTATGCGCATTCTTTTGTACTCCTGCAACCTCAAATTTAATTTCGTATTCGTTGACATCGCAATCCTCAGGTGATTTTTCTGATTATTTTATAAAGCCGCAAGTCATATCATCGACTCAAAAGCCTAAGGATATCATTTATTTTTATCTGGAGAGTCTGGAAGGGAATTATATGGATGAAAGTCTTTTCCCTGGATTACTTCCTGAGTTGCATAAAATTGAAAAGGATAGCGTTACATTCACTAACATTGGTCAAACTATTGGTAGCAGTTGGACAATGGCCGGAATGGTTTCCAGTCAATGCGGTTTGCCGTTATTATCTGTGTTCACCAATGATAATTTCCAGATGAATAATTTTATGCCCAATGCTGTATGTTTAGGGGATATTTTAAAATCGAAAGGCTATCACCTGGAGTTTATGGGCGGAGCCGAAACTGAATTCGCAGGAAAAGGGCAGTTTTATAAGGATCATGGTTTTTCTGATGTGAAAGGTAGGAAAGAGTTTATTGATCAACATGTGGCCAAAGATTACATAAACAACTGGGGGCTGTATGATGATACCCTTTACGAACAATTACTGACGCGCGTTGCTTCTTTGCGACAGACCCAGGCGCCCTGGGGACTCTTTTCAATCAATATCGGAACCCATCAGCCGGAAGGGTATCTGGCACATGAATGCGCGACTATGAAGTATGGTGATGGTAATGATCATCTGCTGAATGCGGCGCATTGTACCGATTTCCTTATTGGTAAAGTGTATCAGTCCTTGAAGAAGAAAGGTCTTCTGGATGATACGTTACTGGTTTTTGGTTCAGATCATCTCGCTCCAGTAATGGTAAAGACACTAGAGACGTTGAAGAAGAAGGAACGCCATAATTTATTGATGATCACTGGCGCGGGTATCAAACCAACTCAAAATCCTCGTCATGGTACAACTCTTGATGTTTCTCCGACCATTCTCAATTATCTGAACTATGGTTCTCACCCTGTAGGGCTTGGCCGTGATTTAAATGGCAATATGGCGACGCTCGCGGAAAATTTCTCGGGGCAAATGTTCCTGGACAGAAAACTACTTTCCTGGCGAACGACTATTGATATGGCATTCTGGGGTTACCCTGATATTAATGGCAGCGTTGAAATTGATTCCCACAAAAAGCAAGTTAAGGTAGGCGATAAGTCATTTAAGATCCCTTCTCTTATCCGTTACACGAAAACCGGTAAAATAGAAGATGTTGTCTTTAGCAGCGATAATATCATCTCTGTCGGGAATAACAGCTATCTTCCCGCATTTTTCCTTGTGAACCTTATTAGCAACAATCAAATGTTTTTGTGGATAGATACTTGTCGTGAGTTATCAACACTGAATCCTGAGTTGCGTAGTTTTGGCAATCAGTATTGCTATTACAATGGTTCTCTGGCTTCCGTTCATTCGACATCAGGTCTTATTTCTAAAACACCCATGGCAGTTAAGGTCAATCTGAATGAAGATAATGCTTATTCTTCCTCACGAGCGAATGATTTACGTAATGCGTTGAAGGATAAAAATCTAATGGTCTGGACAGAGACGCTGTTAAAATCTGAAAAAACACATAGTTTTCCGCCTGTTAATATCATGTCTGCCGGACATCATTCACTTATTCAGCCTTCAATACTTGCTAACCGCTTTCTGGAAGGCGATGGTTTGTTTTTGACCCGTTTTACCTATACAAATCTCCCTTCGGTGGGGGTTACCATCTACCCGGAAGTCATTGGAAAACTGGCGGTTTGCGATAAAAAACAGGGGGGAATCTCCCTTTCCCGGATGATTAAAGATGCCTCGCCTGCAAAAGGAAAAACGAATCTGTTTTATGCCATTATGGGTAATGTTGATCCGGAGTGTTCAAAAGGGGTTGCTAACCGCATTGATCTCGATTTGCCTCAGTTCGCTGCATTGACTGCGGAGAAGCCTTATATCGCTATTCTTGATGATAATCTGAGGCCTCTTACTGAGAACGCTGGTCGTCCTGATCAGTCTATAGCCATACAGGTCAAGTTTAATGATGATGAATAACCGCACGAGTCCGCGTAATGCTTGAGCCGTTTACCGCGTCAAGCTACATGATACGCCTGCGTTGACTGCTTTAAGACGAGGCGTATTGATACCTTCTACGCGATATGGTCTGTTCTCGTTGGGTTTAGCTCATCATGCCGGAACTGATTTGATGGGCTACTCAACAGGCCGACCTTTCAGGAGTTTACGGATCCACAGTCGATTCGGGTTCAGTGCAGCCAGTGTCAATTTGTCGAGGGGAAGAGGTTCACTGCTCATTTGGGAAGCCAGAATTTCAGCTGCAAGTGGCCCAGAACAAAGTCCGCGAGCACCCAGGGCACCAATCATATACAGGTCCGGATAATATGGGGCTAAAACGGCATCTTTAGTCTGTTCATTGAGTGTTGCATAGCATGAAAGCGTCGACGCGTAGTCCGGAACGCTTCCCACCATCGGTAAATGATCGCGGGTGGCACAACGCACGCCGCAGCGAGCATCTTTGCCGCTCACATCGACTTCTTTAGCCCAGTCTACTGCCGGGAAGCAGTCAATCAGGCGCTGCCTATTTTGCCGCTGATCGTCTTCCCGATACTGCGTCTCTTCGCTGCCGCGATGGTAGCTGGCGCCGATACAGTGTTGTTGATTCGTCGGATTTTGCGGCGTCAGATAACCGTCATAGCACAGCACCTGACGGATCCCGGAAAGCGCTGGCGTCGTCGGAATATGACTGACCTGGCCGGCGACAGCGTAGACGGGTAACGGCTGCGTTTGGGCAAAATGGTTAATCTGATGACCATTGGCCAGCACTACCGCGGCATGTTCTGCGTGACTGCCGTGCGTAAAGTGCAGATCCCAGCCGGAAGCTGAACGGTGAAGAGCTGCCAGAGAGTGTTGGTAATGGCAGCGTAGCCCCTGCTTTTCCGCGAGTTTCAGCACGGCAGCGGTCAGTTGCGCCGGGCACAGCCAACCGCCTTGCGGATAGGTTATGCCACCGCACCCAGTGTCTACCCCGGTAAGTTTTTGTGCCTGGGTAATATCCACCGCACTTGCCAGCGCAGACGGCAATGCCAGCGACAGCATTTGTTGGATCTTGTGCTGGCTCTTGTCGTCATAGCCAAACTGCGTGACGCCACACCAGTCATGATCAAATTCTACGGGCAGGGCGTCATACAAGCGACGGGCAAAGGTAAATGCCGCCGGGAAGAAAAGGGTGAGCGCAGTGTCGTGCTTGCTGAGCAGGGGATAAAGTGCTCCCTGACGGTTGCCGGATGCGCCCAGGGCGGGGGCGTCATCGGCACAATAGAGTGTCACTTGCCAGCCCCGGCGTAACAACGAAAGCGAAAGCAGTGCACTGGCGATCCCGCCGCCAATGATTGCGACGTCACGTTTTTCGCTTCCCTGACGAGCAAACCACGGCGTTGAGGACGGGATTTTCAGCGTCTGTTCCATGGTTCCGCGCAGCATTTCGCGCTTGCGGCCAAAACCTTTGCATTTCTGCATAGTAAAGCCGGCATCCTGCAAACCACGACGAACAAATCCCGCAGATGTAAAGGTTGCCAGCGTACCGCCAGGACGAGCCAGACGCGCCATGGCGTTAAACAGATTTTGCGTCCACATGTCCGGATTTTTGGCCGGGGCGAAGCCGTCGAGAAACCAGGCGTCAACTTTTTGATTCAGGCTGTCGTCGAGTTGATCGGTGAGTTCATTAATATCGCCAAACCAGAGGTCGAGGGTGACGCGTCCTTCTTCCAGCAGCAGGCGGTGGCAACCCGCCAGCGGCAACGGCCACTGGGCCTGAAGTGGCCCGGCAAATTCGGCCAACTCCGGCCAGTGCTGATGCGCCGCTGTGAGATCGTCACGACTCAACGGAAATTTTTCAAAACTGATGAAATGTAATCTTTGTAGCGTAGCATCGGGCTGAGTGGCGCGAAATGCGGCGAACGCCTGCCAGAGCGTGAGAAAGTTCAGACCCGTGCCGAAGCCGCTCTCAGCCACCACAAACAACGGGCGAGGATGTTCCACAAAGCGTTCAGCGATCCGGTTGCCTCCGAGGAAGACATAGCGCGTCTCTTCCAGACCGTTGTCGTTGGAAAAGTAGACGTCGTCAAAATCTCGGGAAACAGGTGTACCCTCAGCGTTGAATTCGAGGTTGGCGGGTTGTATAGCGTATTGTTTCACGTAAGTTACTCGTCTGACAGGCAGTGTCACGATATTAGCGATGTGTGCCAGGCGGCGCAAATTTCAGTATAAATTGGCTGATCGGACTTGTTCGGCGTACAAGTGTACGCTATTGTGCCAATCGAAACTTACTATAGTGCGACTGACAGAGGTATTGAATGAAACGTGCAGTGATTACTGGCTTGGGCATTGTTTCCAGCATCGGTAATAACCAGCAGGAAGTCCTGGCATCTCTGCGTGAAGGACGTTCAGGGATCACTTTTTCTGAAGAGTTTAAAGATGCGGGAATGCGCAGCCACGTATGGGGTAACGTCAAACTGGACACCACTGGTTTGATCGACCGTAAAGTGGTGCGTTTCATGAACGATGCCTCTATTTATGCCTATCTCTCCATGCGTGAAGCTATCGCAGACGCTGGTCTGAGCGAAGAGGTTTATCAGAATAACCCGCGCGTTGGCCTGATTGCAGGTTCCGGTGGATCGTCTAAAGCGCAGGTTTTCGGTGCTGACGCCATGCGCAGCCCGCGTGGTCTGAAAGCAGTTGGCCCGTATGTGGTCACCAAAGCGATGGGCTCTGCCGTTTCGGCCTGCCTCGCTACACCGTTTAAAATCCATGGCGTAAACTATTCGATTAGCTCGGCCTGTGCGACGTCTTCTCACTGCATCGGCAATGCGGTTGAACAAATTCAACTGGGTAAACAGGACATCGTATTTGCGGGCGGCGGCGAAGAGCTGGGCTGGGAAATGGCCTGTGAGTTCGACGCGATGGGCGCACTGTCCACCAAATATAACGATCAGCCTGCTAAAGCTTCCCGTACCTATGACGCGCACCGTGATGGTTTTGTTATCGCGGGTGGCGGCGGTATGGTGGTGGTTGAAGAACTGGAACACGCCCTGGCGCGTGGCGCGCATATCTACGCGGAAATCGTGGGCTACGGCGCGACCTCTGATGGCGCGGATATGGTGGCTCCGTCCGGCGAAGGCGCAGTGCGCTGCATGCAGATGGCGATGCACGGTGTAGATACGCCGATCGACTATCTGAACTCCCACGGTACTTCAACGCCGGTGGGCGACGTGAAAGAGCTGGGCGCGATTCGCGAAGTGTTTGGCGATAAGAGTCCTGCGATCTCTGCAACCAAAGCGATGACAGGTCACTCTCTTGGCGCCGCGGGCGTACAGGAAGCAATTTACTCTCTGTTGATGCTGGAGCATGGCTTTATTGCACCGAGCATCAATATCGAAGAGATGGACGAGCAGGCTGTAGGCCTGAACATCGTGACCGAAACTGTCGATTGCGAACTAAACACCGTTATGTCTAACAGCTTCGGTTTCGGCGGTACTAACGCCACGCTGGTGATGCGTAAGCTGAAAGCGTAAGACAATTATTGACGGAAAAGGGAGCCATAAGGCTCCCTTTTTACTTTTTAAGCGGTTCGTATTCCGGCGCAATTTCTGCTGACCACGCCCTGGCACGGGCAATGGCACCGGCGCTGTAAATGGGATGTTCAAACTGGTTTCCGACATCCCTGACACGATAGATTTTCCAGTGTTTTTCTTCCCAACGCGTATAGACCTCCAGTTGAACGGGCGCTATGTTGGCGGGTCCACCCAGTTTGACATCCACTTTTTCGCCGCCGAGGAAGGGACGTGCTTGTCCAACCTGTAACAGTGGGATCCACTCAGGGGCATAATCCTGCACATACATAAAGTAGTCTGAGTCGACGATGTCTTGCTCATAATAGCTATCGATCAACGTCAGGCGATCGATAACCTCTTTAGTAACATAACGTTGCATTACCCCGCGGGTATCGTGAGGCTTATCTGGTGCATCGATAAATGCCGCCATCCACGCGAGATAGAATTGTTTAACGTCTTCTGTGCTGTCGTGCCGGGGCGTGGAGCAACTGCAAAGCAGCAGGACAAGTGCTAAAAAAGAGAAGGCTCTCATCGCTATTTCCTGTAGATGATATAGGCCGGTTTTGCCGCCCGGTAACCAGGGCCTGCCCACATGTCGCGTTGTCTGAAATCTGAGTACCACTCTGAACGACTCATTGCGGCTGTTTTAGGGAAGGTGCGAATAAGCAGGTCATTTCTTCCCAAGCTGACTCGCTGATTAAAATTTCGCGGATCTGGGCCGATTT
>NZ_JAOWCD010000069.1:0-17031 GCF_030337175.1 Citrobacter sp. Ca225 | reverse complement strand
TGAATCGCCACGGGTTTAACAGACACCTCAGAGTCATTTAAGATGGCTTAAAGAGAGGTGCCCATGAGCGGTAAGCGTTATCCCGAAGAGTTTAAAATTGAAGCAGTCAAACAGGTTGTTGATCGCGGTTATTCTGTTGCCAGCGTTGCAACACGTCTCGATATCACCACCCACAGCCTTTACGCCTGGATAAAGAAGTACGGTCCAGATTCTTCCACTAATAAAGAAGAGTCAGATGCTCAGGCCGAGATCCGCCGTCTCCAGAAAGAGCTGAAGCGGGTTACCGACGAACGGGACATATTAAAAAAAGCCGCGGCGTACTTCGCAAAGCTGTCCGACTGAGGTACGCCTTTATCCGTGACAACACCTGTTGCTGGCCTGTTCGCCTGCTCTGTCGGGTGCTGGATGTTCATCCCAGTGGTTTTTACGCCTGGCTTCAGCAGCCGCATTCACAACGCCATCAGGCAGACCTGAGGCTGACAGGGCAGATTAAACAGTTCTGGCTGGAATCGGGATGCGTCTATGGTTATCGCAAAATCCATTTGGATCTGCGGGACAGCGGGCAACAGTGCGGAGTGAACAGAGTCTGGCGACTGATGAAACGTGTCGGGATAAAGGCTCAGGTCGGATACCGGAGCCCGCGGGCACGTAAAGGCGAGGCCAGTATCGTGTCGCCCAACAGGCTCCAGCGACAGTTCAATCCGGATGCTCCGGATGAGAGTTGGGTAACGGACATAACCTACATCAGGACCCACGAAGGCTGGCTGTATCTTGCCGTGGTTGTTGATCTGTTCTCACGCAAAATTATCGGCTGGTCCATACAATCCCGGATGACAAAGGACATTGTCCTGAACGCACTGCTGATGGCTGTATGGCGGCGTAATCCCCAAAAACAGGTGCTGGTTCATTCGGATCAGGGCAGTCAGTACACAAGCCATGAGTGGCAGTCGTTCCTGAAATCACACGGCCTGGAGGGCAGCATGAGCCGTCGCGGTAACTGCCATGATAATGCGGTTGCAGAAAGCTTTTTCCAGTTGTTGAAACGTGAACGGATAAAGAAAAAAATCTACGGAACGCGGGAAGAAGCCCGCAGCGATATTTTTGATTACATCGAAATGTTTTATAACAGTAAGCGTCGGCATGGTTCTAGCGAACAGATGTCACCGACAGAATATGAAAACCAGTATTATCAACGGCTCGGAAGTGTCTAGATTATCCGTGGCGATTCATTTTTCAGGAACAGTGAGAATATCAAAGAGTTTCATTTCCGTACTGTAGATATGCTGCCTGCATTCCGGACAGCACCGGAGACCATAATATTCACGCTGGCAGAGCACGCGGAAATAATCCTTTTTTGAGGGACCTGTAGATGGTGTGTCATCACGTTCCATCAGTGCATTAACTGCCTGCTCAAAAGCTGATACTGGTTTCTCTTGGGGAATGGCCTGATACTCGCACTGTCTTAACTTAAGTTCTTCAGCTTCTTCCAGGTCATGTTCAAAATAACCGCCGCTGTCATGCGTCCAGCGTAGTCTCAAAGGATTGTTGCAGGAGCAGCAATACCAGCGTTCCCGTGAGCGAGGTGTTAAATCTCTGGTATGAATAACTTTGCCCATGTGGTTCAGGGCGGTACGAATGATGCGAAATTGCATATTGTGAATCGTCATAATAATGGTCCTTTGCCGGACGACGCGCAGGCGTCATTCTTCCCGTGGAGGGCAGACGTGCATGCGGTATCCGGAATTAAATGAAATGAGGTCAGGGGCATGGGAATAAGACGTGGGTTAAATCAGGCAAAAGGTTTCAGCGAAATGCCGTAGCGGTGGACAGGGCCATCCGGTAACAGAACGGACAGGGCGTCACACCGCAGAACTGGTGTCTGCATTTGTCACATATCCAGCGTGGAGGAATTGTCGTAGCGTACATGAGGTCAGCCTCTGGAGTCGGTGATACGCTGCTGTAGCCAGGCTTCCACTTCGCTTTCAAGCCAGCGGGAGCTACGCCCAAGCTTAATGGGTTTTGGGAATTCACCCAATGAAATCAATTTGTAGAACCATTTGTCGGTTAAGCCGGTGAGCTGTGTAATGAATGCCATATCGACAAACTTATCGTTAAGCAGGCTGGTTGGTGTGGTCATCGTTTTTTCTCCGTTGGTGATAAGGGAGAAGAAGCCAGGTATTCGAATGGTGCAGACTTCTTCAAACGATGACGCACTGGCGTAATTTTTTAGCCGATAACGCGACTCCGGGGTCTGCCTGTTACGGACACTACCGGGACTGCGCTGACTCTGTAAATCCGGCGCTCTGTACGCTGCGACTGTTTACCCAGATAGCTCAGGATGTACTGCATACCTTCCCTTCCTCTGCGATCTGAAAAGTTGATTACTCGTTCACCTCGCACCCGGTAATGTCCCTTAGGCTCACACCGGTGCGCGTAGCCTTCTCCGTCCGTAATGTCCTCCCACAGCAACTGGATGGATTTCCAGAAGCACCAGGCCTTCCGGTGGCTCTGACCATTGATATAAAACGCCGCATGAATGTGGTAACGGTGATCTCCCCCATATTCCATTACCCAGGCATATCCCTCCAGACCAGATATCTCTGCGCATTGCTCAGTCAGCCATGTCATCTCAGCCACCAGTTGATGAATATCACCATACGCGTATGAATCAGAGTTTTTCCTGTATGCAAAATCCACCCGAAGCATGAGTAATTTCGAATGACAGTCAAATAACCGGTCCTGATGGTTAAATAATACTGACTGAAGAGAATAGTCTGGTTTGTGGTTTGAGTTGATTACGTATTCCATGATAAATATCCCATAACAGTTATTGGTCATGAGATTACAGGAGAGATTAATTTTTTATGCAGAATACCGATTCAGGTTGTCAGCCATGAAAGTATGTTATTGCGTATCATTTTTCACATGTACTGTAACAGTAATTTCTTATTGTAAAATGGAATGAATGTTCATCACACTGGAAAGTCTGACAATCATTATGCTTTACGGCAAATAATAAACAATGATGTTAGTAAACATTGAACGTACCGGGATGTCTGAAAAGAAATCATCACCCGGTAGACGAAGGAATACTGTACTTACTGAAGAGTCAGTATTCATGGATACAAAGGTGTAAGCAGTTGGATAAATAACACTTCTTTTATAAAATAACACTAATAACCTTAATGTTTCTTTTCACACCGTCAGTAACCTCCAGAGAATACACACACTACGCAGGTTTAAGTTATTCACACCCTGGTGTTAAAATGATATTAGCCACCATTTCTGTCTTCCGGACTTGATACCTGTACAGGCATGTGTTCATGAAAGATTTGTATACGCACACTTTTTGACTCCCGGAACTGGTCACCCTGCCACTGTAATATTTACTGCAATAGTATCTTGCCGTTATTTATACCGATACGGGGTTTATTTTCTGATTACTCCCCCGGTATTTTCAGGCACAAAAAACGTGGAAGTAAGAGAGTAATTATTGGTTACTCAGGAAAAACATTCCATGCGCGGCCCGGAAAACATGAAAAAAGGTAAATTCATGACGGGCTAACGTATTTATTTTCGAGGGGAAACCGCATTCTCCCCGGCGATAACAATCAGACCACAGAATGCTCTGCAACTGGATGACAGGATAAGATACTCCCTGACCAGGTAAACACAGTCGGAAAAACAGTCTCGCTGTAAGACGCTGATCGGAAGTAACGGAACACCCTCAGTCGCCTGAAAAGACAGTCAGAATCGTTTTCACCTTAAAATCATGTCATAACAATCTGAAACAACAGAAAAAAACAAACACACAAAAAATGACAAACAAATTATATATAATTCATTTAATTCAATGAATTAAGAGGCAATCATAAGCTCTGAATAATGCTTAAAAGGCTATGTTTTACCATGCCGGTTCTGTGATCTAATCACTCTTAATTCAGAGCTTTATACGATATAATTCGGAGGTATAAAAACAGAACCAGTATTCGGGAGAGCAGAATGAGAAGGGACGGACTGAATGATTTTTATGAAGTGAACTTTCTGAGGTTAAGGGAGATAGATGCCACATATCCATCGGAACCCATACGTTACGCGGACCTGGCTGACATATACAGCTTCATCAGCTTTAAAGATGCAGAATGTGAAAAAATACCGTCTGATAAACTTTCCACTAAAAAAAGAAAAACACAGGTAACAGACGGCTACGCATGCAATCTTTTGTCGGACATTCTTAAATATGAGAATTCATTACGCCCTGGCTCATCCCGTTCTCTCGCAGGAACACATAAATATTTGAAGCTTCATTGCGAAGCAACCCCAGAATATAAAGAAGAACTGAAGAGAAATCTTATTCACAAAGAAGATGTGCTACTTAAAATTCAGACTGAATATAACAAAATAAAAAATAAAGCATCCGGAAAAATCACAATAATCCCAATCAGCTTTCACCTCAACTGCAAGACAAATGGAATACTTGAACACATCATCGATGACTTAACCATAATTAACATAGCCTTTTCCTCGATGATGAGTAAAATAAAACATCGCACAATGTACAGCCGGATAGCCGGACATGTAAGACTGGGCATGCTGGACGAGAATTTTGAGCCTTTCGCCCATGTGTTATTTTTTATTCAGGACGGGGCTGTCAGTCATGACTTTATCAGGGAAATTATTGAGGTCTGGTACTCTTTCATCCCTGAAGACATTGAATGCCTGGTGGGTGTTTCTGGTTTTGACTTTAATTTCTTACTCAACTTCCAGCGTGAAGTCATCAACAAACAAAAAAGTTCTCCCACGCCAGGAGGAATAGACTTTTTCATATCCGACATACTGAATCCGTTCCCTGATGTCACTGCACCTGGCTATCGGCGTCATGAACCCTGCACATTATTCTCCCGTCTGCTCAGAAGAACAGAAAGGGAAGATAACATCAACAGACCCCACCGACGACGTCTTGCTGACAGGGAGGCAGAAATCAGTGCGACTAAAAAAAAGAGTGGTTATGACAAACTGAAAAACACACCAGCAATTCACAGGGAATATTTTTTAAGAATTGCAAAAAAAATCAACAAAATTCCTTTTATGCGTACCATAAACTGAATCAACATATCTGTGGGGGGCGCTCGCCCCTGCTGATATCTGGATTAAATGCTATATCCGCATTTTTAAATTTTTCTCAGTTATATATCACCTCAGTGAATTCCCTCCCGTTTACGTCAGTCAGGCCATCCATCCGTGATGGCCATTTTATTATGCCGAGGCTTATATGAAACATCCTTCGGGCTATGCCCTTATCCGTCGCCATCTGCGGCGCTATCCCCGTATTCTGCGGCAGCATCTTCTCCGGGAGCTCAGCCGCCTCGTCGCGTATGAACCCGTGATTGGCATCATGGGCAAGACCGGCGCCGGCAAATCCTCGCTGTGTAATGCGTTGTTCCGGAGTGAAGTCTGTGCGGTGAATGCCGTGGAGGCCTGTACCCGTCAGCCTCAGCGTGTACGTCTGCGCTTCGGTAACCATTACCTGACGCTGGTGGATTTACCCGGTGCGGGAGAGAGCATCAGCCGTGACAACGAATACCGTGAGCTGTACCGCGAACTCATGCCACAACTCGATATGGTGCTGTGGGTGCTCAAGGCCGATGACCGCGCATTCTCGGTGGAAGAGCTTTTTTATCAGGAGGTATTCGCACAATACAGCGGACCGCTGCCACCGGTGTTATGGGTCCTCAACCAGGTGGATAAAACCGAACCTGCAGCGCACTGGAACTGGTTATCGGCGCAGCCATCAGCATTGCAGGCTGAACGTATTATACAGAAACAACAGACCGTGGCCCGTCAGATGGGAACCGCAGAGACGAATATTCTTCCGGTGTCAGTCAGGGGGCGGTACCACCTTCCCCGTCTGGTGGAGGCGATGATTACCCGTCTCCCAAAGCAGGCCCGCAGCCCGCTGGTGCCTCACCTGCAAAGCGGGTACCACACCCCCGGCATTATCACTACCGCCCGCAACAGCTTTGGCGATGCCGTGGTGGAAGTGATTGACGCGGTCATCGACCAGGCCCCGTTGCCGCAGGTTGCACGTTGCGCGCTCCGGACAGTCACACACACCGTGGCCCGTGCTGCCCGGACCGTCTGGTCCTTCTTCTTTGGCTGACTTCCGCATCGATAAGCCTGTCTTCCGTTTCGATAAATAATCTGGCTCTGTCACGATCGATTTTGTCGATCGACCCGATCGGTTTTATTCATTGTTCATGATGAATTTCCGGTTATAGAATCCCTCAGGGATACTGTATTCAGCCATTTACTGATTAAAAATCAATGCGATGAATTGCAGGAATGCCTTCATCCGGAGAAAAGTAATGAAAAGGTTTTTTATGGCGCTGACCGCCAGTCTGTTGTTCACCTCACTTCCCTCCCTGGCCGGCAGCGATATGCCCGTTAAAGTGGAGGTCAGCCATGCCGGCCATGAGTGCTATGGCTGCATCTATGTCACCGTGACAGCAAAAACCGACACCGTTCTGATAAAGAAAATCGATGTTAACCGGGGAAAATGTCCGATGCTGACACACCGAAAAATAGCCTACAGGGGCCGGAATGTGGATGGCTGGTGGCCCACAGATAAACCGTTCACACCCCGTAAAATGACCTTCGCTGAGAGTGTCTTCTGGAAATTTGGTCACACTTTGGATTTTGGTAAAGCCTGCAATTTTGTTGAGGCCCGGGTGTTCACCGATCAGGGCACATTCACCGTCAGCCAGTGATATCGCCAGTATCACTTATCAGCCCTCTTTCTTAACGCGTCTCAATGTCTTCAGGAGAGACCCGTATCGTCTTAACCATCACCCTCAGGGAATACTATGAAAAAGAAAATACTGCTTTTCACTCTTCTGATATCTGCTCTGACTCCGGCAGTGTCACAGGCCTTCGGTAACCGTGATACCTGGGCCAGCGGCTGGGGTCAGGGCGTGTCTGAGTTTGTAATTCTGGGGAAAGGACAGTCACAGCTTTACCTGACCTGCGAAGACACCGGCTCACAAGCGGCCACCCTGACCTTCACCGACGCAAACGGTCATCAGGTCAGGATGGATAACGGCCAGTCGCTGGACATGAAAATTGACGATGAGGAGCCTGTCAGCGTCAGTGACAGCGAGTCACATGTGGGCTCAGACAACGTGGCATGGGCATGGGATAAACTGCGCACCGGTAAGCGGGTCATTGTGTCCGGGGAGGGCGTAAAGGCAGCCGTGTTTACGCTTAACGGTGCGGGGAAGGTCCTTCCCGCGTTCGGGGACAGCGGCTGTCTGCCGAAATATGCCCTGCCGTAATAAAGACAGGTAACGCCTTTTTTCTGAATTCATTCACGCTCACGACAACAGGAACCTCAGTCCATGACGCATATCCCGGTTCAGGCAGCACACACCCGCCAGCCCTGACCACTGCATCAGTATTTCACACCGCCGACGCCCTGCTCATTTGAGCGGGGCGTTTTCTTTTGTTTCTCATCAGGGATCAGATATGCAGACCACTGATAATGCGTCGCTGCCACCCGGCCCCTTCACCCGCCGACAGGCGGAAGCCATGGCCGCACGCTATCTCAACGTCACCGTCGAAGACGACCAGGGCCCCATTTTCGTCTGGTCATCCGCGACTGCCGTGGCATGCTGATATGGCGGGACTGGAATTTTGCCCCGCAGGCCGGAGAGATGCTGAACCGCTATCTCATCAGCGACGGTATTCCTGTGTCACCACAGCCACTGAGCCACTGAGCGGCGAAGTCCTGCTCATTTTTCAACAGAACACAGTCCCCCACAGGCCATGCACCTTCCGGAGCATGGCCTTTCTGCTTTTATGCCCTTTAACCCGATATCAGAGGTATTAACCATGCGCTTAGCCAGCCGTTTTGGTGCGGCCAGTCTCGTACGCCGCGACCGCCCACTGACCCGTGATGAACTGGCACACTATGTGCCCAGCGTATTCAGTGAAGAAAAGCACGAATCACGCTCAGAACGTTATACGTATATCCCGACCATCACACTGCTTGATAATCTGCAGCGGGAAGGCTTCCAGCCGTTCTTTGCCTGCCAGACCCGCGTTCGCGACCTGAATAAACGCGACCACACAAAGCACATGCTGCGTCTGCGGCGTGAGGGGCAAATCACCGGCAAACAGGTCCCCGAAATCATCCTGCTTAACAGCCACGACGGCTCCAGCTCATACCAGATGCTGCCGGGCCTGTTTCGCTTTGTCTGCCAGAACGGACTTGTCTGTGGCGAAACCTTTGGTGAGGTTCGCGTACCGCACAAGGGGAATGTGGTGGATAAAGTCATTGAAGGGGCTTATGAGGTGCTGGGGATATTTGACCGGGTGGAGGAGAAGCGGGATGCCATGCAGTCACTGCTACTTCCTCCGCCGGCACAACAGGCGTTTGCCAGAGCCGCCCTGACGTACCGCTTTGGGGAAGAGCACCAGCCGGTGACGGAAGCACAGATTCTGTCTGCGCGACGCTGGCAGGATGAAAGTTCCGACCTGTGGACCACCTACCAGCGTATCCAGGAAAACCTGATTAAAGGCGGTCTGCCGGGCAGAACAACGAAAGGTAAACGGGCCCACACCCGTGCGGTTAACGGCATTGACGGCGACGTGAAGCTCAACCGCGCCCTGTGGGTAATGGCGGAAAGCCTGCTCGGGAGCCTGAAGTAATGCAGTGTATTCCTGGCGGCGTGATTCAGGTTTCGCCACATCCGTTCTCCCTGATCAGTGAGCAAAGCTGCCGCTCCATCTCTGATGACGACCTGTGCGCCTGGTGCTCTCACCTTCTTTATCGTCCCGGTGAACTCAGCCAGTGCGGCATAAGTATCCCTGAGGGGCACTGGCCTTCACGCTGTGATGATGATGGCTATGTGCAGTTCTGTCCGTCACTTTGTCACAACAACCCACATGAAAATACAAAGGAAATCAAATGAACAACATACTCACCCTGACCAGTCCGGTGACTGAATCTCTCACCTCACCACGTACTGATACAGACCGCATCGAATGCATGCCCGTACCCGATGAACAGCGTGCCGCCTTCTGGCCGCAGCAGTTTGGCAGCATACCGCAGTGGATAACCCTTGAACCCCACATTTTTGGCTGGATGGACCGGTTTTGCAGGGACTACAGCGGCGGGATATGGAATTTCTTTACCCTCAGCAATGGCGGTGCATTTATGGCCCCGGAGAACGAAAACGATGAGAAATGGACACTGTTTAACAGCATGAACGGTAACGGCGCAGAGATGAGCGCTGAGGCTGCCGGGATAGCCGTCTGCCTTATCGCTTACAGTCATCACGCCTGCCGCACCGAATGCGATGCCATGACGGAGCACTATTATCGCCTGCGGGACTATGCCCTGCTGCACCCGGACTGCCACGCAATTATGCGTATCATTGATTAGGGGAATAACCATGACGAATCCGGCCCCCTTACCCACGTCATCGCAGCCTGATATGTTCCCGTCACTGACCTCACCACACCAGGAAGTCCCCCTGTCCCCGTATGCCCGGCGAACGTTACGGCGGGCAATGAACCTGCTGGAGCGCCAGTTGCGTGAACCCGGTGTGGCCTTCACCTCCGCCGGTGCCACCCGGGACTGGCTGCGTCTGCGCCTGGCAGGGGAAGAGCGCGAAGTGTTTATGGTGCTGTTCCTCGACAACCAGAACCGCCTCATTGCCCACGAGATACTGTTCACCGGCACTATCAGTCATACCGAAGTCCATCCCCGGGAAGTGGTGAAAGCCGCCCTGAAACATAACGCAGCCGCCGTCATCGTTGCCCATAACCATCCGTCAGGCCTGGCGGAGCCCAGCCTGGCTGACCGCCGCCTCACGGAACGTCTTAAGCAGGCACTGGACCTGGTGGATATCCGCCTGCCGGACCATCTGGTGGTTGGCGGCATGGAAGTAGTGTCATTCGCTGAACGCGGCTGGCTGTAAGGAGAGCAGCGATGAAGATTATCAGCAAACGTCAGGCGATGGCGCTATATCGCCAGCATCCTGAGTCCAGGCTGTTTCGCTTCTGTTCCGGAAAATACGCCTGGTCCGGCAGCGTCTGCCACTATGCAGGGAAGGAGGTCCAGGATATCAGCGGCGTCCTGGCCGTGTTCGCTGAACGTCGCCAGGACCGCAACGGCCCGTATGTCGTTCTGCGCAGCGTCACCCTCAGTTAACTCATATTCAAGGAGCACGAGCTTGTTGAATAAAACACTGCCGGCAAATCATCATATTTCTGAACCGTGGTGGGGACTGAAACGTAATATCACCCCGTGCTTCGGTGCACGGCTGGTACAGGAAGGCAACCGGCTGCATTATCTGGCCGACCGCGCCAGCATCACCGGGACATTCACCGACGCGGATTTGCGCCATCTCGACCAAGCGTTTCCGGTACTGCTGAAGCAAATGGAACTGATGCTGGTTTCCGGCGAACTCAGTCCCCGCCATCAGCACTGCGTCACGCTGTATGCAAAGGGACTGACCTGCGAGGCTGACTCACTCGGATCGCATGGCTATATCTATATAGCGATTTATCCGACACCATCAGTAACGTCATAACCCCCGCAACACCTTTCTTTTTACCCCTTCAACAACGAGATACCCCTTATGCAAACACAACCCGTATCCCCGGCACGGGAGGCTTCTCCACGTCTGTCACCCGTGGAGATTTGGCAGCGACTTCTGAGCCACCTGCTGGATCATCACTACGGTCTGGCGCTAAACGACACGCCGTTTGGCAACGACGACGTGATTCAGGAGCACATTGACGCCGGTATTTCCCTGTGTGATGCCGTCAATTTTATCGTCGAAAAATACGATCTGGTACGCACTGACCGTTACGGATCCAGCACTACAGAGCAGTCACCGCTTATCAGCAGTATCGATATTCTCCGCGCCCGTAAGGCCTGTGGACTGATGACACGTAACGGCTACAGAGCGGTGACAGATATCACTACAGGCAAATACAGCAAGATGACCCGATGAAGCTGTCTCTCAACGTGGAAGCTGATGCCATCAACGTTCTGGCCCTCAACATGGGGCGTATCGCAGTGGATGTCGATGGTATTGAATTGTCCGAACTGATCGCCGCGGTAAACCAGAACGGCTGCTCACTGCGGATCGCGGATGAACCTGGGAAGATCGCCGTTGAATTCCCACGGCCCCCTTTTACATCATTACCGGGGATGTGCTGCAGTACTGCGCACCTCACGGAGGAAGACAATTCACTGTTGTACGCCCTGTCACATCAGCGCGAAGACTTCGGCGAGTCGGAATGGATTATGTACACTGGTTCAGGTTATCTGATTCGCCTGTATGCCTGGTCGTTTCCGGTATTACGGCTCAAACGCCTCGGACTGTCGAAAGCCTGCCGCCGGTTAGTGATAACGCTTATCCGTCGCTACGCCGTTGGCATTGTTCATCTGGATGCCTTTGGCGAAGTGCTGCCCGGCTTTGACGTTTTCGACTGGTAACCCCACCTCAATCACCACAAGGTTTTCACATGCCAGAATTAACCACTGAAACCGCTCTCGATATTTTGATTTGCTTGCTGCAGGACAACATCTGTTGCGACAGCGGGATTATCTTCGATAACGACGAAGTAAATACCGATTCAGCCGTGCTGTTGCCATGGATTGAACAGGCACTCAGGGATGTTCGCGATCTTCAGCGTCTGCAGCAGACCAGTACAGATTAATTACCTGTCCGTACTCATCACTTACCCATAAGCGCCAGCCCTCACCGACTGGCACTTTGCTTTATATAAGGAAATAAATGATGTCAGACCTTACTCTTAACGAACCCGAAGTATTAACCGGCCACACAGACGTTATTTGCTCCACCAGCATTGAGCGCATCGTCACCGGACGTAATGCGGCGCTGGCGCAGATTGAAGTGCTCATGCAACAACTTAGCGATATTGCAACACTGACCCGCAGTATTGGCGGTAAAACCGCTCTGGACTGGGCCATGAAGCAGGAATTCCGCCGCGGTTGCTGGTTGATGGAAAAACCAGAAACAGCGATGAAAGCCATTACCCGTAATCTCGATCGTGGTATATGGCGCGATTTAATGAAAAAGTCAGGGATGCTTTCCATCATGGACGCTCAGGCTCGTGATCAGTGGTACAGAAATCTTGGGGGGGAGAACATTCCTGCAGTCAGCGAAGCCAACATTCTGAGCACTTTTGAGCAACTGTATCTGAATAAAGGTGATGTGTTTGAGCGGGGTGTCATTAACGTCTTCAAAGGGTTGAGCTGGGATTTTAAGACGAACAGCCCCTGTAAATTTGGAGGGAAAATCATCGTCAGTGGGCTAGTCAAATGTGACCGGTGGGGATTTGGGCTTCTCTGGGGCTGGCAACGCGATCGGTTAGCTGACCTTGAGCGGATGCTGATGCTTCTGGACGGAAAACCGGTTCCCGACAACCGTGCCGACGTCACCCGTCGTCTCGCCAATCATATCCATGAAAACAGGCACAGCAATCGTTACGAGGATGAGATGTTTGCAATCAAATACTTTCAGAAGGGAACTGCTCATATCACCTTTAAGCGGCAAGAACTGGTCGATAAGCTGAATGACATCATCGCACGTCACTACCCTGGAATGCTGGCATCCGGACAGTAATCAGGGGCCTGCACATATGTGAAATGTCAGTATCAGTGCAGAGTTAAACAAACCCCTTGCCAGGTTCGCCTGCTTATGGACAATATGATACTGACGTTCCTGGTGCTTTTCTTCTGGTGGTTTGTTACTGGATTCTGTAACGCACCAGGAGCGTCACCAGACAAAGGACCATCATAAAGTATCAACACATCAGCCTGAGGCGAGTATCCCACTTATCGTCACCGATTCGGGTTTCGGATTCATACCAATCGGGAATGAGGGTACAAATGAGGGCATAAATATAATCACATCAAAAATTTTACTTATAAATCATAAAGATAAAACAAAAGATCGATTCCGAGTCCGGCACCACTATTCATAAGGCCTCGCTGAAAAGCGGGGCTTTTTTCTTTTCTGGCTACGGTAGATTTCTGGTCGTTGCAACACGTTATTTGTTTGCTGGATTTCACGCCATTTCTGCAAATGTTCTTTGCTGTCAAAGACATCCATACTCTCTGATAAGCCTGTAAACAAACCCGCTTTAGTTCCATGCATTTTTTGAATTCCCGGCCAAATCCTGCGCGAGCGCTATACGCTGACAGCGCAATAACGACTGGTTTTGCAGGTCGGGGGTTATAATAAATCGCTGAGTGATGACGATATTAATATTACTTTTCTTTGTGGCGTTTTTATACCATCTTGAGCTATAGAGTAATGTCGGGTGAAAATCGTAATCAAAAGATCAATCATGGGGAAAACGCAATAAAAAGAATAATGACCCATCCAGATTATCTGGACGCATATAAAGTTATATTTTGTTCTGCACTAACTCAAAATCAAACAGGATTAATGTAATAACTATACGTAAATTCAGATTATGACATTCAAGATTCTGTTTGAATATCATACCAATAAGATGCATTTCTGGCTGAGCTTCATGTTCCAACTCTCCAACTCATTGATAATAATAAAAGTCAGACTAATTTCCTGAAGGAGTGTCCGCTGGCGACAATATTATCTATAACGCCCTGTCTATATGTATTGTAGAGATAGATTCTCTGAAATGAGAAAAAGCAGACCTGACAATAATAACTGACTCCTCTATTGTTTCCACACCATTTTTCGGACAGTTTCAGTTTTCTGAAAATAGTGACATGCAACAGCCATTGTTACTCACAATAAAAAAAGCTTACTAAATGACCGCTTTGAAGTGATGAAATCGCATTTTCTGCCTATATCCAAAGACTTTGCAAATAAAAATTAATACATCACATTTATACGTTAGTATGACTTAAGTATTGGTTGCTTAGAGACAAAAAGCCTCGCTAACGAGGGGGGATTGCCCCTGGTGGTGCGGATTGTAGCTCGGCGCAACGACTACAGATGAATTGTTCAATGATATAATTTTATTGCGATTAGTCTTTTTAGCATACGAATAACTAATTAATGAAGTCCTATATAGGAGTGGGCATACTAATTAGGACACATTTACTATTCGGATTAGAGCCACATAGAATTAATATTACTCCAGCTAACCTTCTGGGCTCAGCAAAGTGGTTTTAAAAGGTTAATAAAAGACATGCGTCTAAGGATAGAAGGATTTAAAAATGAGTAATAAGTTTTTTGCAGTTGCGGTTATGAGTATGTCTGTTGTTATGGGGATGTCAACAGCCCAGGCTAACAACGATGGTACTGTTAATTTCACCGGTGAAATTATTGGTACAGCCTGTACGGTTGATATCGGCGCAAATAACACAATGAATGTTGATCTCGGTAAAGTGAGTAAAACTGTTTTTACCGGAACGGGTACATACGCTTCAGCGACTGAGTTTGACTTAAAAGTGAAGGACTGTCCTGCAACTGGTATAAATGGCATTACCGTTAAGTTTGATGGTACTGCGTACGCTGGCGATAATAGTGTTCTTGCTCTTACCGAGGAAGACGGTGTTGCAACAGGCATTGCGATTGAGCTGTTAGATAAGAGTAAAAAAGCCGTTCCACTGTTTACCGATAGCGATTCATACGCTTTAGAGGCGGGTAAAACTGAGCTTACCATGCCGATGTATGCTCGTTATAAGCAGGTGGCCGCAGCTGTTACTGCCGGTCCGGCAAACTCCAGTGTTCAATTTACTCTTAACTACAACTAATTGGTGGAGTATTGACTAATTAGCACGTGGAGTAATTTTCACGTGCTATTTATAATATTATATAAGATATCATTATGAATCGTTCAATTATCTCTATCATAGCTATTTTAGGTGGCTATTTACTGGCTTCCTCTGCTCAGGCTGGGGTTGTTATAGGCGGTACTCGTATCATTTATGATGCGACAAAAAAAGATGCGTCCATTACTGTATCCAATCCTGACAATCATCCTTATTTGATTCAGACCTGGGTGGATAATGTAGAGAATGTCACAAAGGAAGTGCCTTTTATTGTCACACCGCCCCTGTATCGACTGAATGGTGGCAAGAAAAGCATGATGCGGATTGTCTATACAGAAAGTTCCTTGCCTGAAAATCAGGAATCAATGTTTTATTTCAATGTAAAAGCAATACCTTCATCATCGGAAACGTCCAGTAATGTGTTACAGGTTGTTGTTA
This sequence comes from Citrobacter sp. Ca225, assembly GCF_030337175.1. Taxonomy (NCBI): domain Bacteria; kingdom Pseudomonadati; phylum Pseudomonadota; class Gammaproteobacteria; order Enterobacterales; family Enterobacteriaceae; genus Citrobacter; species Citrobacter sp. Ca225. The sequence continues at coordinate 1,787 of NZ_JAOWCD010000069.1, read as the reverse complement.
AAAGTAAAATGAAATTGATTTACCGACCCAAAAAATTAAAAGGTATAGAGCCTGAAAGTTTTGCTGAAAATCTGCAATGGAATATCAGTGGGAATCAATTAAATGTAAAAAATCCATCTCCATTTTATATGAACTTTGGAGAGATTAAGCTCAATGGTAGCGCGATCAAATCAGCATCATATGTTGCACCAAACTCTAGCGCGAACTTTACGCTTCCTGGTCCAATGAAAAATGGCGCTATATCGTTTAAATTAATAAATGATTATGGCGGCCTGAGTAAAGAATTTAATTCCAAAATATAATAATGGACTATCTAATGAACTGCTTGCAAGGATCTAGCCCTCGAATGAAGAGGTTGGCATTGTTGGTTGCCTTAGTATCATTAGGTTATCCATTTAATGTTTTGCCTCGCGACCACTTCAATTCTGCGCTATTAGAAAATAATAGACCAGAGATCAAAGGGGTTGATTTGTCATCATTTGAAAATGGAATGCAACGCGCAGGGAAGTATCGCGTTGATATCATTTTGAATAATGACTTCTTTGCCTCAAAAGATATTAATTTTTCCAATGGCGAAGACGGGGAACTAAGGAAGGTGCGAATAAGTCCGAGATGTGAGATCATCGTGTTGTAACCTGAACCCAGAATGAGTAACCGGATGAGCCAGCAACTGACTTTTGCCGACAGTGAGTTTTCCAGTAAACGCCGCCAGACCCGCAAAGAAGTTTTCCTTGGCAGAATGGATGACTTGCTTCCCTGGGACAAATTACTTGGCGTTATCGAGCCTGTGTATCCCAAGGCCGGTAATGGTCGCAGGCCCTATCCGCTGGAAACCATGCTGCGTATTCACTGCATGCAGCAATGGTACAACCTGAGCGATGAGGCCATGGAAGATGCCCTCTATGAAATCGCCTCCATGCGCCAATTTGCTCGCCTGTCACTGGATAAAGCCATTCCAGACCGCACTACCATCATGAATTTCCGGCATTTGCTGGAGCAGCATGAACTGGCCCGCAAAATCTTCAGTACCGTTAATCACTGGCTAGCAGAGTGTGGCGTTCTAATGACCCAGGGCACCTTGGTGGATGCCACCATCATTCAAGCCCCCAGCTCTACCAAAAACAAACACAACAGCCGTGATGAAGACATGCACCAGACCAAGAAAGGTAACCAGTGGTACTTCGGCATGAAAGCGCACATTGGCGTGGACGCCAAAAGTGGCCTGACCCACAGTCTGGTGACCACGGCGGCTAACGAGCACGACCTCAATCAGGTTGGCAAGTTACTGCATGGCGATGAAGAATTTATCTCAGCCGATGCTGGTTATCAGGGGGCCGAAAAGCGCGATGAGCTCAGCGATGTCAGCGCAGACTGGCTTATCGCCAAGCGTCCCGGCAAAGTGAATGCATTGAAGCAACACCCGCGCAAGAACAAGCTGGCCATCCGTTACGAATACCTGAAAGCGAGTATCCGAGCGAAGGTTGAGCATCCATTTCGGATAGTAAAATGTCAGTTTGGTTTCGTCAAAGCCAGGTACAAGGGGCTGGCTAAAAATGACAGTCAACTGGCGATGTTATTCACCCTGGCGAACCTGGTTCGAGTTGACCAATTGATACGGGCACAGGCGAGATCTACCTGAAATGAGGAAATTAGCCTGAAACAGGGCCAAAATCAGCCACGAAGAGACGATTTTGGGCTGAAAATTGGAAAATTGAGCCACAGGACGTCGATAAAGGACGGTTTGGGGCGTCATATCGGGAGCTGCGGACCACTTAATCGCAACTTCC
>NZ_JAOWCD010000068.1:0-171169 GCF_030337175.1 Citrobacter sp. Ca225 | reverse complement strand
GGAAGTTGCGATTAAGTGGTCCGCAGCTCCCGATATGACGCCCCAAACCGTCCTTTATCGACGTCCTGTGGCTCAATTTTCCAATTTTCAGCCCAAAATCGTCTCTTCGTGGCTGATTTTGGCCCTGTTTCAGGCTAATTTCCTCATTTCAGGTAGATCTCGCCTGTGCCCGTATCAATTGGTCAACTCGAACCAGGTTCGCCAGGGTGAATAACATCGCCAGTTGACTGTCATTTTTAGCCAGCCCCTTGTACCTGGCTTTGACGAAACCAAACTGACATTTTACTATCCGAAATGGATGCTCAACCTTCGCTCGGATACTCGCTTTCAGGTATTCGTAACGGATGGCCAGCTTGTTCTTGCGCGGGTGTTGCTTCAATGCATTCACTTTGCCGGGACGCTTGGCGATAAGCCAGTCTGCGCTGACATCGCTGAGCTCATCGCGCTTTTCGGCCCCCTGATAACCAGCATCGGCTGAGATAAATTCTTCATCGCCATGCAGTAACTTGCCAACCTGATTGAGGTCGTGCTCGTTAGCCGCCGTGGTCACCAGACTGTGGGTCAGGCCACTTTTGGCGTCCACGCCAATGTGCGCTTTCATGCCGAAGTACCACTGGTTACCTTTCTTGGTCTGGTGCATGTCTTCATCACGGCTGTTGTGTTTGTTTTTGGTAGAGCTGGGGGCTTGAATGATGGTGGCATCCACCAAGGTGCCCTGGGTCATTAGAACGCCACACTCTGCTAGCCAGTGATTAACGGTACTGAAGATTTTGCGGGCCAGTTCATGCTGCTCCAGCAAATGCCGGAAATTCATGATGGTAGTGCGGTCTGGAATGGCTTTATCCAGTGACAGGCGAGCAAATTGGCGCATGGAGGCGATTTCATAGAGGGCATCTTCCATGGCCTCATCGCTCAGGTTGTACCATTGCTGCATGCAGTGAATACGCAGCATGGTTTCCAGCGGATAGGGCCTGCGACCATTACCGGCCTTGGGATACACAGGCTCGATAACGCCAAGTAATTTGTCCCAGGGAAGCAAGTCATCCATTCTGCCAAGGAAAACTTCTTTGCGGGTCTGGCGGCGTTTACTGGAAAACTCACTGTCGGCAAAAGTCAGTTGCTGGCTCATCCGGTTACTCATTCTGGGTTCAGGTTACAACACGATGATCTCACATCTCGGACTTATTCGCACCTTCCCTAGTTGTTGCAGCAAGAGGGTGTGAGCACTAGACTATGCCGCCTGTTTTTAAGTCACGAGTATACGTCATGCGCGTCGCCGATTTCTCCTTTGAACTACCTGAATCCCTGATTGCTCACTATCCCATGCCTGAGCGCAGCAGCTGTCGCTTACTGTCACTGGATGGGCCAACGGGCGAGCTGACGCACGGCACGTTCACCGATTTGCTCGACAAGCTCAACCCAGGCGATCTGCTGGTGTTTAATAATACCCGCGTGATCCCGGCGCGTCTGTTTGGCCGTAAAGCCAGCGGCGGTAAGATTGAAGTGCTGGTCGAACGTATGCTCGATGATAAACGTATTCTGGCACATATTCGCGCTTCTAAGGCGCCGAAACCGGGTGCGGAGCTGCTGCTGGGCGATGATGAGAGCATCAAAGCGACCATGACCGCGCGCCACGACGCGCTGTTCGAGGTGGAGTTTGATGACGCGCGCACGGTGCTCGATATCCTGAACGCCATCGGCCATATGCCGCTGCCGCCGTACATTGAGCGCCCGGATGAAGAAGCCGATCGCGAGCTTTACCAGACGGTATACAGCGAAAAGCCCGGTGCCGTTGCCGCGCCGACCGCGGGGCTGCACTTTGACGAACCGCTGCTGGAAAAACTGCGCGAGAAAGGTGTCGAGATGGCGTTTGTAACGCTGCACGTCGGCGCGGGGACATTCCAGCCGGTGCGTGTGGACACCATTGAAGATCACATCATGCACTCCGAATATGCGGAAGTGCCGCAAGAGGTGGTGGACGCGGTGCTGGCGGCGAAAACGCGCGGCAACCGGGTGATTGCGGTTGGCACGACCTCAGTGCGTTCTCTGGAGAGCGCGGCGCAGGCGGCGAAGAACGCGCTTATTGAACCGTTCTTTGGCGACACACAAATTTTCATCTATCCAGGTTATCAATACAAAGTGATTGATGCGCTGGTGACTAACTTCCATCTGCCTGAATCGACATTGATTATGCTGGTCTCGGCATTTGCCGGTTATCAGCACACGATGAATGCATACAAGGCTGCGGTAGAACAACATTATCGCTTTTTTAGCTACGGGGACGCGATGTTTATCACGTACAATCCGCAGGCTATTTCTGAGCGCGTCGGGGAGTAAATCCGCGGCGCAGGTTGACACGTTGGACTGTTTTTCTGACGTACTGGAGAAAAAATGAAATTCGAACTGGATACCACCGACGGACGCGCCCGCCGTGGCCGCCTGGTGTTTGATCGTGGCGTTGTGGAAACGCCTGCTTTTATGCCGGTGGGGACCTACGGCACTGTTAAAGGCATGACGCCGGAAGAAGTTGAAGCCACTGGCGCGCAGATTATCCTTGGTAATACCTTCCATCTCTGGCTGCGTCCAGGCCAGGAGATCATGAAGCTGCATGGCGACCTGCATGATTTCATGCAGTGGAAAGGCCCGATTCTGACGGACTCCGGCGGTTTCCAGGTTTTCAGCCTGGGTGATATCCGTAAGATCACCGAACAGGGCGTACACTTCCGCAATCCGATCAACGGCGATCCGATTTTCCTTGATCCAGAAAAGTCGATGGAGATTCAGTACGATCTCGGTTCCGATATTGTCATGATTTTTGACGAATGCACGCCGTACCCGGCGGACTGGGACTATGCTAAACGATCGATGGAGATGTCACTGCGTTGGGCGAAGCGTAGCCGCGACCGTTTTGATGGTCTGGGCAACAAAAATGCGCTTTTTGGCATCATTCAGGGCAGTGTTTACGAAGATTTACGTGATATCTCTGTGAAAGGTCTGGTAGAGATTGGCTTTGATGGCTACGCTGTCGGCGGTCTGGCTGTGGGTGAGCCGAAGGAAGATATGCATCGCATCCTTGAGCATGTTTGCCCGCAAATTCCGGCAGATAAACCGCGGTACCTGATGGGCGTCGGTAAACCTGAAGATCTGGTTGAAGGCGTGCGTCGCGGTATCGATATGTTTGACTGCGTGATGCCAACCCGCAATGCGCGTAATGGTCACCTGTTCGTGACCGATGGCGTGGTGAAAATTCGCAATGCGAAGCATAAGAGCGATACCAGCCCACTCGATGCTGAGTGTGATTGCTACACCTGTCGCAATTATTCACGTGCCTACTTGCATCATCTTGATCGTTGCAACGAAATATTGGGCGCGCGACTCAATACGATTCATAACCTGCGTTACTACCAGCGTTTGATGGCGGGTTTACGCAAGGCTATTGAAGAGGGTAAATTAGAGAGCTTCGTGACCGATTTTTACCAACGTCAGGGTCGACCGGTTCCACCTTTGAACGTTGATTAATTTTAATAATGAGGGAATTTGAATGAGCTTTTTTATTTCTGATGCGGTAGCGGCAACAGGTGCTCCGGCGCAGGGCAGCCCGATGTCTCTGATTCTGATGCTGGTGGTGTTTGGTCTGATTTTCTATTTCATGATCCTGCGTCCACAGCAGAAGCGCACTAAAGAGCATAAAAACCTGATGGCCTCCATCGCGAAAGGTGATGAAGTCCTGACTAACGGTGGCCTGGTAGGCCGAGTGACCAAAGTTGCAGAATCTGGTTACATCGCTATCGCACTGAACGATACCACTGAAGTGGTTATCAAACGTGATTTCGTAGCTGCCGTTCTGCCGAAAGGCACCATGAAGGCGCTGTAATAGTAACTTTTCCCTAAGGGAACTGCCGTGTTAAACCGTTATCCTTTGTGGAAGTACATCATGCTGATCGTCGTCATTGTCGTCGGCCTGCTGTATGCGCTTCCCAACCTGTATGGTGAGGATCCGGCCGTTCAAATCACTGGCGCGCGCGGTGTCGCCGCCAGTGAGCAAACGCTGATCCAGGTCCAGAATACGTTACAAAAAGAAAAAATTACCGCTAAGTCTGTGGCACTGGAAGAGGGCGCGATTCTTGCGCGCTTCGACACCACCGACACCCAACTGCGTGCACGTGAAGCGCTGGTGGACGTGCTGGGTGATAAATACGTCGTGGCGCTTAACCTTGCTCCGGCAACTCCGCGCTGGTTGGCGGCCATCAAAGCAGAACCGATGAAACTCGGTCTTGACCTGCGTGGCGGCGTTCACTTCCTGATGGAAGTGGATATGGATACCGCGCTGGGTAAACTGCAGGAACAAAATATCGATAGCCTGCGCAGCGATCTGCGTACAGAAGGCATCCCGTATACTACCGTTCGTAAAGAAGACAATTACGGCCTGAGCATCAACTTCCGTGATGCTGACGCACGTGATAAAGCGATTGCTTATCTCAGCAAGCGTCACCCGGATTTGGTTATCTCAAGTCAGGGCAGCAATGCGCTGCGCGCGGTGATGACCGATGCACGTCTGAGCGAAGCGCGTGAATACGCGGTACAACAGAACATCAATATCCTGCGTAACCGTGTGAACCAGTTGGGCGTCGCCGAACCGGTGGTACAGCGCCAGGGCGCGGATCGTATCGTGGTCGAGCTGCCGGGTATTCAGGACACGGCGCGTGCGAAAGAGATTCTTGGCGCGACAGCGACGCTGGAATTCCGTCTGGTCAACACCAACGTTGATCAGTCTGCGGCGGCATCCGGGCGTGTTCCAGGTGATTCCGAAGTGAAACAGACGCGTGAAGGTCAGCCGGTTGTGCTGTACAAACGCGTTATCCTGACCGGTGACCATATCACTGACTCCACTTCAAGCCAGGACGAATACAACCAACCGCAGGTAAACATCTCGCTGGATAGCGCAGGTGGCAACATCATGTCTAACTTCACCAAGGACAATATCGGTAAACCGATGGCGACCCTGTTTGTGGAGTACAAAGACAGCGGTAAAAAAGACGCTAACGGACGCGCGGTGCTGGTGAAACAGGAAGAGGTGATTAACATCGCCAACATCCAGTCTCGTCTGGGTAATAGCTTCCGTATTACCGGGATCAACAACCCGAACGAAGCGCGTCAGCTTTCTCTGCTGCTACGTGCCGGTGCGCTGATTGCGCCGATTCAGATTGTTGAAGAGCGGACCATCGGTCCAACGCTGGGGATGCAGAACATCAAGCAGGGCCTGGAAGCGTGTCTGGCCGGTCTGGCGGTGTCCATCCTGTTCATGATTCTGTTCTACAAGAAGTTTGGTCTGATTGCGACCAGCGCGTTGATTGCTAACCTGGTACTGATTGTTGGCATTATGTCGCTGCTGCCGGGGGCAACGCTGAGTATGCCGGGGATTGCGGGGATCGTCTTAACCCTTGCCGTCGCCGTCGATGCGAACGTCCTGATCAACGAACGTATCAAAGAAGAGTTGAGTAACGGACGTTCGGTGCAGCAGGCGATCAACGAAGGGTATGCGGGCGCCTTCAGTTCCATCTTTGATGCGAACATTACGACGCTGATTAAGGTCATTATCCTGTACGCCGTCGGCACCGGGGCAATTAAAGGGTTCGCGATTACTACCGGTATCGGTGTGGCGACGTCGATGTTTACCGCGATCGTCGGTACTCGTGCCATCGTAAACCTGTTGTATGGCGGCAAGCGCGTCAAAAAGCTGTCAATCTGAGGAGTGCGAAGTGGCACAGGAATATACTGTTGAACAATTGAACCACGGCCGTAAAGTCTGGGACTTTATGCGCTGGGACTACTGGGCTTTCGGCATCTCAGGCCTGTTGCTGGTATTGGCCATCATCGTGATGGGCGTGCGCGGCTTTAACTGGGGTCTCGATTTCACTGGTGGTACGGTGATTGAAATCACGCTGGAAAAACCGGCTGAGATGGACGTGATGCGCGACGCGTTGGAAAAAGCGGGCTTTGTTGATCCGCTTTTACAGAACTTCGGCAGCAGTCACGACATCATGGTCCGTATGCCGCCGACCGAAGGGGCCAACGGCGGCCAGGTGCTGGGCAGCAAAGTGTTGAGTGTGATTAATGAATCCACCAACCAGAACGCAGCGGTGAAGCGTATTGAATTCGTCGGACCGAGCGTGGGTGCCGATCTGGCGCAAACCGGTGCGATGGCGCTGCTGGCAGCGCTGATCTCCATCCTGGTTTACGTTGGTATCCGTTTCGAATGGCGACTGGCGGCGGGCGTGGTTATCGCGCTGGCGCACGACGTCATCATTACGCTGGGGATCCTGTCGTTATTCCATATCGAGATCGACCTGACTATCGTGGCATCGCTGATGTCCGTTATCGGTTACTCGCTTAACGACAGCATCGTGGTGTCTGACCGTATTCGTGAAAACTTCCGCAAAATTCGTCGCGGGACGCCTTACGAAATCTTTAACGTGTCACTGACCCAGACGCTGCACCGTACGTTGATTACCTCCGGTACGACGTTAATGGTTATCCTGATGCTGTTCCTGTTTGGTGGTCCGGTGCTGGAAGGCTTCTCGCTGACTATGCTTATCGGGGTGTCCATCGGTACGGCATCGTCCATTTACGTGGCATCGGCGCTGGCGTTGAAACTTGGTATGAAGCGCGAGCATATGCTGCAACAGAAAGTCGAGAAAGAAGGGGCGGATCAGCCGTCAATTCTGCCGTAACCCGATTTTCAGTTCACGCTCAGAAATCCCGGTCATTCGATCGGGATTTTTCTTTTCTTCCTTTCTCTTGTCCTGTAATCACTCCTGACACTATGCTGTCAGGAGCCCTGTTTTATCCTCTTCCTGAACTTACCCACACAGGCAGGAGGAACGATGAAAAGCATTATTAACTGGTTTGAAATTCCCGTAACGGATATGGAACGCGCGATTGCGTTTTATGAGCCGGTCATGGGGCTGTCGCTGCGTCGTGAAAAAATGGATTTTGCCGATCTGGCGGTTTTCCCGTATGACGATCCGGCCACCGGTGGGGCGCTGGCGAAGTTTGATGGCATCGCGCCTTCATTACAGGGCGCCATTATTTATCTGCATACGGACGATCTCAGCGCCACGCTGGATCGCGTCGCCAGTACCGGTGGCAACTGCGTTTTTGGTCCGCTCGATCTCGGTAAAGAGATTGGTACCATCGCGCTGTTTACTGACAGCGAAGGCAATCGTGTGGGGTTACATCAACCGGCTTAATCACAGAGAGCAACTATGACCCGTCGCGCTGACCGTTTATTTCAGATAGTCCAGATCCTGCGTGGCAGGCGGCTGACAACGGCAGCGCTGCTGGCGGAGCGGCTTGAGGTGTCAGAGCGGACGATCTATCGTGATATCCGTGACCTTTCGCTCTCCGGTGTGCCGGTCGAAGGGGAGGCGGGAAGCGGCTATCGGCTGATGGCGGGATTTGATCTCCCGCCGCTGATGCTAACGCACCGGGAATCGGAAGCGCTGATTGCCGCCATTCGTCTGCTGCACACCTGGGGCGGTGATCTGCTCTCCAGAGAACTGGAGTCGGCGCAGGAAAAGGTGCTGGCGATATTACCGGAAGAAAGCCGACGTAAAGCCGAGCAGGCACGTATCTTCGCGCCGGATTTTGGCAGGCAACAGCATTCACGCAGCGCGTTCGATATGATCCACCGGGCGGTGAGCACGCAACAGGTACTGGCGTTACATTATCGTGATGAGGCGGGGCAGCTCACCTGGCGGGATGTGCAGCCGTTAGGCATTTTTTTCCAGGGAGAGTTCTGGCTGCTGGTAGCCTGGTGCGAACGGCGCGAGGACTATCGCTGTTTTCGTGTCGATCGCTGTTTAAGCATCACGCCGCTCGACAGGCGATTTAGCGAGTGTGCCGATCGATCGCTGAGTGATTTTTTACGTAAGATCCGCGACGAAACGCACGCATAAAAAAGCCAGCGCTCTGGCTGGCTTTTGCAGGAAAGGAATGTTATCAGAAGTTGTAGCCGACAACCAGATAGCCACCCCAGCCGGTAGATTTCACGTTGAAGTTACCTTTGCCGAAGTTCAGCTCTGCGTCGTCGTTCCACTGACCCCCGTTGTGCCAGTAACGCGCTACGACCGAATAGTGCCAGTGGTCGTAGTTCAGCGCCAGAATATGGCTGGAGGCGATGGAGTCGTTGGTACGCGCTTTGTTGCCGTTCAGATCGGAGAAGTCGTTGTCGCCCAGATCGGAACCCCAGTCAAAGTTGGTGAAACCGATATAGCTCAGGTTACCGCCCCACAGTTCGGTAATCGGAACAAAGTATTTCACTTTGAAACGGTAGCCGTCCCACTCGTTTTCGTTAGCGGCGCCATAGTTCTGCCACTGATATTTCGCATATACGTTCAGAGACAAACTCATCGGCAGGCCAGTATCAATATCGGTACCCAGACCCATGTACCAGGTGCTCTGACGGCCATCTTTGTTACGACCCATGTCGTAGATGTAGTTATTGGCGAAGTACCACTCTTTAAACGGACCGAAGCTCAGGTCAGTGCCGGTCAGTTTGTCGATGGAGAAACGCGGTTCGATTTCCATAAACAGCGGAGAACCGTGGTTCCAGATCCCTTTCGCGTCGGTGTTACCACCGAAGAAAACCGGCGCATCCATGTAGCCATAGAAGTCAAACCAGTCTTTTTTCGCGAAAGCTTCATATTCCAGGTAGGTATCGTTACGGAGCTGCGGTCCGAAACGGGTGTGATAGCTACCGACGACGTTGACGCTCTGGTGCCACCAGTCTGAAAGATACTGCGGTTTGTCATTTTCCGCAGCATTTGCGGTGAATGTCGAGGAGAGCGCGAGCACGGCACCGGCTGCAAGTAATGTTTTTTTCATATTGTATGCCACTGTTTGAAATCCCTGACGGGAGTGAAAAAGGCGCAAATAGCGTTTCTGAATAATTCATGTTTCTGGGAGCCTATTATAGAAATCATTGCTCACAAAAATATGTCTTGTTTCACAGTTCTATCATTCACGTAATCGATTGCGTTCACGTTTGCGTATTTTAGCGCGGCGATTGTACTGACTTTCATGCTGATTGCCAACGTTGACAAAAACTGACGTGGATGTCAGTGGAGTCACAAAAAGAGGCGGAGGGATGTTGCGGAACGCACAAAACGTTCCGCAAGGAGGTTTATTGCGTAACAGGCTGGATGTCGTGGATACGCACAAATCCTAACTGGTCTGGGGTGAGGTTATTCAGTTGCAGCGGGATGTCCACATCGCTCGGTGCCAGCACGCTGGCCGGGGCATTGATCAACTGATTCTGCACATTCACTTCCTGATAATTGTCAGTAGTTCCCTGAATTTGCCCATATTCAACGGTGCCGCTAAAGGCCGGCAGCGGATCGTTGGATTCCCCCTGAATGCGCAGCGTCACCCGGGTGCCAGCGGCATTCGGCGCAATGTTGATAAGCGACATGCGCAGTGTGCCTATCTGACTGTTCAGCCGTGCGGGCGTATTGGAGCCTGGGAGCAGGTAAACACCACGGGTGGATTTAACGTTCAGACTGTTTTGCTGAGTAATCTTCACGGTTTCCTGATTAAGCTGATTCATCTCTTTATTCAGCGTTGAAACGCTTTGATGCATCTGGCGCACTTCGCTTTGTTGCGCGCAGGCGCTCAGACTAAAGAGACTTCCCACCAGGAGAATTCTTAGGTAACGTCTTGTCATCTCTCTTATTTCCTGAATAGTCGCGATACCATAATGGTAGTTCGTAATATGATCAAAGACATCGATCCATTGTCTCAAAAGCGTTGCGCCTTTGTTGTCACGTCAGTTCAGGTTAAAATAGATTTCTGTTAACCACCTGGTCAGGACGCCGTATGCATTGCCCATTCTGTTTCGCCGTAGACACTAAGGTAATTGACTCTCGTCTTGTGGGCGAGGGCTCTTCTGTACGCCGCCGTCGGCAGTGTCTGGTTTGTAATGAACGTTTCACTACCTTTGAAGTGGCAGAACTGGTAATGCCACGCGTTGTGAAAAGCAACGACGTGCGCGAACCGTTTAATGAAGAAAAGCTGCGCAGTGGAATGCAACGCGCGCTGGAAAAGCGTCCGGTGAGTTCCGATGACGTCGAAATGGCGTTGAATCATATTAAGTCGCAACTGCGCGCCACCGGCGAACGTGAAGTCCCCAGTAAGATGATTGGCAATCTGGTGATGGAACAATTGAAAAAACTCGATAAAGTCGCCTATATCCGCTTTGCCTCGGTTTACCGCAGCTTCGAAGATATTAAAGAATTTGGCGAAGAGATCGCTCGCCTACAGGATTAAGCCATGCAGGATGAGTTATACATGGCGCGAGCGCTGAAGCTGGCGCAGCGCGGGCGGTTTACCGCCCATCCCAACCCTAACGTCGGCTGCGTGATCGTCAATAACGGCGAGATTGTCGGTGAAGGTTATCACCATCGTGCGGGCGAACCGCATGCGGAAGTGCATGCCTTGCGCATGGCGGGCGAAAAGGCCAAAGGGGCCACTGCGTACGTCACGCTTGAGCCCTGTAGTCATCATGGCCGCACGCCGCCGTGCTGCGACGCGCTGATCGCCGCGGGCGTTTCTCGCGTGGTGGCGGCGATGCAGGACCCGAATCCACAAGTGGCGGGACGCGGATTATACCGTTTGCAGCAGGCGGGCATTGACGTCAGCCACGGGCTGATGATGAGTGAAGTCGAAGCGTTAAATAAAGGTTTTCTCAAACGGATGCGCACCGGGTTTCCGTATGTGCAACTGAAACTCGGCGCTTCGCTGGACGGCCGTACAGCGATGGCCAGCGGCGAAAGTCAGTGGATTACCTCTCCCGAGGCGCGACGTGATGTTCAGCGTCTACGCGCGCAAAGCCATGCCATTTTAACCAGCAGCGCGACGGTGCTGGCGGACGATCCGCAGCTCACCGTGCGCTGGTCAGAACTCGGCGAGGCGACACAAGCTCTTTATCCGCAGGATGCCGTGCGTCAGCCGGTGCGAATTGTGATAGACAGTCAGAACCGCGTAGCGCCGGAGCACCGCCTGGTACAGCAGCCAGGAGAAACCTGGATTGCGCGCACCAAAGAAGACGCACGTGTCTGGCCCGATTCGGTTCGCACGATTTTTGTGCCGGAGCATAACGGGCATCTGGATCTGGTGGTGCTGATGATGTTGCTCGGCAAACAGCAAATTAACAGTCTGTGGGTGGAGGCCGGGCCGACGCTCGCCGGTGCGCTCTTGCAGGCCGGAGTGGTTGACGAGCTTATCGTCTATCTTGCGCCTAAACTGTTAGGCAGTGACGCCAGGGGATTATGTGTGTTGCCAGGGCTTGAGAAACTGGCTGACGCCCCCCATTTCAAATTCAATGAGATACGCCAGGTGGGCCCGGACGTTTGCCTGCATTTAACCCCTGCGTGAGGCTTTCGAATTATCGAATTATTGGAAGCAGCGCACAGAATATTATGATAAAATCCGCCCCCCTTACGGGGCCATATCGAACCCGAAGGAAGAATATGAACATTATTGAAGCTAACGTTGCTACTCCGGACGCTCGCGTCGCCATCACCATTGCGCGTTTCAACAACTTTATCAATGACAGCCTGCTGGAAGGTGCGATTGACGCCCTGAAACGTATTGGTCAGGTCAAAGATGAAAACATTACCGTCGTTTGGGTTCCAGGTGCCTACGAACTGCCGCTGGCAGCAGGCGCGCTGGCGAAAACCGGTAAATATGACGCGGTGATTGCACTGGGTACGGTTATTCGTGGCGGCACAGCTCACTTCGAATATGTCGCTGGCGGTGCAAGCAACGGCCTGGCGCATGTCGCTCAGGACAGCGAAATTCCGGTCGCCTTTGGCGTCCTGACCACCGAAAGCATTGAACAAGCTATCGAACGTGCTGGCACCAAAGCTGGCAACAAGGGCGCGGAAGCTGCACTGACCGCGCTTGAAATGATTAATGTATTGAAAGCCATCAAGGCCTGATTTTTGTAAGGGGAAATCCGTGAAACCTGCTGCTCGTCGCCGCGCTCGTGAGTGTGCCGTTCAGGCGCTCTACTCCTGGCAGTTGTCCCAGAACGACATCGCTGATGTTGAATACCAGTTCCTGGCAGAACAGGACGTGAAAGATGTTGACGTCATGTACTTCCGTGAACTGCTGTCCGGGGTGGCGACTAACAGCGCGTACCTGGATGGCCTGATGAAGCCTTACCTGTCTCGTCTGCTGGAAGAGCTGGGTCAGGTGGAAAAAGCCGTACTGCGTATTGCGCTGTTCGAGCTGTCTAAACGCAGTGATGTGCCATATAAAGTGGCCATCAACGAAGCGATTGAACTGGCAAAAACGTTCGGCGCGGAAGACAGCCACAAGTTCGTCAATGGCGTTCTGGATAAAGCAGCGCCTGCGATTCGCCCCAACAAAAAGTAATCTCCAGGCCGTCAGTGAAGTGGAAGCGATTCCTCTCCCCTGGCGGCTTTTTCTTTTTTTCTGCTGAGGCATAACGTATGGCATGCGGCGAATTTTCCCTGATTGCCCGTTATTTTGACCGTGTCAGAAGCTCTCGTCTTGACGTCGAAACCGGTATTGGCGACGACTGTGCACTTCTGAACATCCCTGATAAACAGACGCTGGCAATCAGCACCGATACGCTGGTGGCGGGCAACCACTTCCTGACCGACATTGATCCAGCCGATCTGGCGTACAAAGCGCTGGCGGTGAACTTAAGCGATCTGGCGGCAATGGGGGCCGATCCGGCGTGGCTGACGCTGGCAATCACCCTGCCTGAGGTGGACGAACGCTGGCTGGAAACCTTCAGCGACAGTCTGTTTGATCTCCTGAATTACTACGATATGCAACTGATTGGCGGCGACACCACGCGGGGGCCGCTGTCGATGACATTGGGTATCCACGGCTTTGTTCCTGCCGGGCGCGCACTGAAACGCTCTGGGGCGAAACCGGGTGACTGGATTTACGTGACCGGCACGCCGGGTGATAGCGCCGCAGGTCTGGCGATTTTGCAGAACCGTTTGCAGGTTGCCGATGAGGGTGACCGCGAATATCTGCTCAAACGTCACCTGCGTCCGACGCCGCGTATTTTGCAGGGCCAGGCGCTGCGCGATCTGGCCAGTTCAGCGATTGATCTCTCTGACGGACTGATTTCCGATCTTGGGCATATTGTTAAAGCCAGCGCCTGTGGCGCGCGCGTCGATCTCGATGCGCTGCCGTGGTCAGGCGCGATGACGCGTCACGTCGAGCCCGAACAGGCGCTGCGCTGGGCGTTGTCCGGTGGTGAAGACTATGAGTTATGCTTTACGGTACCGGAACTGAACCGCGGCGCGCTGGAGGTGGCTATGGGACAGCTTGGCGTTGCCTTTACCTGCATTGGGCAGATGAGCGCGGATGTGGAAGGGATTCATTTCATGCGTGACGGAATGTCTGTGACTTTTGACTGGAAAGGATATGACCATTTTGCCACGCCATAAAGATGTCGCCAAAAGCCGCCTGAATCTGCTTAACCCGTGGCATTTACTGGCGACCGGGTTTGGTAGCGGCCTCAGTCCGATTGTTCCAGGTACGATGGGATCGCTGGCGGCGATTCCCTTCTGGTATCTGATGACCTTTCTGCCGTGGCAGCTCTATTCGCTGGTGGTGATGCTGGGCATCTGTATCGGCGTCTATCTTTGCCATCAGACGGCAAAAGACATGGGCGTGCACGATCACGGCAGTATCGTCTGGGATGAATTCATCGGAATGTGGATCACGCTGATGGCGCTGCCGACCCTCGACTGGCGGTGGGTCGCCGCCGGGTTTGTGATTTTCCGTATTCTGGATATGTGGAAGCCGTGGCCGATCCGTTGGTTCGATCGCAATGTACATGGCGGGATGGGGATCATGGTGGACGATATTGTCGCCGGAGTGATTTCCGCGGGGATCCTCTATTTCATCGGACATCACTGGCCGATCGGGATTATTTGACGGGTGATGTCGGTGCCGGATGACGGCGTTAACGCCTTATCCGGCCAGGGATCGTGTGCCTGAGCCCGATAAGCGAATCGCCATCGGGCAATGTGAGGCTATTTAAATCCGGCGATCGGATGCGGTTTATACGGTGTTTCCAGCTCGGCGATGTGCTCGGGTTTCAGCGTGAGATCCACGGCGTTCAACAACTCATCAAGCTGTTCTTCCCGCGATGAGCCGATAATCGGCGCGGCAATCCCTGGTTTGCTTAACAGCCACGCCAGCGCCACCTGGGCACGCGTTGCGCCAAGCTCTTCGCTCACGCCGGCCAGCCGGGCGGCAATTTGCGCATCATTTTCGTCGCTTTCGCTATACAGCTTTTTCCCCACTTCGTCAGAAACCAGGCGCGCCGTGGTTTCTCCCCACGGACGCGTCAGACGCCCGCGGGCCAGCGGGCTCCACGGGATCACCGCCACACCTTCCTGATAGCACAGCGGCAGCATTTCGCGTTCTTCCTCGCGGTAGATGAGGTTGTAGTGGTCCTGCATACTGACAAACTGCGCCCAGCCATGCTGTCTTTGCAGCGCCAGCGCCTGGGCAAACTGCGACGCATGCATTGATGACGCGCCGATATAACGCGCTTTGCCGGCCTTGACCACATCGTTTAACGCTTCCAGCGTCTCTTCAATCGGCGTGTTGTAATCCCAGCGGTGAATTTGCAGGATATCGACGTAGTCCATCCCCAGCCGTCTCAGACTGTCATCAATAGAACGCAGGATTTGCGCGCGGGATAATCCTTCCGGCAGGTCATCCACCCGATTAAACACTTTGGTGGCGACCACCACCTCATCACGACGGGCGAAATCGCGCAGTGCGCGACCGACAATCTCTTCACTGCTGCCGGCTGAATAGTTGTTCGAGGTATCGAAAAAGTTGATGCCGCCCTCAAGGGCGCGCTGGATGATAGGGCGACTGCTCTCTTCGGGAAGCGTCCAGGCGTGGTTTCCACGATTCGGCTCGCCGAACGTCATGCAGCCCAGACAAAGGCGGGAAACCCGGAGGTCCGTTTTTCCTAAGATGTTGTATTGCATTATTTCGCTCCTGTTATGCTCGTTATTCAGTAAGCATAGCAGGAGCGAAGTGGCGATTATGCCAACCAGGCCTTGATTTTGGCCTCAATGCCTGCGGCATCCAGACCCAACCCGGCACGGGCTTCATCCTGAGTTCCTTGTGGAATGAAAAAGTCCGGCAGGCCAATATTCAGGACAGGAACCGGTTTGCGGTGCGCCATCAGCACTTCGTTCACGCCGCTACCGGCCCCGCCCATAATGGCGTTTTCTTCCAGCGTCACCAGCACCTCATGACACGCTGCCATTTCAAGGATCAGGGCTTCATCCAGCGGTTTCACAAAGCGCATGTCGACCAGTGTGGCGTTGAGGGATTCCGCGACTTTCGCCGCATCTGGCATCAGCGTGCCGAAGTTGAGGATCGCCAGCTTTTCGCCGCGACGCTTCACCACGCCTTTTCCGATCGGTAGTTTTTCCAGCGGTGTCAGCTCAACGCCGACGGCATTTCCGCGTGGATAGCGCACCGCCGTTGGGCCATCGCTGTAGTGATAACCGGTAAACAGCATCTGGCGGCATTCGTTTTCATCGCTCGGGGTCATGATGACCATGTCCGGGATGCAGCGCAGATAGGAGAGATCGAACGCCCCCTGGTGCGTTTGTCCGTCAGCCCCGACAATCCCCGCACGATCAATCGCAAACATGACCGGTAGCTTTTGGATCGCCACATCATGAATCACCTGATCGTATGCGCGTTGCAGGAACGTTGAGTAGATAGCGACAACCGGCTTGTAACCGCCAATCGCCAGTCCGGCAGCGAAGGTCACCGCGTGCTGCTCGGCAATCGCCACGTCAAAGTAGCGGTCCGGGAATTTACGCGAGAATTCGACCATGCCGGATCCTTCGCGCATGGCTGGGGTGATCGCCATCAGCTTACTGTCTTTGGCCGCCGTTTCGCACAACCAGTCGCCGAAGATTTTCGAATAGCTCGGCAGACCGCCGCTGCTTTTCGGCAGACAACCGCTGGACGGATCGAATTTCGGTACGGCGTGGAAAGTAATGGGGTCTTTTTCCGCCGGCTCATAACCCCGACCTTTCTTGGTCATGATATGCAGGAACTGCGGACCTTTCAGGTCGCGCATGTTTTTCAGCGTGGTGATAAGTCCCAGGACATCGTGACCGTCGACCGGGCCGATGTAGTTAAAGCCCAGTTCTTCAAACAGCGTGCCGGGCACGACCATGCCTTTGATATGTTCTTCGGTGCGTTTGAGCAGTTCTTTAATCGGCGGTACGCCAGAGAATACTTTTTTTCCGCCCTCGCGCAGGGAAGAGTAAAGTTTACCGGAGAGCAACTGCGCGAGGTGATTGTTCAGCGCGCCGACGTTCTCAGATATCGACATTTCGTTATCGTTGAGGATGACCAGCATGTCGGGTTTGATATCGCCAGCATGGTTCATCGCCTCGAATGCCATCCCGGCGGTAATCGCCCCGTCGCCAATCACGCAGACGGTACGGCGATCTTTACCCTCTTTTTCCGCAGCAACCGCCACGCCGATGCCTGCGCTGATCGAGGTGGAGGAGTGACCCACGCTCAGGACGTCGTATTCACTTTCACCGCGCCACGGGAACGGGTGCAGGCCGCCTTTCTGGCGGATAGTGCCAATTTTATCGCGACGACCGGTCAAAATCTTGTGCGGATAAGCCTGATGACCCACGTCCCAGATGAGCTGGTCAAACGGGGTGTTATAGACATAGTGTAGCGCCACAGTCAGCTCGACCGTGCCCAGCCCGGAGGCGAAGTGTCCGCTGGAACGACTGACGCTGTCGAGTAAATAGCGGCGCAGTTCGTCGCAGAGTTTCGGCAGACTCTCTTTTGGTAGCAGTCGTAACTCCTGGGTGGAGTCGACCAGTGCCAGGGTAGGGTATTTGGCGATATCAAAACTCATCAGAGGCCTTTAAGTAAGACAGAGTGTTTATTTATTACGCTGGATTATGTAGTCCGCTAGCGCTTCCAGTGCCGAGGTATCGAGTGACTGTGCGGCCAGTTGGTTTAGCGACTGGCGAGCCTCTGCGATTAAATCCCGGGCTTTATTCCGGGCTTGCTCAAGGCCCAGAAGTGCAGGATAGGTACTTTTGCCAAGCTGCTGATCGGCGCCCTGACGTTTACCCAACGTTGCAGTATCGCCCACCACATCCA
Source organism: Citrobacter sp. Ca225 (assembly GCF_030337175.1). Lineage (NCBI taxonomy): Bacteria > Pseudomonadati > Pseudomonadota > Gammaproteobacteria > Enterobacterales > Enterobacteriaceae > Citrobacter > Citrobacter sp. Ca225. Next base: position 153,940 of record NZ_JAOWCD010000068.1, on the reverse strand, counting down.
GAATGTCATCCTGAACCTGGAATGCCAGACCGATACTTTCTGCGTATTTGTCGAGTATTGGCAGTGCATTTCTGCCTTTTTCTCCGGCACTTAACGCCCCCAGGCGAACCGCGGCGCGAATCAACGCGCCCGTCTTATGACGATGGATTTTCTCCAGCGCCTCCAGCGGCACCTGTTTACCTTCGGCGTCGAGATCCAGCGCCTGACCACCGCACATTCCGGCGATGCCACTGGCGCTCGCCAGCTCGGAAATCATTGCGATTCGATCGCGGTCAGCAACTTCCGGCATCGGAGCGTCGCTGATAATCGAGAATGCCAGCGTTTGCAGGGCATCACCCGCCAGAATCGCATTGGCCTCGCCAAACTTGACGTGACAGGTCGGCAGGCCGCGACGCAGATCGTCATCGTCCATTGCGGGCAGATCGTCATGGATCAGCGAGTAAGCATGAATGCACTCAACGGCGGCTGCCGGGGCATCCAGCGTGTTCAGGCTGATACCAAACATCTGACCGGTGGCATACACCAGAAACGGACGCAGACGTTTACCGCCTAATAATGCGCCATACTGCATGGTTTCGACCACGGGAGTGTTCTGAAAGGGCAGTGGGGCAATAAAACGGCTCAGCGCCTGGTTGGCCTGCTCGACGCAGGCCTGAAGCTGCTGCGAAAAATCCATTTACTCGTTATCCGCTGTAAAAGGCGTAGGGGATGCGTCTTCATTGTCAGACAGCAGAATTTGCACACGCTGTTCAGCCTGTTGCAATTTCACCTGACCCTGACGTGCCAGCTGCACGCCACGTTCGAATTCGTTCAGCGCCTCTTCCAGCGGCAGATCGCCACTTTCCAGACGCGTTACAATTTGCTCCAGCTCGTTCAGCGACGTTTCAAAGCTGACCGGCGCCTCATTTTTCTTCGCCATAATAAATGTCGGACTCTCAGTATTTTCAGCCCTGATATGGTAACGGACTCAGAGCAATTATCAAATTTACCCACCCAACTTCAGGCTGCATGTACGTTGGCCGCATTCGCTCACTCCAGCCGCTTACGTGTTTAGCGCCAGGGGATATTCCCCTTTGCCGCCCGCCTGCAACTTGAATTATTGAGGGTATAACGCGCAATGTGCACAGGAATCGCGTGATAGTGGTATACTTCCGCGCCTGGATGCAGCCGCTTAACGGGGTTGCTGTACTATTTCTCCACGACAAGCCGTAACTGGCTTGCTAAAGAACCATTGCCGCCATGAAGTTTATCATTAAATTGTTCCCGGAAATCACCATCAAAAGCCAATCTGTGCGTTTGCGCTTTATAAAAATGCTGACCGGGAACATTCGTAACGTTTTAAAGCACTATGATGAGACCCTCGCCGTGGTCCGTCACTGGGATAACATCGAAGTTCGCGCGAAAGATGAAAACCAGCGTCTGGCGATCCGCGACGCGCTGACCCGTATCCCGGGGATTCACCACATTCTCGAAGTTGAAGACGTGCCGTTTACCGATATGCACGATATTTTCGAGAAGGCGCTGGTGCAGTACCGCGATCAACTGGAAGGCAAAACCTTCTGCGTGCGCGTTAAACGTCGCGGTAAACACGAGTTTAGCTCTATTGACGTGGAACGTTACGTAGGCGGCGGTTTAAATCAGCATATTGAATCGGCGCGCGTGAAGCTGACCAATCCAGACGTTACTGTGCATCTGGAAGTGGAAGATGATCGTCTGTTGCTGATCAAAGGCCGTTACGAAGGGATCGGCGGTTTCCCGATCGGGACCCAGGAAGACGTGCTGTCGCTGATCTCCGGCGGCTTCGACTCCGGCGTTTCCAGCTATATGCTGATGCGTCGTGGCTGCCGCGTTCACTACTGTTTCTTTAACCTCGGCGGCGCGGCCCATGAAATCGGCGTTCGTCAGGTGGCGCACTATCTGTGGAACCGCTTCGGCAGTTCGCATCGCGTGCGTTTTGTCGCCATCAACTTTGAACCGGTGGTCGGTGAGATCCTCGAGAAAGTGGATGACGGCCAGATGGGCGTGGTACTGAAACGTATGATGGTTCGTGCGGCGTCGAAAGTGGCGGAGCGCTATGGCGTGCAGGCGCTGGTCACCGGCGAAGCGCTGGGACAGGTCTCCAGCCAGACGCTGACCAACCTGCGTCTGATCGATAACGTCTCCGATACGCTGATTCTGCGTCCGCTGATCTCTTACGATAAAGAGCACATCATCAATCTGGCGCGCCAGATTGGGACTGAAGATTTTGCCCGCACCATGCCGGAATACTGCGGCGTGATTTCAAAAAGCCCAACGGTGAAAGCCATCAAGGCGAAGATTGAAGCGGAAGAACAGAACTTTGAATTCAGCATCCTCGACAAAGTGGTCGAAGAAGCCAGTAATATCGATATTCGCGACATCGCGCAGCAGACCCAGCAGGACGTGGTGGAAGTTGAAACCGTCAGCGGTTTTGGCCCGAACGACGTGATTCTGGATATCCGCTCCATCGACGAGCAGGACGATAAGCCGCTGAAGGTAGAAGGTGTCGATGTGGTTTCACTGCCGTTCTACAAGCTGAGCACTCAATTCGGCGATCTCGACCAGAATAAAACCTGGCTGTTGTGGTGCGAGCGCGGCGTGATGAGTCGTCTGCAGGCGCTGTATCTGCGCGAACAGGGCTTTGAGAATGTGAAGGTGTATCGCCCGTAATCGCGATTTTCCCCGGCCATCCGCGCCGGGGGAATCTTACTCCTGCAGATGAAGCGCTTCGACGCTTCTCACTAACTGCCCGGCAATCTGCGGCATGTCGTCTGCACTGAAGAACCCCATCGTCACGGCAATCGCCACCAGCTCTCCCTTTTCATTCCGTAGCGGACAGGCAATCGACTGTGCGCCAGGGATCCCCTGTGTCGGATGGTGACGCACCGCGTAGCCCCGAGAGCGTATCTGCTCGATCAGTTGTGCCTGCGCCTGGTTTTGCGGCTGATAAGTGGAATAACTCATGAATACCTGACCCGCTGAACTGGCGTGAAGCGGAACGGGCGTGTTGGGTAGAAAATCGATATCTACATTACGGAAGCTGCGATTGTAGTGCTTCAGCACTAATCCGCCGTCCGTCTCAACCACCACGCCGGTAGAGTGGTTAAAGGTATCGCGAAACGCGATCAGCGCCGTATTGAGTTCACTCACCGGATCGCGTGCTGCTGTTGGTTTCCCCGCCATCTGAAGAAGGGTTGACCCCAGGCAGTAAAGTCCTTTTTCGTTTTGCCCCAGCATACCGGTTCGACAGAGTGAGACCAGGTACTTGTGTAAACGACTTTTCGACAGATTGCATCCCGTGGCGATATCGATGGCCCGTGTCTGGCCGTTTTGACTGGCAACAAACGCCAGAATATTGACGGCGATATCAACCGAATTGACCCCTTGCGATGTTTCAGCCATATGCGTTCTCTTTTTTGATTCTTCGCGAGTATACCATCGCGGCTGAAATCAGTACTGCCTTCGCAATTTAAAAAGCGCACTACGCCTAAATGGTTAGATGTTGACCTGGGTCAGGTTAATCACTGGTGAACCTGGGTTAACTAATAATGAACTATTTTAGAGGCAAGAACATGGACGCATTGAGCAATATCCGCTTAAAAAGAAGAACCCTGTTAAAAGGGTTCGGTGTGGTGGGGTTATCTTCATTAGCACCGACGTTTCTGACGCTACGTCAGGCTAACGGTGCGCCTTTACCCCGATTTCGTCTTAAGCAATCGGACTACCAGACGTTCCGCTCGACCTGTGCGATGGAATGTTTGCACTGCAACCTGACGGCGTACGTCTGGAAAGACCGGTTAATGAAAATTGAAGCGACGAAAGGCTTCAATGTGAAGTGCTGTTTACGGGGAATTAGCCGTACCAAATGGGTCTATCACCCATTACGGCTGACGCAGCCATTGTTGCGGACGGGAGAAAAAGGCGAGGGGAAATTTAAACCGATCACCTGGGACGCCGCGCTGGATCTCATTGAAAAGAACATCCGGGAGACCATTGCCACTGAGGGCAATAAAGGGTTACTGCTCACTGCCGCTTCCGGGAACATGGACTCCATCAAGAACGATATGGCCAAAGCCTTTTTCGATTATCTTGGTGGCAGTACCAAAACCGCGGGGTCGCTCTGTTGCGCGGCGGTCACTGCGGCGATGATGCCGATGGTTGGCCTGCGCTATGCCGATACCCGCGATACCATTGCAGACAGCCGCTACATTTTGTGTTGGGGGAATAACCCGGCGGTCACCATGCATGCCTATTTTAAAAACTACTCACAGGCGCAGAGAAACGGCGCACGGTTGGTGGTGATCGATCCGCGATTTAACGAAACGGCGGCCAAAGCCGACGAATGGGTGCCGATCGTGCCGGGTACGGATATCGCCCTGGCATTAGGGATGATTAACATCATCATGCAGGAGAAACGCTATGACGCGGACTTCCTGCGCGCGCATACCGGTGCGGTTTATCTGGTGGATCCGCAGCAGCAACTGATGCGTGCCGACCCAAATGACGCGGACAGCTATCTGGTGTTTGATACCCAGAGTCAGACCCTGAAACGCCATGATGCGCCCGGCGTAATACCCGCATTGCTCAGCGAGGAATTACCTGCCAACAGTGAATTCACCACCGTGCTGGATAACGTCTGGGCGCAGGCAAAACCCTGGACAGCGCAGAGAGTGGAGGAGGAGACTGACGTGCCCGCGCAGACGGTGCTCCGTCTGGCACGAGATTACGCTGCAACGCAACCGGCGATGATTGTTCAGAACATGTCGGGGGCACAGAGAACCGAGTTTGGGACTTACGTCGCTGCCAGCCAGTTCTATCTGGCGTTGATCACCGGCAATATCGGCAAAGCCGGGGCGGGGGTCTGCGATGCGGGTGGCGTCAGACAGATGGCAAAATTCTCGCCCATCGTTCCTCCGGCGCCAAATGCGGCCAAAATTCCCGCCATTCCTATTCCTAAAATTGGTGACTGGGTCGTTAATGAAAAACCGCATGCGATTAAGTTCTGGTGGAATATGACGCTGGGTGCGATGACCCAGTTACCCAACACCAACCAGGTCAGAGAGGCCTTTAAAAAGGTACCGTTTGTGGTAGTAGCCGACAATCTGATGAGTTCGTCTGCGCTGTACGCCGATCTGGTGCTCCCCGTCACGACCATTTTTGAGGATGTCAGCCTTATGGCGGGCGTGCGCAGTCACTATGTGCAACTGATGGAGAAGGCCGTGGAGCCGCCGGGAGAAGCCAAACCCGATTACTGGATTTTTGCCCGGCTGGCCGAACGCTTTGGTTTTGGCGAGGTTTTTAACCAGCCTATTGAGCACTATATCGACACCTGCCTGAAAGGCTCGGGCATTACCCGCGACATGCTGAAAAAGGGGCCGGTATGTCCCGTCGAAGATGACTGGATCCCGTTTAAAGACGGCCAGTTCCTCACCTCGACCGGCAAAGCGCATCTGTACATTGAGGAGTGGGCGAAGAAAGATTTCCTGCCGGTGGTGACCTGGAAGCAGGTGAAAGAATCGGTTAAAGGATCGCCTGAACTGGCTCAAACCTACCCGCTAATGGCGGTGCAGCGCAAACTGGCGCGCAGCGTGCACTCCAGCCACGGGATGAATGAGTGGATCCTGGAGGTTCAGTGTAACCGCCCGAATGTGATGATCCATCCGGAAGATGCCCGTCAGCGAAAGATTCAGCCCGGAGAGTGGGTCGTGGTGTTCAATCACCGCGGTCAGCATCGGGCGATTGCTGACGTGACCACCCATATCAAACGCGGAGTGGTGAGTCTGGATAACGGCTGGTGGGAGCAGCAGGGCGGAAGCAGTAGCCATGTGACTAACGATCAGGTGGAAGTGTTGGGCAATGGACACTGTTGCAACAGTACGCTCGTCGATGTGAGAAGGGAGGCTTAATTGCATGAAACAGTATGGATTTCTTATTGATATGCAAAATTGCTACGGTTGTAAAACCTGTAGCATGGCCTGCAAATCAGAAAACATGACGCCGATGGGCGTTCTCTGGCGTCGGGTTCGTGAACGCCATACGGATGAACCCAATACGCAAGCCTTCATCAGTATGTCGTGCAACCACTGCGATGACCCGCAATGCATGAAAGTCTGCCCGGCGGGGACGTACAGCAAACGCGCCGACGGCATTGTCGTGCAGGCTCACGATCGCTGCATTGGCTGCCGGATGTGCATCATGGCCTGTCCGTGGAGTGCACCGGTGTACGATCCCGCAGAAGGGAAAACCAGTAAGTGCAATCTGTGTGCTGAACGTCTCGATGAAGGATTGCAGCCGCGCTGCGTAGAATCCTGTCCGGCAGGCGTATTACGTTTTGGCGAGATCGCTGAGCTGCGTAAGGAGCATACGACGCCATGGACGGTGCTGGAAAAACGCTACAACCTGCCCGATCACACGATTAGCCAGCCTAACATTGTCATTATTCCGCCGCGGGATTAAGGAGAACAACATGGAACAGTATGAATTGCCGTTGGTCTTCTTCACCGTCTTTGCTCAGTGGGGGACTGGCGGGGTACTGGCGCTGACGCTATGCCAGGCTTTCAGCGCACAGAAATTCAGCGCAATGCAGTGTCGTACGCTGGCGCTTCGGTTCTGGATCATTACCGTGCTGGGGTCCTGTGCGTCGCTGGCGCATCTGGGCGCGCCTGAAGGTGCTTACCGATCTCTGACTGGACTGGGGAGCTCCTGGCTCAGCCGGGAAGTGGCCGCGTTTATTGTGCTCAATGGCGTGATGTTTTGCTGGCTACTGCTGTGCTGGTTTAGGCCTGCGCCGCGCGGAGTGACGCTGCTGGGCGGTGTGACGGCACTGGTGGGATTGGGTACTATTCTGGTGACGTCGCAGGTCTATTACCAGATGCCGTTACACCCGCTCTGGCGCAACGCTGCGACGCCTGCCGCTTTCCTGGGAACGGCGTTGCTGACGGGGTTTATGAGTGTCGCCATTGCCAGAGCGTACTGGCACCTTTCACCTTCTACGGTCTGTAATGCGGGGATTGTGACTGGCATTGTACTGAGTGCAGGCGCACTGGTCCTTCGTTATCAGGTTCCGGGCGCCGATGCATCCAGCCCTCTGCTCTGGTGGCAGCTGTTCGCCAGCGTGTGCGTCGCGGTGTGGGGAATATCACGTCTGAACAGCGGGATGCGCAGTTGGCTATGGGTGGCACTCATCATCACGGGAGAACTGGCCGGTAGAATGCTGTTTTACAGCAATGTCATGAGTTCCGCGCCCTGGTTTTGAATGATTGGTCTCCAGGCCGGATGGCGATGCTAAAGCGTCTTATCCGGCCTGGAGACTGACGCGCGTGGCGTCATCTTACTCGTAGTAATTATAAATACCTGCCGCCATCACCAGTTGTGATGCGACTTCATGGGCTTTTTCACGCCCAACCAACAGGTCGATAATCTTTAAGCCAAAATCGATTGAGGTTCCCGGGGCCTGGCTGGTAAGTAATTTGACCCGCGGGTCCCACACCACGCGTTTATCCTGCCATTGTTCTGCGGGTATTTTATCTTTCAGCGCCGGGAAACCGGTCATATTGCCGATGGGAAAAATGTCATGCGGAACGAGTACGGTAGCGGCTGCCGCGCAAATGGCGGCGACAATCCGTCCGGAACGGTGAAACTGTTTAACGGTTTCAACCAGCAGCGTGCTGTCGCGAAAACACTCGGCGCCCTTAATGCCGCCCGGCAGGACGATGATGTCGTAGTCGCCATCGGCCACGGCAACCAGCGGCGCATCCGCCAGCAGTTTTACGCCGCGTGAACAGACAATGGTCAGACTGCCGTCGCTGGCGACGCTCGCGGTGGTGACGTTGATTCCACCACGAACCAGCAGGTCGATAGTGGTAACCGCTTCGGTTTCTTCACTACCAGGGGCGAGGCATACCAGTGCCGATGCGCTCATACTCACTCTCCTTACGTTTTACTAACTCAAACAGGCGGCTGTTTTCCGGCACCGCAATCCCGTGGGCACGGGCGCGTTTCAACAGATAGCCGGTAATGTAGTCTATCTCGGTATGACGCATGGCCCGGATATCCTGCAGCATAGACGAGATGTTTTCTGCTGTGCTGTCAATAACTTGCTCGACATAATAGCGTAAATCGTCCACCGAGGTATGGTGACCTTCGCGCTCAATGACCGCCGCGACTTCCTGGCAGATCAGATTGACCTCTTCAGGATGGTTGCGCAGTTCGCCATTCGGGCAGTTCCACAGCGCGGTCAGGGGATTGATCACACAGTTCACCGCCAGCTTGCGCCACATCTCGGCGCGAATATTATTATGCCAGGCGACGTCAGGCAGCACGCATTGCAGCAAATCGGCGAGATAGCTGAAATCGCCATCCTGCTCGCGCGCCGGACCGATACGCGTGGTGCCGTTCGCGACGTGGATAATGACGTTGCCATCGCGACGTGCAGCGTGGGTGGTCGTTCCCATCAGCAAGGGTTGGTGGATAGCGTGCAATTCTTCAATCGTTCCCATGCCGTTATGGATCAACAGAATGGGCGTCATTTCCGACAGCGTTGACGCCAGCGCTTTGACCGCGTCGGAGACCTGCCACGCTTTGAGCGTCACCAATAGCAAATCGCTGGTGGCTAAAAACTCCGGATCGTTTGCCGTCAGGGATTCGTTAAATATCGACCCGTCCGTCTCAATCACATTCACGCTGCAATAGGGCTGCGGAACGCGCAGCCAACCTTGTACTTCATGTCCCTGTTTGCACAGCGCCGAAAGCCATAACTGTCCTAAGGCTCCGCATCCCAGTACGGTAATTTTCATTCTTCCTCCTCACCCGCAACAGCACCAGGTGTTTGCTAACATAGTATAGCGCTGTCTGTTGAGTCACTTTGCAGGTATTATGCTTCGCATCAAAAATGAAGGGAGAGGAAAAGATGCCATCTTTCGATATTGTGTCTGAAGTTGATCTTCAGGAAGCTCGTAACGGCGTAGATAACGCCATTCGGGAAGTTGAGTCACGTTTTGATTTTCGCGGCGTTGAAGCGACCATTGAGCTCAATGATGCCAATAAAACCATCAAGGTGCTGAGCGAATCCGATTTCCAGGTCAACCAGTTGCTGGATATTCTGCGTGCCAAGTTGCTTAAGCGCGGCATTGAAGGGGCATCGCTTGATGTACCGGAAGAGTTCGTACACAGCGGGAAAACCTGGTTTGTCGAAGCGAAGCTGAAGCAGGGCATCGAGAGCGCCGTGCAGAAGAAGATCGTTAAGCTGATTAAAGACAGCAAGCTGAAGGTGCAGGCGCAGATTCAGGGCGAAGAGATTCGCGTGACCGGGAAATCCCGCGATGACCTCCAGTCCGTGATGGCGCTGGTGCGCGGCGGCGATTTGGGACAGCCGTTCCAGTTTAAAAACTTCCGCGATTAATCTTTAACGGTCCGGCTTTCCGGACCGTTTTCTTTTTTACGCCTGGCTGATGGCCTGTTCAACCTCAAAGCGGTTGGTCACTTTGCTGTCGATCTTCACATAGGCGGAATGTTCCTGCTGTGCAATCAACACTTCACTGACGCCTTCTGTTGCCAGTAAACGCTGCTTCAGCACGTCATCGGCTGCAATCTCCGGTGGAATGACCACCCGCAGGCTGCTGACATACGGCGGCTCTTTCATGGTGCTGGCGACGGCAAGCCAGACAACGGCTAAAAACGCTCCGGCAAGGAAAACCGTCTGACCGTCAAACATCCCATCGACCCAACCGCCCAGTGACCCGCCCAGCGCGACGCCGAGGAACTGGCTGGTGGAATACACGCCCATCGCCGTGCCTTTATAGCCCGCCGGAGACTCTTTGCTGATGAGCGAAGGGAGGAGGGCTTCCATCAGATTGAAGGCGAGGAAGAACAATTGCACACCGATAATCAGTTCCCAGAAATGGCTGCCCGCGCCCCAGAGAACAATCTCGGCAATCACAATCAGCGCGACGCAAAACAGGAACACCCGTTTCATCCGCCGCTTCACTTCGGCGTAGATAATAAACGGGACGACCGAGCCAAACGAAATCAGCATCGTCACCAGATACACTTTCCAGTGTTCCGCTGCGGGTAGCCCGGCATCAGCCAACTGGCCGGGTAGGGCAACGAAGGTGGACATCAGCAGAATGTGCAGACACATGATGCCAAAGTTGAGTTTCAGCAGTTTCGGTTCCGCCAGCACTTTGCTGAAGCTGCCTTTCACCATTCCTGATTCGCGATTAAGCACGTGGTTGTCACTGTCTGGCACCACCCACAGCGTCAGGACGATCCCAAGCGTCGCCAGGACGGCGATCATCCAGAAGAGGGCGTTGAGACCCAGGGCGTGGGTGATGATTGGCCCAAGCACCATGGCGATCGCGAAGGTGATGCCAAAGCTTACGCCAATAAACGCCATCGCTTTCGTGCGGTTTTGCTCGCGGGTTAAATCTGACAGCAGCGCCATCACCGCGGCGGCAATCGCGCCCGAACCTTGTAACGCGCGGCCAAGAATAATGCCCCAGATGGAGTCTGACAGCGCGGCGATAATACTGCCGAGAATAAACACCGCTAACCCGTCGACAATCAGCGGCTTACGACCGATACGGTCGGAAAGCAGTCCGAAGGGGATCTGAAAAATAGCCTGCGCCAGACCATAGATGCCGATGGCGAGTCCAATCAAGGCTTCACTGGCGCCCTGTAGCGCCATACCGTATGTGGTCAGAACCGGCAGGACCATAAACATGCCAAGCATGCGCAGCGAAAATACGGTCCCTAAACCCCAGGTGGCGCGCAACTCACCCGGCGTCATTTTATAATCGTTCATTCCCACCTCTGTCTCAATTTCGCGCCTAGTGTAAAGCGCTAAGCAGGCGGGGTAAACATGAGGTTATTGAGTAAATATTACCGGAAGAGAGATTTGTGACAGAAATAGAAAAGGGTGCCGAAGCACCCTTTTAATACCGTTATTTGGCTTACCAGACGTAGGTCAGCAGATTGTGTGAATCCGGCACCATAAAGTCGACGGACATCATCACGGAGAGCGCGGTAATGGCGATGATGGAGAAACCGAACAGCTTGCGCGCCCAGACTCTGTCATCTTCCACTTTGTAACCGCGCAGCGCCATGCCTAACCACCAGACGCTCACCGCTGCCGCCACCACCAGATATTTATATCCGGCATAGCCGCCCAGAGAGAGCATCAGCGTCGCGATGGCAAATGCGATGATGTACAGCGTAATGTGGTTCTTGGCGACGGAAATGCCTTTCACCACCGGCAGAACCGGGATGTTAGCCGCCTGATAATCCTTAAAGCGGAAAATCGCGATGGCATAGGAGTGCGGCATCTGCCACAGGCTGAAAATCGCCAGCAGAATCAGCGCGCCGCTGTCGAACTCTCCGGTGACTGCGCAGTAGCCGATCACCGGCGGCGCCGCGCCGGAGAGAGAGCCGATCAGCGTCCCGTAGACCGAGTGGCGTTTCATATACAGGCTGTAAACGCCCACATAAACCACAAAGCCCATCACCCCCAGCCAGCAGGCCAGAGGGTTCGCGCCAAACCACAGCAGCATGAAGCCAGCAATACCCAGCAGGGTGGCGTACACCAGCGAGACTTTAGGAGAGATCAGGCCTCTTACCAGCACCCGATTCTTGGTCCTTTCCATCTTTCTGTCGATATCCCTGTCGATGTAGTTGTTAAATACACAACCCGACGCCACAACCAGTGACACTCCGACCAACGTGTAGATGAACAGGGGATAGTCGATGCTGCCCTTGGAGGCCAGCAGGAACCCCCCGATCACCGAGATCAGGTTGCCAAAGATGATGCCTGGTTTCGTTACTTGCAGGTATTGCTTAAACATCATAACCGCCGCTCTTAGTGCATCATCATATTGTAGTTGAGGTTCCACATGATCCAGATGGAACCGACAACCAGGATGGCGATGATCAGCACGGTAAAGACAAAAGCCGTCATGTTCCAGCCTTCATCAGATTTGGTGTTCATGTGCAGGAAGCACACCAGATGCACCAGAATCTGCACCACTGCCATTGCCAGGATAGTCCCCAGAATTACGGCCGGAGAGGCAGCACCTGTCATTACCATCCAGAACGGAATGACCGTCAGGATGACCGACAGGATAAACCCTGTCATGTAGGTTTTTACGCTGCCATGGGACGCGCCGCTGTTCACGTTAGAATGACTCATTACATCGCCCCCATCAGATAAACAACAGTGAACACACAGATCCACACCACGTCCAGGAAGTGCCAGAACAGGCTCAGGCACATGATGCGGGTGCGGTTGGTGCTGGTCAGGCCGCGACGGGCGATCTGTACCATCAGCACGGCCATCCAGATAAGACCGGACGTCACGTGCAGACCGTGGGTGCCGACCAGCGCGAAGAACGCAGAGAGGAAGCCGCTGCGATCCGGGCCCATACCGTTAACAATCAGATGATGGAATTCATAGATTTCCATCCCGATGAAACCGGCACCAAACAAGAAGGTCAACGCCAGCCAGGAAACCACCTGGCTCTTGTTGTTCTTGTGCATGGCGATCGCCGCCATGCCATAGGTAATGGAGCTGAACAACAGCAAGAAAGTTTCAACCAGAACGAACGGCAGTTCGAAAATGTCCTTACCTGTCGGGCCACCTGCGGTGCCGTTCACCAGAACGGCATAGGTAGCAAACAGAATAGAGAACAGAATGCAGTCGCTCATCAGGTAGATCCAAAATCCGAAGATTTTGTTCTGGCCTGCATCGTGGTGCCCGTGTTCGTGCGCGTGGGCAGTCGCGTGCGCTAAAGTATCAGTTGCCATTTTTCAGCCCTGCCTTAGTAATCTCATCGAAATGCTGGTTTTCCAGTTTTTCGATTTCCGGGACCGGCACGTAGTAGTCCACATCTTCATCAAAGCTTTTCACAATCCAGCTGATGATCATGCCTGCGAAGCTTGCAATAGCCAGCCACCAGATATGCCAGATCATGGCGAAACCAAACAGCGTAGCGAAGGCGGTAATGACGATACCGGCACCGCTATTCTTCGGCATATGAATCTCTTCATAGTGCGCAGGTTGCTTGTACGCTTCACCTTTTTCTTTCATTTCCCAGAAGGCATCACGCTCATGAACGTGTGGCACAACGGCAAAGTTATAGAACGGAGGCGGAGAAGACGTTGCCCATTCCAGCGTACGGCCACCCCATGGGTCACCGGTCAGATCACGGTTCTGTTCGCGGTCGCGAATAGAAACATACATCTGAATGAACTGGCACAGGATACCGACCGCAATCAGCGCGGCGCCACAGGCAGCAACAACCAGCATCGGATGGAACTGAGGGTCAATCTGCTGGCTGAGACGACGAGTCATCCCCATAAAGCCCAGCACATACAGCGGCATGAAAGCAACGAAGAAGCCGATGATCCAGAACCAGAATGCGCGTTTACCCCAGGTTTCGTTCAGCGTGAAGCCAAACGCTTTTGGCCACCAGTAGGTCATACCCGCGAAGCAACCAAATACGACGCCGCCGATAATAACGTTATGGAAGTGCGCAATCAGGAACAGACTGTTGTGCAGTACAAAGTCCGCGCCCGGGACCGCCAGCAGTACGCCGGTCATCCCGCCGACTGAGAAGGTCACGATAAAGCCGATCGTCCACAGCATTGCTGAGTGGAATACGATACGGCCCTGATACATGGTGAACAGCCAGTTGAAGATCTTCACCCCGGTCGGGATGGCGATAATCATGGTGGTAATACCGAAGAAGGCGTTAACGTTCGCACCGGCACCCATTGTAAAGAAGTGGTGCAGCCAGACGATGAACGACAATACGGTAATACACACGGTTGCCCACACCAGCGAGGTGTAACCAAACAGACGTTTACGTGAGAAGGTCGCGGCGATTTCCGAGAACACCCCGAATACCGGCAGAATCAGAATGTACACTTCCGGATGGCCCCAGGCCCAAATCAGGTTGATGTACATCATCATGTTGCCGCCCATATCGTTGGTAAAGAAATGGGTGCCCAGATAACGATCCAGGGTAAGCAACGCGACGGTAACCGTCAGAATCGGGAAGGAGGCGATAATCAGGATGTTTGCGCATAGCGATGCCCAGGTAAAGACCGGCATCTTGAACATGGTCATGCCTGGCGCGCGCATCTTAATGATAGTCACAAAGAAGTTGATACCGGTCAGGGTTGTACCAATACCGGACAACTGGACTGCCCATATCCAATAGTCGACCCCGACGCTTGGACTGTACTCAATTCCCGAGAGCGGCGGGTACGCCAGCCAACCGGTCTGCGCGAATTCACCCACACCCAGGGACAGGTTAACCAGGATAACGCCGACAACGGTGAACCAGAAGCTCAGGTTGTTCAGGAACGGGAACGCAACGTCACGCGCACCAATCTGCAGTGGAACCACCAGGTTCATCAGACCGATAACAAATGGCATTGCCACGAAGAAGATCATGATCACGCCGTGAGCCGTGAATATCTGATCGTAGTGGTGAGGCGGCAGGAAGCCCGCTTCACCTGCAGACGCCAGCGCTTGCTGACTACGCATCATGATGGCGTCAGCAAAGCCACGAACCAACATGACGATAGCGACGATGACATACATGATGCCAAGGCGTTTGTGGTCAACCGAAGTTAGCCACTCTTTCCACAGGTAGGTCCACTTACCAAAGTAAGTAATCAGGCCAAGTAAAGCCGCACCACCGATGATAATTGCAGCGATCGTAACCATGACGATGGGTTCATGGAACGGAACTGCATCCAGTGTCAATTTTCCGAACATCGTATTCTTCCTCAGCCCCTTGAGTTGGCGGCTTCCGCGTGGCTCATGTCCATGCCTTCCATTCCTTCGTGCGAGCTGTGCTCACCTTCCGGTTGGGTCATGTCCATGCTCTGACCGTGAGCCATAAATTTGTTAATCACGTCTTTAAACAAATCGGGTTTCACGTTGGAGAAGTATTCCACCTGGTTGTATTCGCTTGGCACAGCCACTTTCTCGAACGCAGCCATGTCGCTCATGGTGTTCGGTGACTGTTTCGCTTTAGCAACCCATTGGTCGAATGCGGCGCGGTCCTCTGTTGCGATAGCCTTGAACTTCATACCGGAGAAGCCAGGTCCGCTATAGCTTGCGGAGATACCGTCATAGGTACCGGCTTCATTGGCGATCAGATGCAGGCGAGTCTGCATACCGGCCATGGCATAAATCTGGCTGCCCAGACGTGGGATGAAGAAGGAGTTCATCACGGAGTTAGAGGTCACTTTGAAGTACACCGGAGTGTTCGCCGGGAAGGCGATTTCATTCACGGTAGCAATGCCCTGTTCCGGGTAGATGAAGAACCATTTCCAGTCCATGGAAACCACTTCGATGGTAATGGGCTTCTCGTCATGCGCCAGCGGCTTGCTTGGCTCAAGAGCGTGAGTGGTTTTCCAGGTCAGCACGGCAAGGAAAATGATGATTAAGATAGGAACCGTCCAGACCACCGCTTCCACTTTATTGGAGTGTGACCAGTTCGGGCTATACTTCGCATCTTTATTGCTTGCACGGTACTTCCAGGCAAAACCTACAGCCATCAAGATTGCAGGAATAACGACGATCAACATCAGGCCAAATGCCGTCAGTATCAGCGAACGTTGCTCCAGTCCAATCTGTCCTTTGGGATCTAACAGCGCAGAATTACAGCCACTGAGTAATGCAGTGCCTGCAATTAATGACAACCATCCCAAACTTTTATTGTATTTCCTGAGTCTCATTTAACGACCTCAATTCCACGGGACCGGGTGGCGTTTAAAGTGTGTGGGCATTTTACGGGAAGGTTACATTACTGTAAACATCATTGGATCTGTGTTACCGGGTTCTGCCGCCCGTGTCACATATGTTGCAAGATATGTCGTTTCAGCATTAAGAACCTGTTGCAACATCACGTTATAACGAAAGGGGACTTCAGGAAGGCGACGCGAGGGCAATTGGTATAACCAATGCAAAAATAAAACAATTGGTTAACAAGTGATTATCAATAAAGAGACAAATAAAATACAAAAAATAAATGTGTTTCGGCTGAATCGAGTAAGGAAAATAAAACCTATAAAAGGCGTCAATAATTTCCAGATTCTATTGCGCACAAAACAACAAATATTAATTTTTTCAGTTGTTGTTTATTTAGCCGATATAATTACGCAAGGTGATTACAACGGCTAAATAAAGGGGCGCTTACACCAGCCGCGTTTTGCGTAGCGCCAGATAGTCGAGCAAGCCGCCAAACACGATGCCGAAAATGGCGATAGTCACTGCGACTTCCAGCAGTCCGGCGAGGAAGGAGAAGTTAGTGAACGCCAGCGCGTTCAGCGACAGCAACAGCAGCCAGACGGCAAGCAACACGCATCCCGCCATCAAAATCCATAACGCCAGACGGTAGGCCGAACGGAATTCTGTTCGCGGCAGGAAACTTTCGCTCTGTCGCGTGTACTCCAGCGTTTGCCGACACACCAGCAGCAATATCAGGCCCGGAACGGCGGCCACGACGGAGAAAAGATAAAACGTCGACCAGCCATGCGCCTCGACAAACCAACCGGCAACCGGGCCAACATAGACGCGCCCCACGGCAGAAAGCGCTGACAGCAGGGCAAACTGGGTGGCGGAAAATGACTTATTACACAGCGTCATCAGTAGCGCGACGAACGCTGACGTCCCCATTCCCCCGCACAGGTTCTCGAAAAACACCGCCGCAGCCATGCTGAACATGTGCTTGTCGGTCACCGACAGGAGCCAGTATCCGGCGTTAGAGACGCCCTGCAGAATGCCGAAAATCAGTAAAGCGCGAAACAGCGTCAGCCGTTGCATCAACACCCCGCCGTACAGCGCGCCAATAATCGTGGCGATAAGCCCCAGCGTTTTATTGACGACGCCCACTTCTCCGGCGTCAAAGCCCACACCACGAATCAAAAAGGTGGTGGTCAGGCTCATGGCGAAGGCATCACCCAGCTTATAAAGGATGATGAGCAGCAAAATCAGCCAGGCGTTGTTACGTCCGAAGAAATCGCGTAGCGGGGCTGCGACTGCCTGCTCCAGCGTTTTTGGCACCGGAATGCTGTCGGTCGGTTCGGGGGCGAGCAGAGTGGAAATAATACAAGGGATCAGTAATGCTGCCATCAGCCAGTACATGCCTTGCCAGCCGAGCCAGCGGTCGGCCATCCACAGCGCCAGTCCACCGGACACCAGCATGCCGAGGCGATAGCCGAGCACGCTGATTGCCGCACCGGTTCCGCGCTCTTCTGCGGCTAAGACGTCCGTTTTCCAGGCGTCAAACACAATATCTTGCGACGCTGAACAAAAGGCGATCACTACCGCCAGCGCCGCCATCCATCGCAACTGGCTACCGGGCTCCAGAAAACCCATCGCAGCGATGGAGACCAGCAACAAACATTGCGTCGTCAGCAACCAGCCACGACGACGACCTAAAAAGGGCGGTGTGTAGCGGTCCATGACCGGAGACCAGAGAAATTTAAAGACGTAAGCCTGACCGACCAGCGAAAAGAAACCGATGGTTTTCAGGTCGATATTCTCGACGGTCATCCATGCCTGAAGCGTACCGGAGGTCAACGCGAGCGGCAGGCCGGAGGCAAAACCTAACATCAGCAAAATGGCTGATTTCGGTTGTTGAAAAATGCGTAAGTAGTGACTAGGCATGGGCATATAAAGCTGACCCGGCGCGGAGCCGGGTCAGGGGGCAGAAATTAACGAGCGTTCTGTTTGATGAAGTCGTGGACGCTAGTGTCCTGAGACATATCAGTAATCGTATCGGTCAGCACGCTGTTAACCGCGTTGGCGATATTCTTGTTGGTCGCCTGGAACGCGCCTTCAACGGAGTAGCTGGCACGGTAGTTTTTGGTCATCTTGTTGCCGTTGGCCGCCGTCGCGATGATCGCGATATCGGCCTTGGTGGCGATGTTATAACGCACGTTGCCCTGAGACACATCCGCGTATAGCTGGTTAACAATGATCTGCAGGTTCACCGCACCGTTCGGGCCAACCATATAACCGCGCGAGGTCATCTGTTTTTCCAGTACTTCTTGTAACAGGAAGCGCAGATCGCGGGAGGCCGTCAGTGTCACCAGCTGATTGTCGCGGGTCACTTTCGCCAGCGCCTGGTCCGGACGCTGATCGGCGCCGTTGATGCTAACGGTCACGCCCATCAGGCTAGGATCCTGTTGTGGGAGCGTGATTTTAGGCGAAACGTCAATCGTGGTTGGTGGTGTCGCACAGCCCGCCAGCATGAAAAGCGCGATTAACGGGAAGAGGATTTTTTTTAACATGTTCGTGCTCTCAGTAACTCTTAATCATATGGATAGAGAAAAATTCCCGCCATCATAACATCGCCAACGGCGAGGGGAAGTGGGTAACGCATGTAAATTCATCATGTTGTCGGAATAATGAAGTTATAGAGACCAAATTGGGCATTTATGCCATCCCCCAACGGGTTGAATCAGTAAACTTCATCGCGTTGATGGCGAAAATCAGACGAAGGCTAAATTTTTGTTGTAATGGCGCAATGGAACCGGTAAAAGCGGCTAATATTTAAAGGGATGGGTGACATCTCAGCGCCGTTTGAGGAGATATATCATGATGATACGTGAGCAAATAGAAGAAAAATTAAGGGCAGCGTTCCAACCCGTGTTCCTCGAGGTCGTGGATGAAAGCTATCGTCATAATGTCCCGGCTGGCTCAGAAAGCCACTTTAAGGTCGTTCTGGTTAGCGATCGCTTTACCGGCGAGCGTTTTTTGAATCGTCATCGGATGATCTACGGTACATTAACCGCAGAACTGTCTACGACGGTCCACGCGCTGGCTCTGCATACTTATACCATTAAAGAGTGGGAAGGGTTGCAGGATACGATCTTTGCGTCACCTCCCTGTCGTGGTGCGGGAAGCATCGCGTAAAAACGCATTTGCAACTGCTGGCGTTTTTCCAGTATGTTGCTAAAGATTATGTGAAAACGGCCTGCGGGCCGTTTTGTTTTGTCTGAATTTTGCACGAGTCAAACCCTTTTCAGGGCAAGAATAGCCGGGAATTGTGAAAAATGCCGCAGCAACGCGTAATAACCGTTCTCGACTCATAAAAGTGATGCCGCTATAATGCCGCGTCTTATTTGAATGTCTTCGGGATGATTCTGACGACAGGGAATGTGATTGATTAAGAGAACATCCCGGTTCCGCGAAGCTAATAATCTGTGCTTGCGGAGTAGAGTTGACCGAGCACTGTGATTTTTTGAGGTAACAAGATGCAAGTTTCAGTTGAAACCACTCAAGGCCTTGGCCGCCGTGTAACGATTACTATCGCTGCTGACAGCATCGAGACCGCTGTTAAAAGCGAGCTGGTCAACGTAGCGAAGAAAGTGCGTATTGACGGCTTCCGTAAAGGCAAAGTACCGATGAATGTTGTTGCTCAGCGTTATGGCGCGTCCGTTCGCCAGGACGTTCTGGGTGACCTGATGAGCCGCAACTTCGTTGATGCCATCATCAAAGAAAAAATCAATCCGGCTGGCGCACCGAACTACGTTCCGGGCGAATACAAACTGGGTGAAGATTTCACCTACGCGGTAGAATTCGAAGTCTATCCGGAAGTTGAACTGACCGGCCTGGACACAATCGAAGTTGAAAAACCGGTTGTTGAAGTCACCGATGCGGATGTTGACGTGATGCTGGATACCCTGCGCAAACAGCAGGCGACCTGGAAAGATAAAGACGGCGCCGCGGATGCAGAAGACCGCGTTACCCTCGACTTCACCGGTTCTGTAGACGGCGAAGAGTTCGAAGGCGGTAAAGCGTCTGATTTCGTACTGGCGATGGGCCAGGGTCGTATGATCCCGGGCTTTGAAGACGGTATCAAAGGTCACAAAGCGGGCGAAGAGTTCACCATCGACGTGACTTTCCCGGAAGACTACCACGCTGAAAACCTGAAAGGTAAAGCGGCGAAATTCGACATCAACCTGAAGAAAGTGGAAGAGCGTGAGCTGCCGGAACTGACTGAAGAATTCATCAAGCGTTTTGGCGTTGAAGATGGTTCCGTTGCCGGTCTGCGTACTGAAGTCCGTAAAAACATGGAACGCGAGCTGAAAGGCGCGGTGCGTAACCGTGTTAAATCTCAGGCAATCGACGGTCTGGTGAAAGCGAACGACATCGACGTTCCTGCTGCACTGATTGACAGCGAAATCGACGTTCTGCGTCGTCAGGCTGCTCAGCGTTTCGGTGGTAACGAGAAACAAGCGCTGGAACTGCCGCGTGAACTGTTCGAAGAACAGGCTAAGCGTCGCGTAGTTGTGGGTCTGCTGCTGGGCGAAGTGATTCGTACCAATGAACTGAAAGCGGATGAAGATCGCGTGAAGGGCCTGATCGAAGAGATGGCTTCTGCTTACGAAGATCCGAAAGAAGTGATCGAGTTCTACAGCAAAAATAAAGAGCTGATGGACAACATGCGTAACGTCGCTCTGGAAGAGCAGGCGGTTGAAGCGGTTCTGGCGAAAGCCAAAGTGACTGAAAAAGCCACGACCTTCAATGAGCTGATGAACCAGCAGGCGTAATTCCGCTTAAACGCGCGAATTTCGCTCAAAGGCCCGTCACCGTCAGGTGGCGGGTCTTTTTTTTGTCATGACTTTTGCATGGAAGCGTGCGAAAAAGCCCTTTTCGGTGTTAGCGTTCAGGCAAAAGATTGTTATGCTTGAATTATGGCGATGCCGTACCCATAACAGAGGGACTAGCTGATAATCCGTCCATAAGGTTACAATCGGTACAGCAGGTTTTTTCATTTTTTATCCAGGAGACGGAAATGTCATACAGCGGCGAACGAGATAATTTTGCACCCCATATGGCGCTGGTGCCGATGGTCATTGAACAGACCTCACGTGGTGAGCGCTCTTTTGATATCTACTCTCGTCTACTTAAGGAACGTGTCATTTTTCTGACCGGCCAGGTCGAAGATCATATGGCTAACCTGATTGTGGCGCAGATGCTGTTCCTGGAAGCCGAAAACCCGGAAAAAGATATCTACCTGTACATTAACTCTCCGGGCGGCGTAATTACCGCAGGCATGTCGATTTATGACACCATGCAGTTTATTAAGCCAGACGTCAGCACCATTTGTATGGGCCAGGCGGCCTCAATGGGCGCGTTCTTGCTGACGGCCGGGGCGAAAGGTAAACGTTTCTGCCTGCCGAACTCCCGCGTAATGATTCATCAGCCGTTGGGCGGTTACCAGGGCCAGGCAACGGATATTGAAATTCACGCCCGTGAAATCCTGAAAGTTAAAGGGCGCATGAACGAACTAATGGCACACCATACGGGTCAATCTCTTGAGCAGATTGAGCGTGATACTGAGCGCGATCGCTTCCTCTCTGCCGCTGAGGCAGTTAAGTATGGCTTAGTCGACTCGATTTTGACCCATCGTAATTGATGCCCGAGGCGCAACTGTGCCGCTATACTTACCAGGGGCGGCACAACGCGACAAAGCGAGTTGCGCCTGAGAATGGCATTTTGCGTCGTCGTGTGCGGCACAAAGAACAAAGAAGAGGTTTTGACTCATGACAGATAAACGCAAAGATGGCTCGGGCAAATTGTTGTACTGCTCTTTTTGCGGCAAAAGCCAGCATGAAGTGCGTAAGCTCATCGCCGGTCCATCCGTGTATATCTGCGATGAATGTGTCGATCTGTGTAACGACATCATTCGCGAAGAGATTAAGGAAGTAGCACCGCATCGTGAACGCAGTGCGCTGCCGACGCCACACGAAATTCGTAACCATCTTGACGATTACGTCATCGGTCAGGAACAGGCCAAGAAAGTGCTGGCGGTCGCGGTATACAACCACTACAAACGTCTGCGCAACGGCGACACCAGTAATGGCGTCGAGTTGGGCAAAAGTAATATTCTGCTGATCGGTCCGACCGGCTCCGGTAAAACGCTGTTGGCGGAAACGCTGGCGCGCCTGCTGGATGTTCCGTTCACGATGGCGGATGCCACCACGCTGACCGAAGCGGGTTACGTGGGTGAGGACGTTGAGAACATCATCCAGAAACTGTTGCAGAAGTGCGACTACGATGTGCAGAAAGCGCAGCGTGGTATTGTCTATATCGATGAAATTGACAAGATTTCCCGTAAGTCTGACAACCCGTCGATCACCCGTGACGTTTCCGGTGAAGGCGTACAGCAGGCGCTGCTGAAACTGATCGAAGGGACGGTTGCTGCCGTTCCGCCGCAGGGTGGACGTAAACATCCGCAGCAGGAATTCTTGCAGGTGGATACCTCTAAGATCCTGTTCATCTGTGGCGGTGCGTTTGCCGGCCTGGATAAAGTGATCGCCAACCGCGTTGAAACCGGCTCCGGCATTGGTTTTGGTGCAACGGTGAAAGCGAAATCCGACAAGGCCAGCGAAGGCGAACTGCTCTCGCAGGTTGAGCCGGAAGATTTGATCAAGTTTGGTCTGATTCCTGAGTTTATTGGTCGTCTGCCGGTTGTGGCAACGCTGAGCGAACTGAGCGAAGAAGCGCTGATCCAGATCCTGAAAGAGCCGAAAAACGCGCTGACCAAGCAGTATCAGGCGCTGTTCAATCTGGAAGGCGTTGACCTGGAGTTCCGCGACGAAGCGCTGGATGCGATTGCCCGCAAAGCCATGGCGCGTAAAACCGGTGCCCGTGGTCTGCGTTCCATCGTAGAAGCCGCGCTGCTGGATACCATGTATGATCTGCCTTCGATGAAAGACGTCGAAAAAGTGGTGATTGATGAGTCGGTGATCGGCGGTCAGAGCAAGCCATTACTGATTTACGGCAAGCCGGAAGCCCAGCAGGCATCTGGTGAATAATTAGCCAATCCATACAATCAGTTAATCAAAAAGGGGGGATTTTATCTCCCCTTTACTTTTTCCGTAATCATGGCGTTGAATGTGTGGGAAACATCCCCATATACTGACATACATGTTAAAGGTGGCATGAAGCACAGCTATGCCATCTGATTACCTGGCGGACACTAAACTAAGAGAGAGCTCTATGAATCCTGAGCGTTCTGAACGCATTGAAATCCCCGTATTGCCGTTGCGCGATGTGGTGGTTTATCCGCACATGGTCATACCCTTGTTTGTAGGGCGGGAAAAATCTATCCGTTGTCTGGAAGCGGCTATGGACCATGATAAAAAAATCATGCTGGTCGCCCAGAAGGAAGCATCAACGGATGAGCCGGGTGTAAACGATCTTTTCACCGTCGGGACCGTGGCCTCTATTTTGCAGATGCTGAAACTGCCTGACGGCACCGTCAAAGTGCTGGTCGAAGGGTTACAGCGTGCGCGTATTTCTGCGCTGTCTGATAACGGCGAGCACTTCTCTGCGAAAGCGGAATACCTTGATTCGCCTGCTATTGACGAGCGCGAACAGGAAGTGCTGGTACGCACGGCGATCAGCCAGTTCGAAGGCTACATCAAGCTGAACAAGAAAATCCCACCAGAAGTACTGACGTCGCTCAATAGCATTGACGATCCGGCGCGTCTGGCGGACACCATCGCTGCCCATATGCCGCTGAAGCTGGCGGATAAGCAGTCCGTACTGGAGATGTCAGACGTGAACGAGCGTCTGGAGTATCTGATGGCGATGATGGAGTCTGAAATCGATCTGCTGCAGGTTGAGAAGCGCATTCGCAACCGCGTGAAAAAGCAGATGGAGAAATCTCAGCGTGAGTACTATCTGAATGAGCAGATGAAGGCGATTCAGAAAGAACTCGGCGAAATGGACGATGCGCCGGACGAAAACGAAGCGCTGAAGCGGAAGATCGACGCGGCAAAAATGCCGAAAGAGGCGAAAGAGAAAGCCGAAGCTGAACTGCAGAAGCTGAAAATGATGTCGCCGATGTCAGCGGAAGCGACCGTCGTGCGTGGTTACATCGACTGGATGGTTCAGGTGCCGTGGAATGCGCGTAGCAAGGTTAAAAAAGACCTGCGTCAGGCGCAGGAAATCCTTGATACCGACCATTATGGTCTGGAGCGTGTGAAAGACCGCATCCTTGAGTATCTCGCGGTACAGAGCCGTGTGAACAAAATCAAGGGGCCGATCCTGTGCCTGGTAGGGCCGCCGGGGGTAGGTAAAACCTCTCTGGGTCAGTCCATCGCCAAAGCGACCGGGCGTAAATACATCCGTATGGCGCTGGGCGGCGTGCGTGATGAAGCGGAAATTCGTGGCCACCGTCGGACATACATCGGTTCAATGCCGGGTAAACTGATCCAGAAAATGGCGAAAGTGGGCGTGAAAAACCCGCTGTTCCTGCTCGATGAGATCGACAAAATGTCTTCCGACATGCGTGGCGATCCGGCATCTGCACTGCTTGAGGTGCTGGATCCCGAGCAGAACGTGGCCTTCAGCGATCACTACCTGGAAGTGGACTACGATCTCAGCGACGTGATGTTTGTCGCGACCTCCAACTCCATGAACATTCCAGCGCCGCTGCTGGATCGTATGGAAGTGATCCGTCTGTCCGGGTATACCGAAGACGAGAAGCTGAACATTGCCAAACAGCACCTGTTGCCGAAGCAGATTGAGCGTAACGCGCTGAAGAAAGGCGAGCTGACGGTCGACGACAGCGCCATTATCGGCATTATTCGTTACTACACTCGTGAGGCTGGCGTGCGTAGTCTGGAACGTGAAATTTCCAAACTGTGCCGGAAAGCGGTTAAGCAGTTGCTGCTGGATAAGTCACTGAAACACATTGTGATCAATGGCGATAACCTGCACGACTACCTGGGTGTACAGCGCTTTGACTATGGTCGCGCGGACAATGAAAACCGCGTAGGCCAGGTGACAGGTCTGGCGTGGACGGAAGTGGGCGGCGATCTGCTGACCATCGAAACCGCCTGCGTGCCGGGCAAAGGTAAGCTGACCTACACCGGCTCGCTGGGTGAAGTGATGCAGGAGTCCATTCAGGCTGCATTGACCGTGGTGCGTGCGCGTGCGGAAAAACTGGGTATTAATCCGGACTTTTACGAAAAACGCGACATTCACGTTCACGTTCCGGAAGGGGCGACGCCGAAAGACGGTCCGAGCGCCGGTATTGCGATGTGTACCGCACTGGTTTCCTGCCTGACCGGTAACCCGGTGCGTGCCGATGTGGCGATGACCGGTGAGATCACCCTGCGTGGTCAGGTGCTGCCGATCGGTGGGTTAAAAGAAAAACTTCTGGCTGCGCACCGTGGTGGTATTAAAACGGTCTTAATTCCGGATGAAAACAAACGCGACCTGGAAGAGATTCCGGACAATGTTATTGCCGATTTGGACATCCATCCGGTGAAACGCATTGAAGAGGTTCTGACGCTCGCATTGCAAAATGAACCCTCTGGAATGCAGGTTGTGACGGCAAAATAGTGACCTCGCGCAAAGAGCACTAATAAAAACAGGGCTGGCAGGCCATTTCGTACTTGCCAGCCTTTTTTTGTATAGCTAATTTAGATGACGGATTGGGCTTGCCATCATTATCGGGTGTTGTAAGGGCATGGCAGGCCTGATATAACTGCTGCGCGGTCGCACTTTGAAGGATTCTGGTGCGATATAAATTATAATGAGGAAGAGAAGAGTGAATAAATCTCAACTGATCGACAAAATTGCTGCAGGGGCTGATATCTCCAAAGCTGCGGCAGGGCGTGCGTTAGACGCAATTATTGCTTCTGTTACCGAATCTCTGAAAGAAGGGGATGACGTTGCGCTGGTAGGTTTTGGTACTTTTGCTGTTAAAGAGCGTGCTGCCCGTACTGGCCGCAACCCGCAAACAGGTAAAGAGATCGCCATTGCTGCCGCCAAAGTACCTGGTTTCCGTGCAGGTAAAGCACTGAAAGACGCAGTAAACTAAGCGTGATCCCCTTCCGGGGACAGGACTCAGTACAAGGGCGCATCAATTGATGTGCCTTTTTTGTTTTTGCAGCGATTTTCTACATGTTGTGGGCTGACAATCGCCCCTGTTTCTTGTCAC
This sequence comes from Citrobacter sp. Ca225, assembly GCF_030337175.1. Taxonomy (NCBI): domain Bacteria; kingdom Pseudomonadati; phylum Pseudomonadota; class Gammaproteobacteria; order Enterobacterales; family Enterobacteriaceae; genus Citrobacter; species Citrobacter sp. Ca225. The sequence continues at coordinate 127,943 of NZ_JAOWCD010000068.1, read as the reverse complement.
AATAGGCCTTTATGCGCAGCGTTCAGGAAACGCTATGCTGCGTAACGCGTATATACACAAGGCATTCACGTTTCATCGGGGCAGTTAACGACGAGGCCGCGTGAAAGATGCCGTGTATAGTCACCTACAGCGGAGTGTGGTTACACCATGATGGACAGCTTACGCACGGCTGCTAACAGTCTCGTGCTCAAGATTATTTTCGGAATCATTATCGTGTCGTTCATTCTGACCGGCGTGAGTGGTTACCTGATTGGCGGAGGCAACAACTACGCCGCTAAAGTGAATGACCAGGAAATCAGCCGTGGGCAGTTTGAGAATGCGTTCAACAGCGAACGTAATCGCATGCAGCAACAGTTGGGCGATCAGTACTCTGAGCTTGCGGCAAACGAAGGTTACATGAAAACCCTGCGCCAGCAGACGCTTAATCGTCTGATTGATGAAGCGCTGCTTGATCAGTATGCCCGCGAACTCAAACTGGGCATCAGCGACGAGCAGGTGAAGCAGGCGATTTTCTCCACGCCGGCATTCCAGGTCGATGGCAAATTTGATAACAACCGTTATAACGCGATTGTTAATCAGATGGGGATGACCGCTGACCAGTATGCGCAAGCCTTGCGTAACCAACTGACTACACAGCAGCTTATCAGCGGCGTCGCGGGCACCGATTTTATGCTCAAGGGTGAGACTGATGAGCTGGCGGCGCTGGTTGCACAGCAGCGTGTCGTCCGTGAAGCCACGATTGACGTCAATGCTCTTGCAGCGAAGCAGTCGGTGACGGATCAGGAAGTGGCCAGCTACTACGAGCAGCACAAAAACAGCTTCATGACTCCGGAACAGTTCCGCGTCAGCTACATCAAGCTGGACGCCGCCTCGATGCAAAAGCCGGTTAGCGATGAAGATATCCAGTCTTATTACGATCAGCATCAGGATCAGTTCACCCAGGCACAGCGTAGCCGTTACAGCATCATCCAGACTAAAACGGAAGATGAAGCGAAAGCGGTACTCGACGCGCTGAACAAAGGTGGTGACTTTGCTGCGCTGGCGAAAGAGAAATCGGCCGACATCATCTCTGCCCGCAACGGCGGCGATATGGGTTGGCTGGAAGACGCCACCACGCCGGAAGAGCTGAAAAATGCCGGGCTGAAAGAGAAGGGCCAGCTTTCTGGCGTGATTAAATCCTCTGTTGGCTTTCTGGTTGTGCGTCTGGACGACATTCAGCCGGCGGTTGTGAAGCCGCTGAACGAAGTCCGTGATGACATCGCAGCGAAAGTGAAACAGGAAAAAGCGCTGGATGCTTACTTTGCTTTACAGCAGAAAGTGAGCGATGCGGCGAACAATGATACAGAATCTCTGGCGGGTGCCGAACAGGCAGCTGGCGCGAAAGCGGTACAGACGGGCTGGTTCAGTCACGAGAACCTGCCGGAAGAGCTGAATTTCAAACCGGTATCAGACGCCATTTTTGATGGTGCTCTGGTGGGTGAAAACGGCGCGCCGGGCAGAAACTCCGATATCATCACCGTCGATGGCGATCGCGCGTTTGTTCTGCGTATCAGCGATCACAAGGCAGAGGCCGTGAAGCCGCTGTCTGAGGTGAAAGATCAGGTTACGGCGCTGGTTAAGCACAACAAGGCAGAGCAGCAGGCTAAACTGGATGCGGAAAAACTGCTGGTTGAGCTGAAGGCGGGTAAAGGCGCAGAAGCGATGAAAGCCGCTGGTCTGAGCTTTGGAGAGTCTAAAACGCTGAGCCGTACGGGCCAGGATCCGGTTAGCCAGGCGGCGTTTGGTCTGAGCCTGCCGGCGAAAGATAAGCCGAGCTATGGCATTGCCAACGATATGCAGGGCAATGTGGTTTTGCTGGCTCTGGACGACGTGAAAGCGGGCTCCATGCCGGAAGATCAGAAGAAAGCGATGGTTCAGGGGATCACCCAGAACAATGCGCAGATTGTCTTTGAGGCATTGATGAGTAACCTGCGTAAATCGGCGAAAATCAAAATCGGCAATGCGATGGATCAACAGCCGTAATCGTCGAGACGTCTCGCAAATCATTGCACAACTGTTGTAACACCTGAAGGCCGCTTTCGCGGCCTTTTCCATTTCTGACATTTGCCATTTGTTCGTTGGTTTTAACCTCGTTATCGTGATTCCACTGTTCACTAACAAGGAGAAAACAGTATGAAACATGGAATCAAAGCGTTACTTATCACCCTTTCCTTCGCCTGCGCGGGTATGACGCAAAGCGCGCTGGCGGCGTCATCGACAGCGGCAGCGAAAAGCCCAGCGGTGGAGACCAGCGCACAAGCACCGGTTGCAGGGCAAAACAAATCCGCGGTTCCGGCGAAAGCCAGCACCGAAGAGGGTACCAGGGTCAGCATCAATACCGCATCGGCAGAAGAGCTGGCGCGCGCGATGAACGGTGTTGGCCTGAAGAAAGCACAGGCGATCGTCAGCTATCGTGATGAGTACGGTCCGTTTAAAACGGTGGAAGATCTCAAACAAGTACCGGGGATGGGCAACGCGTTAGTGGAGCGCAATCTGTCTGCTTTAACACTTTAATCACTTGCGCACTGGCAAATATTTGCCAGACTGAGAGAGGTCATACCAGTTATGGCCTCTCTACTCCTGTCTCTCTATAACAAAAACGTAAGGTCTCTGCGCTATGCAAACACAGATTAAGGTTCGTGGTTATCATCTTGATGTCTACCAGCACGTGAATAATGCCCGCTATCTTGAGTTTCTGGAGGAAGCCCGCTGGGATGGCCTGGAGAGCAGCGATAGCTTTCAATGGATGACTGCCCACAATATCGCTTTCGTGGTGGTCAACATCAATATTAACTATCGCCGTCCGGCGGTTCTGAGTGATCTGCTAACCGTCACCAGTCAGGTGCAACAGCTAAACGGGAAAAGCGGTATTCTAAGCCAGGTGATTACGCTGGAACCGGAAGGACAGGTGGTGGCTGATGCGCTTATTACGTTCGTCTGTATTGATCTGAAATCGCAAAAAGCGCTGCCGCTGGAAGGGGAGTTACGCGAAAAGCTGGAGCAGATGGTGAAGTAGGGGTGGATGATCCAACTGTTGGCCGGATAAGGTGCCAGGCACCGCCATCCGGCGAAACCCGCAATTATTTCAAGCCGGTCTTCTGCTTCATTGCCGCCATTATGACCGGTTTATCTGCCAGGTAATGATTCAGGCCATTTGCGCGTAGATTACAGGCCGCGCAGTGGCCGCAACCGTCTCCCTTGATGCCGTTATAGCAGGTCAGCGTTTCTTCACGTACCAGATCCAGCTTGCCCCAATAATCTGCCAGCGCCCAGGTTTCGGCTTTATCAATCCACATCAGTGGCGTTTCAAAGCGGATATCTTTCGCCATCCCCAGTTTAATGGCGTGATTCAGCGCCTCGACAAAATCATTGCGGCAGTCAGGGTAACCAGAGAAATCGGTCTCGCAGACGCCGGTAATCACCGCTTCTGCTTTTACCTGATAAGCATAAATCGCCGCCAGGGTCAGAAACAGAATATTACGTCCAGGGACAAAGGTATTCGGGATCCCATCAGCATCCGGTTCATAATCCGGAACCGGGATGTTGTCACGGGTCAGGCTGCTGACTGCCAGTTCACTCAGCAGCGTCACGTCCAGTACTTTGTGTGCACGTGCACCCAGTTTCAGGGCCAGATCACGTGCAACATCAATCTCCGCGCGATGGCGCTGACCATAATCAAAGGTCACGCAATGCACTTCATCATACTGATGCAGTGCCTGCACCAGACAGGTGGTGGAGTCCTGGCCTCCACTGAATACTACGACGGCACGTTTCATGGTTAATCCTGATAAGTTACTGTACACAAAGCCATTCAAATTGCATCGAGACGAAAAGTCTGAGAATCTCCTGGAGTTTACATAAGTAAATGACAGGGGTGAACAGACGTAGCCGACAAAGAGGCAGTTTGAAGAATGACGTGTATAAAGCCGCTATGGTAGCGCCAGAGTTGCCTGGCGACCAGCTTCTTCACGACGCGGGTGGTGGTAGCCAGGCTTCGGTGAACTCAAACCAGCCGCGCGGATTCAACCGCACCCCGTTCACACCAGGTGGTGCGCTGATGCGATAGTGATAGTTAAACAGCGGCGTCAGCGTCGCGTCATCCATCAGGCTGGCGAAAACTTGCCGCAGCGCGGCATAGCGATGATCCTCTTCCGGTCTGATTTGCAGCGCATCCAGCGTGGCCTGAAGATGTGAGAATGTTGGTGCATCAAGCACGTGCGGCCAAAGTGAATCACAGCGTAGCCACTGTTCGAGTGTATATTCGGGCGCTTCGCCAATCAGGCGGTCTCCCATCAGCAGATCCGCTTCGGCAAGCCGTTGGCAGCCGTCCCAGGTTTTCGCGTTATGAAAAATCAGCGTCAGTTCGCAGCCGAGGGCGGCCAGCGTGTGGCGCAGGTGTTCTGCCATAGTATGCAGTTCCACCGGCAGGTGATAAACCAGCGTCATTTTTTTCGGTAGTTCAACCGATTCCAGCCCCTCCCACTGCGGAATGGCCCAGCCAGGCAACAATTCGTTGCAGGGCGTAATCAGGTTTTCTCTCACATCCAGCGTTTGCAGCAGTGAAGAACGATGAATAAGGCTGACCAGCCGACGAGCCTGCAGTGGCGTCAGGTGGGCGCTTTTTTTCAGCGCGAGATAGCAAAAGCCGAGACTGATGCCGGTACTTACCGGGCTCACCGTGGCGAGCTCTTCAGGTTTGCCAATGGTTATCTGCACCGGATGGCGACAACTGGTGCCGAGATCTTGCTCAAAAAGCTGAGGGGTGATCCAGTATTCAATGGCTTTGAGCAGTGGATGTACGAGATGGTAATGGTCATGGCTTTCCAGACGTACCAGTTCGGGCGTAAACAGCGTCAGACGAAAAGGTCCCGTTCCGATGACGGGGTGTTCCGGATGTGCCAGCAGGCTGCCGTAGCTTGCCAGCCGGTGCGCCAGCCAGAAATCCGGGCGGTGCAGGATAAACGTCAGGCACTGCGGATGCGTCACCTCAATGTGCTTTACGCTGATAAACAGCCGGTTCAGTGCCGGGAGTTTGCGCAACATCAGCAGTCGCTGATGAAGCTGTGTGGTTTCTACCGCGTCACCGTTGTGCCAGAACAGCGTCGAGCGGATATAGAAGTCCCAGCGCAACCCGTCGGCGGAAATATCCCAGTGGTGGGCTAAATCCCCGCAGGGCCGCTGCGTCTGGCTGTCAAAACGGGTCAGTCCGGAGAAAATCTGCCCTGCGAGATGTTGCTCGGCGCGACCGGGAAGAAAACCAGAATGCAGCGGTTCAAGCTGACGGTAATAGGGAATACGCAGCGTGGGCGTGTCGTTTTGCCATTGACCCCCCATAAAGGGCTGCAGCATGGCCCGCAGTTCACCGGGTGCCAGTTGCGCCAGCTCCAGTACGCTAAGCTGTTGGCCCTTCTCCAGCGCCTGTTCCATCATCGCCGTGCGCAATGATTCCGGGGCCACCAGAAAACGCAGTTGCCCGCGCTTACCGCGTCCGGACTGCGCCTCCCAGACCAGCCAACCCGATTCCTGCGCCTGGCGCAACAACGTGCGGACGTGCCGCTCACTACAGAAGCAGCGTTCAGCCAGTTCCCCGACGGTCACGTGCTGCGGTTCGCCGTTAGAAGGCTGCCAGAGTCGCTGGTACTGATTAAGCCGATTGAGAAGTCGCATATAAACCCGGAACAATTTCTTTTATCTATTCACTATTACTTCCGTATATCTCAGGTAATACTGAATCACAAGTTAATCCGTCACCGAGTGGAGAAAGAGATGGCACGCCTGGCTGCATTTGATATGGATGGCACCCTGTTGATGCCAAATCACCTTTTGGGTGATGAAACGCTCTCGACTCTGGCGCGTCTGCGCGAACGTGACATTACCCTGACGTTTGCCACCGGACGCCATGTACTGGAAATGCGCCATATTCTCGGCACTTTTTCTCTCGATGCTTTTCTGATCACCGGTAACGGGACACGCATTCACTCGCTGGAAGGCGAGGTGCTGCACCGTCAGGATCTGGATCCGGCTGTTGCTGAGATCGTCCTGCATCAGCACTGGGACACACAGGCGAGTATGCATGTCTTCAACGATAACGGCTGGTTTACCGGACAAGAGATCCCAGAGATGCTGCACGCCCACGTCTATAGCGGTTTTCGCTATCAGATTGTGGATGTCGCGCGTATTCCGGCAGATCGGGTGACTAAAGTTTGCTTCTGTGGCGATCATGACGATTTGACGAGGCTGAAAATTCAGCTTGAAGAGGTACTGGGCGCACGAGCCCATCTTTGTTACTCGGCGATCGATTGCCTGGAAGTACTGCCGGTAGGCTGTAACAAAGGTTCTGCACTGGAGGTCCTGAGCGGACATCTGGGGCTGTCGCTGGCGGAATGTATGGCGTTTGGTGACGCGATGAACGATCGCGAAATGCTTGGCAGCGTCGGCCGTGGCCTGATCATGGGCAATGCCATGCCGCAGCTTATTGCCGAACTTCCCCATTTACCGGTGATTGGTCATTGTCGCAACCAGGCGGTATCACACTTTTTGACACATTGGCTGGACTATCCAAATCTTCCTTATTCCCCCGAATGAGAGACCCTACCAGCACCGGGCGTTCAGCCCGGTTTTTTTTGATTTAATGCGTATTCAGCAACCGCGCCAGCTCTGCTTTCGCCGCGCTAAGATCGCCAATATGGGCGCTCACCCATTCAGCATGGTAGTAGGTGTCCAGATAGCGTTCGCCGCTGTCGCACAGTAGCGTCACCAGCGAACCGGTTTCTCCGGCTTCGCGCATGCGGGCGGCCAGTTGCAACATTCCCCACATATTGGTGCCCGTAGAGGCGCCGACTTTGCGGCCCAGTTGCGTTTCCAGCCAGTGCGCGGTCGCCACGCTGGGGGCATCCGGTACGCGCAGCATCTCATCGACCACGTCGGCAATGAATGACGGTTCGACGCGCGGGCGTCCAATTCCTTCAATTTTGCTGCCGACAGGGCTGCGCAGCGTAGCATCACGCGACTGCCAGAAAGGCAGGAAGACGGAGTTTTCCGGGTCCACCACCATCAATTTTGTATCGTAACCCTGGCAGCGGATGTAGCGGCCAATGGTCGCGGAGGTCCCGCCGGTTCCGGCGCTCATCACAATGTGTTTCGGTACGGGATGCGGTTCACACTGCATCTGGCGGAAGATGCTGTCGGCGATATTGTTGTTACCGCGCCAGTCGGTGGCGCGTTCGGCATAGGTGAACTGATCCATATAATGGCCGTTCAACTCATGCGCCAGTTGTTCTGACGCCGCATAAATCTCGCAGGCGCTGTCCACGAAATGACAGCGACCACCGTAAAATTCAATCTGTTCGATTTTCCGTTTGGCCGTGCAGGCGGGCATGACGGCGATAAACGGCAGCCCCAGCAGGCGCGCGAAATAGGCTTCGGAGACTGCCGTTGAACCGGAAGAGGATTCGATAATCGTCGTGCCTTCCTTAATCCAGCCATTGCACAACCCATAGAGGAACAGCGAACGCGCCAGCCGGTGCTTCAGGCTACCGGTCGGGTGGGTGCTTTCATCTTTCAGATAGAGCTGGATATCCGGAAATACCGGTAATGGCAGGCGGATAAGATGAGTATCCGCCGAGCGCTGATAATCTGCGTTAATCTCATTGATGGCATTTTTAACCCAGGTGCTGTTCATCATTAATATCCATTTGTCATTTTGTGCCAAGAGTAGCGAAAAGCACGGAAAAAATTGTTGCCATTTAGCCTTTAAAATAGAATGTAAGGAGAAAATTCTTCTCTGAGGTGCCGGTATGTTAGATAAAATTGACCGTAAGCTGCTTGCATTGTTGCAACAGGACTGCACCCTCTCTTTGCAGGCGCTGGCGGATGCCGTTAATCTGACCACCACACCCTGCTGGAAACGCCTCAAACGACTGGAAGATGAGGGAATTCTGGTCGGTAAAGTCGCACTGCTGGATCCGGAAAAACTGGGGCTGGGATTAACTGCCTTTGTGCTCATTAAAACCCAGCATCACAGCAGTGACTGGTATTGCCGCTTCGTGACGGTGGTCAGTGAGATGCCGGAGGTGTTGGGCTTCTGGCGCATGGCCGGGGAGTACGATTACCTGATGCGGGTTCAGGTGGCTGACATGAAGCGCTATGATGACTTCTATAAACGTCTGGTCAATAGCGTTCCCGGTCTGTCGGACGTCACGTCGAGCTTTGCCATGGAACAGATTAAATACACCACTGCGCTGCCAATCGAATAACTCTCCCGGCACGATTTGCCGGAAAATCAGGTCAGGACATAATACGTGCGATTATTTGCTCAATTAAGCTGGTATTTTCGCCGGGAGTGGCGTCGCTACCTCGGGGCGGTTGCCTTGCTTATCCTCATCGCTATTCTGCAACTCATTCCACCAAAAGTGGTCGGTATTGTGGTGGATGGCGTATCTACACAACGCTTTACGCCGCAACAGATCATGCTGTGGATTGGCACCATCGCCCTGATTGCCGTGGTGGTCTATCTGCTGCGCTACGTCTGGCGCGTGCTGCTGTTTGGTGCGTCTTACCAACTGGCGGTGGAGCTACGCGAAGATTATTACCGCCAACTCAGCCGCCAGCATCCTGAATTTTATCTGCGCCACCGCACTGGTGATCTCATGGCGCGCGCCACCAATGATGTCGACCGCGTGGTCTTTGCCGCCGGGGAAGGGGTTCTGACGCTGGTGGATTCGCTGGTGATGGGCTGTGCGGTGCTGATTGTGATGTCCACGCAGATCAGCTGGCAGCTTACGCTGTTTGCTCTACTGCCGATGCCGGTAATGGCGCTGATGATCAAACGCTACGGCGATCGTCTGCATGATCGTTTCAGACTGGCACAGGCGGCGTTCTCCAGTCTCAATGACCGTACCCAGGAGAGCCTGACCAGTATTCGTATGATCAAAGCCTTTGGTCTGGAGGATCGGCAGTCCGCACTGTTTGCGGCTGATGCGGAAGATACCGGGAAGAAAAACATGCGCGTGGCGCGTATTGATGCCCGTTTTGATCCGACGATTTATATCGCCATCGGCACGGCGAACCTGCTGGCTATCGGTGGCGGCAGTTGGATGGTCGTACAAGGTTCGCTGACGCTGGGACAACTGACCAGCTTCATGATGTACCTCGGGCTGATGATTTGGCCGATGCTGGCGCTGGCGTGGATGTTTAACATCGTGGAACGCGGTAGCGCCGCTTACGGTCGTATTCGCGCGATGCTGGCCGAAGCGCCGGTGGTGAATGATGGCAGCGAACCGGTGCCGGAAGGGCGGGGCGAACTGGCGGTGGCGATCCGTGCGTTCTGCTATCCGCAAACCACGCACCCGACGCTGGAAAACGTCAATTTTCAGCTTAAGCCTGGGCAGATGCTCGGCATCTGCGGGCCGACCGGCGCGGGTAAAAGTACTGTGTTGTCGCTGATTCAGCGCCATTTCGATATCACCGAGGGGGATATCCGCTTTCATGACATTCCTCTGCCACGCCTGCAACTGGATAGCTGGCGCAGTCGGCTGGCGGTGGTCAGTCAGACGCCATTCCTGTTTTCGGATACCGTGGCGAATAACATTGCGCTGGGCTGCCCCAGCGCCACGCAACAGGATATTGAACATGTGGCGCGTTTAGCCAGCGTACATGAGGATATTCTTCGTCTGCCGCAGGGTTACGATACCGAGGTCGGCGAGCGCGGCGTGATGCTTTCCGGCGGACAGAAACAGCGTATCTCCATTGCGCGGGCGCTGTTGCTGAATGCCGAAATCCTGGTCCTGGACGACGCCCTGTCGGCGGTGGACGGGCGAACGGAGCATCAGATCTTGCACAATCTGCGCCAGTGGGGAGAAGGGCGAACGGTGATTATCAGCGCGCACCGCCTCTCGGCGCTGACTGAAGCGAGCGAAATCATCGTGATGCAGCATGGGCATATCGCGCAGCGCGGCGATCACGAGGCGCTGGTGCAGCAGGCGGGCTGGTATCGCGATATGTACCGTTATCAGCAACTGGAAGCGGCGCTTGATGATGCACCGGAAAATAACGAGGAGGCGGCAAATGCGTAGTTTTGGGCAGTTATGGCCGACCCTCAAACGCCTGCTGGCCTATGGATCGCCGTGGCGAAAACCGTTAGGCGTTGCAGTGATTATGCTGTGGGTCGCGGCGGCCGCAGAAGTCAGCGGGCCGCTGCTGATAAGCTACTTCATCGACAACATGGTGGCTAAAAATAATCTGCCGCTGGGGAGGGTGACCGGACTCATTGCCGCCTATCTTGGGCTGCAGATTCTCGCCGCCAGTCTGCACTATGCTCAGTCGCTGTTGTTTAACCGCGCTGCGGTCGGCGTGGTGCAGCAATTGCGTACCGACGTGATGGATGCCGCGCTGCGCCAGCCGTTGAGTGAATTTGACACGCAGCCCGTCGGACAGCTCATTTCGCGCGTCACCAACGATACCGAAGTGATCCGCGATCTGTATGTCACGGTAGTCGCGACAGTTCTGCGCAGCGCGGCCCTGATTGGCGCGATGCTGGTGGCAATGTTCAGTCTCGACTGGCGCATGGCGCTGGTGGCGATCCTGATTTTCCCGGCGGTGCTGGTGGTGATGATTATCTATCAGCGTTACAGCACGCCGATAGTCCGTCGTGTGCGGGCTTATCTCGCCGATATCAATGATGGCTTCAACGAAGTGATTAACGGCATGAGCGTGATCCAGCAGTTTCGCCAGCAGGCGCGCTTTGGTGAGAGGATGGGCGAAGCCAGCCGCTCGCATTATCTGGCGCGTATGCAGACGTTGCGTTTAGATGGCTTCTTATTACGGCCTCTGCTGAGCCTGTTTTCCGCGCTCATTCTCTGCGGTCTGTTGATGTTGTTCAGTTTTACGTCGGCAGGGACAATAGAAGTCGGGGTGCTCTACGCCTTTATCAGTTATCTGGGACGCCTGAATGAACCGCTGATCGAACTGACCACTCAACAGTCGATGCTGCAACAGGCCGTGGTGGCCGGGGAGCGCGTGTTTGAACTGATGGACGGGCCGCGCCAGCGTTACGGGCAGGACCCGCGACCGCTGGCGTCCGGGCAGATTGACGTTGAGGATGTGTCGTTCGCCTACCGCGATGATAATCTGGTGCTGCAAAATGTCAGCCTTTCCGTACCGTCCCGCAGTTTTGTTGCACTGGTTGGGCATACCGGCAGCGGTAAAAGTACGCTTGCCAGTCTGCTGATGGGCTATTACCCACTGAGTCAGGGGGAGATTCGCCTTGACGGGCGTCCATTACGTTCACTGAGTCACAGCGCGTTGCGTCAGGGCGTCGCGATGGTGCAACAGGATCCGGTGGTCATGGCGGATTCATTCCTGGCAAACGTGACGCTGGGGCGGGATATCTCTGAAGAACAAGTGTGGCAAGCCCTGGAGACGGTGCAACTGGCGGAACTGGCTCGCGGGATGAGCGAAGGCATTCATACCCAACTTGGTGAGCAGGGGAACAATCTCTCCGTCGGGCAGAAACAGCTGCTGGCGCTGGCGCGGGTACTGGTGGCAACGCCGCAAATTTTGATCCTCGACGAAGCGACCGCCAGTATCGATTCCGGTACCGAGCAGGCCATTCAACATGCGCTGGCCGCCGTGCGCGAACACACCACGCTGGTGGTGATTGCGCACCGACTGTCGACCATTGTTGAGGCGGACACCATTCTGGTGCTTCATCGTGGACAGGCGGTAGAGCGTGGTACTCATCAGCAACTGCTTGCGGCGCAAGGGCGCTACTGGCAGATGTATCAGCTCCAGCTCGCTGGCGAAGAGCTTGCCGCCAGCGTTCGCGAGGAGTCGCTTCCCGCCTGATGCACCGCCACTGCCGGGTCGCTTCGGCGGTGGTGCAAAAATGTAACGCATCATGCACTGCCATGGTGCGTTTTTCTTTTCCCGTTCCGTTTTCCATTCTGAATCGCCCGTCAGACGGCCTGTAGAACAGACATCGGCCCCGCTTTTTCAATTCTGGCATACACCTTGCAATACCTCAGTCGTGTAGTCGCACCATATGCCGAATTCTGACTGGAGGGGATCTATGAAGCTGGTTACCGTGGTAATCAAACCGTTCAAACTGGAAGACGTTCGCGAAGCGCTCTCTTCTATTGGTATTCAAGGGCTGACCGTCACCGAAGTGAAAGGGTTCGGACGTCAGAAGGGTCATGCCGAGTTATATCGGGGTGCAGAGTACAGCGTCAACTTCCTGCCTAAAGTGAAGATTGATGTGGCCATTGCCGACGACCAACTGGATGAAGTGATCGATGTCATCAGCAAGGCGGCCTACACCGGAAAAATTGGCGACGGCAAAATTTTCGTCGCGGAGCTGCAACGCGTCATTCGTATTCGCACCGGCGAAGCTGACGAAGCGGCGCTGTAAAGCCTGGCACACAGTAACGGGAAACGACAAAATGAAGATAGCAACGATGAAAACGGGCCTTGCTTCGCTGGCGCTGCTGCCAGGTCTCGTGATGGCTGCTCCGGCAGTGGCGGATAAAGCCGATAACGCCTTTATGATGATTTGTACCGCTCTGGTGCTGTTTATGACCATACCGGGTATCGCCCTGTTTTACGGCGGTTTGATCCGCGGGAAGAACGTCCTGTCGATGCTGACGCAGGTCACCGTCACCTTTGCGCTGGTGTGCATCATATGGGTGGTGTTTGGTTATTCACTGGCATTCGGCGAAGGGAACAGCTTCTTCGGTAACTTCAACTGGGTGATGCTGAAAAACATTGAACTGACCGCCGTAATGGGCAGTATCTACCAGTATATTCACGTTGCTTTCCAGGGATCGTTTGCCTGTATTACTGTCGGCCTGATCGTCGGTTCGCTGGCGGAACGCATCCGTTTCTCGGCCGTCCTGATCTTCGTGGTGGTCTGGCTGACCCTCTCCTACATTCCGATTGCCCATATGGTGTGGGGCGGCGGCCTGTTGGGATCGCACGGTGCGCTGGACTTTGCCGGCGGTACCGTCGTGCATATCAACGCCGCCATCGCTGGCCTGGTGGGGGCCTACCTGATTGGCAAACGTGTGGGCTTCGGCAAAGAGGCGTTCAAACCGCATAACCTGCCGATGGTCTTTACTGGTACGGCGATCCTCTATATCGGTTGGTTCGGCTTTAACGCCGGTTCCGCAGGGACGGCGAACGAAATTGCTGCGCTGGCCTTTGTGAACACCGTTGTTGCCACGGCCGCCGCGATCCTCGGCTGGATCTTCGGCGAGTGGGCGTTGCGCGGTAAACCGTCTCTGCTGGGTGCATGCTCAGGGGCGATTGCCGGTCTGGTTGGCGTGACGCCTGCCTGTGGTTACATCGGTGTCGGTGGCGCGTTAATCATTGGCGTGGTGGCTGGCGTGGCCGGGCTGTGGGGCGTGACAATGCTCAAACGTCTGCTGCGCGTTGATGACCCGTGTGATGTGTTTGGCGTTCACGGTGTCTGCGGGATTGTCGGTTGTATTCTTACCGGGGTCTTTGCCTCAAGCGCACTGGGCGGTGTGGGCTTTGCTGAAGGGGTGACGATGGGGCATCAGCTGCTGGTTCAGCTTGAGAGCATCGCCATCACGATCGTCTGGTCTGGCGTCGTGGCCTTCATCGGCTACAAGCTGGCGGATATGACCGTTGGTCTGCGCGTCCCGGAAGAGCAAGAGCGCGAAGGGCTGGATGTGAACAGTCACGGCGAGAATGCCTACAACGCATAACAGAAAAATGCCCGGTGAACTTAACCGGGCAACACGGGATATCGCCGGATGCGCAGCAATGCCATCCGGTTTTTTATTCGTTGTGATTACGCATTACCCCTTCCTGCACGGTCGAGGCCACCAGTTTGCCATCCTGCGTGTAGAACTCGCCGCGAACAAATCCGCGCGCGCTGGAGGCCGACGTGCTTTCCACGCTGTACAGCAGCCATTCATTCAAATCAAACGGACGGTGGAACCACATGGAATGGTCGATCGTGGCAATCTGAATCCCTTTTTCCAGGAAACCAATGCCGTGAGGTTGCAGGGCAACCGGCAGGAAATTGAGATCGGAGGCGTAGCCCAACAGATACTGATGGACGCGAATGTCGTTGGGTAACGTACCGTTCGCGCGGATCCACACCTGGCGCGTGGGTTCTGCCACATGGCCTTTTAACGGGTTATGAAACTCAACGGGACGCACTTCCAGCGGGCGATCGCAGAGAAATTTATCTTTTAAAATCGGCGGCAACTGATGCGCGACTGACCGGGCAATGTCGGTCTCTGATGTCAATCCTTCCGGCGCGGGGGCGTGCGGCATGGTTTTTTGATGTTCGAAACCGGGCTCTGGCGCCTGGAATGAAGCGGTCATATAAAAAATAGGCTTTCCGTTCTGAATAGCGGCAACGCGGCGGGCGCTGAAGCTGTTGCCGTCGCGCAGAACTTCCACGTCATAAATAATCGGTCGCTGGCTATCACCAGGGCGTAAAAAATAGCTATGAAACGAGTGAACCAGGCGTTCTTCTGGTACCGTTTCTTTCGCTGCATACAGCGCCTGACCGACGACCTGTCCACCAAATACCTGGCGCAGCCCTAAGTCTTCACTTTGGCCCCGAAAGAGTCCTTCCTCAATTTTTTCCAGATTCAACAATGTCAGCAAATTGTTCAGTGCCTGACTCATACATGCTCTCCAGGTAACAACGACGCCGAAGCGAGATAGGCAGAGTATAACGCAATTTTAGAAGTGGTCCGATGGGTGCAATAGTCTGAAAAACTGGCCAATTCCAGGCAAAAATAAGTGATATGTGCCACACTTAGCTACGTTACGTTTTTGTTAACCACTCTTCCGGCGGGAGGAAAACCCGCTGGTGCAGAGATGATAAGGAGAATTTAATGAAGCTCATGCACATGGTAAGTGGTTTAGCGGTTGCGGTTGCTCTGGCCGCCTGCGCAGATAAAAGCGCGGATATCCAGACGCCAGCGCCAAACCCAAACACTTCAGCAACGGCCACACAGCCTGCTATTCAGCAACCTAATGTCTCGGGTACCGTATGGATCCGTCAGAAAGTGGCATTGCCGCCTGACGCCGTGCTTACCGTGACCCTGTCGGATGCGTCGCTCGCCGACGCCCCGTCGAAAGTGTTGTCCCAGAAAGCGGTTCGTACCGAAGGGAAACAGGCGCCATTTAGCTTCGTTCTGCCGTTTAACCCGGCTGACGTGCAGCCCAATGCCCGCATTCTGCTGAGTGCGGCAATTACGGTGAATGACAAACTGGTGTTTATTACCGATACCGTTCAGCCGGTCATCAACCAGGGCGGTACGAAAGCCGATCTGACTCTGGTGCCGGTGCAGCAAACGGAAGTGCCTGTGCAGGCAAGCGGTGGGGCAGCGACAACGGTGCCTTCAACTTCGCCAACGCAGGTCAACCCGTCTTCAGCGGTGCCTGCTCCGACACAGTACTAAGGCCTGTCTGACCCTCTCCACCCGGAGAGGGTCAATAATTCCAGCGATACCGTTGCAAATCAATCAGCCCGCTCCCTGATACCACAATACCTTCCGCCAGTAATGCCTGCCGTTGTCGCTGTAGATCGGGACCGGTGAGTGAAATCGCGCCGTGCCGATTCACCACCCGATGCCAGGGCAGAGTGCTGCCTTCGGGTAAACGTTTGAGTACGCCGCCGACCTGTCTGGCCGCGCGCGGAGAACCTGCGAGCAACGCGACGTCGCCATAAGTGGTGACACAGCCTTCGGGAATGGAGGCAACAATTTGCCAGACGCGCTGAGGGAAAGTGTCTTGTCTGTCCATGGTCTCTTCCTGCGGTAATCCTTCAGCATAATCTGGAATGGCGGGCGCGGGAAGTTCCATTGCGCAAGAAACCAGCATCTGACTGCCGATGGCTTGCAATTACAGGGGGCAGCAGTGATAATGCGCCTGCGCGTTGGTTAACAACGCTCTCAATGGGGGCTCTGTTGGTTCTCCCGCAACGCTACTCTGTTTACCAGGTCAGGTCCGGAAGGAAGCAGCCAAGGCAGATGACGTGTGTGCCGGGATGTAGCTGGCAGGGCCCCCACCCATTTGTGCCATCTGGCATCACATCTTCGTTTTTCTTCTTGTTGTTGTCATAGTTTTGTCATTTTTTTGTCATCAAATGCTGGCAAAGTGTTTTTGGGATGTTAAATCCTGGCGCTCAATTCGCTTATCACGCCATGGCGATCCTGTCGTCGCCGGAACCGTGCTTTTGCCTGTCCACAAGGATTCTTACGATGGCTACTGCAGTACTGAATGTCAAAATTGATGAGACGTTAAAAGAAAAACTTCGTCATTTCGCTGAACTGAATAATGAGAATTTAAGCGTCACGACAGAAAAACTGCTGCTGATTGCCTTCGACGTTGCGGCAGAGGCGGGGGTCTCGGCTGGCGATATCGATAGCCAACACACGGAAGAGTCGTTTGTTGAGCCACTGACTCCTAAAGAAGTCAAAGCATTGCGCAGACTACTGAAGAAGAAAAAATGAAACAGCAAACGCTCTCCATCGCCAGTAACTATGGCGAAGCCTGTGAACTGCTCCGCTCGGGTTATGTTAAGCATGTTTGCCTGAGCTGGAACGTTGGTAGTGATGAATTTTTCCGTATAGCCTCTGACTGGTGCGATGCCGGTGCCAAAATAAAGAAAGAGGGCGATAATTTTGTGATTTCCCTCAAGGGTTTTCCGGTTCCTCGCCAGCATTAAATAATCTTACGCACCTTAGCGTTGCCGGACTGCAGACGCAGTGTTTCCCAGATCGGTTCCAGGGTGTTAAACGCCGCGCGCAGAGGCTCTTCCGGTAAGGCAAACGGCATACGTAAGAAACGATCAAACGCGCCCGCGAGCCCAAAACGGGTGCCTGTTCCGAGTTGGATCCCGACGCTTTCCGCCCGCGTGGCGAAAAGCGTTGCCAGCGTATCCGGCAGTTCTACCCAGAAGGATAATCCGCCCTGTGGTTGCTGATAGCGCCACTCGGGAAAGTGTTTGCGCATCAGGGTGTCGCAGAGTTCGCGCCGCGCGGCGAGCTGTTGTCTGCGCTGCGGCAAAAATGAATCAGCATTATCAAGGAGCCACGTGGTGGCAAGTTGTTCGATGACCGGCGAGCCCAAATCGACCGTATCCCGTGTTTGCACCAGCGCGGCGATGGTACGTGATGGCGCACGCACCCAGCCCAGACGCAGTCCTCCCCAGAAACTCTTGCCCGCTGAACCCAGCATAATTACCGGGGCGTCGCGGTGATACGCCGCCAGTGGCGGGGGCGGTGGGGCGTCGTACCAGAGGTTCACCATCGTTTCGTCAATCACTAGCGTTGTACGCGTACGGGCAGCAATATCCGCGATGACGTGCCGCGTCCCATCATCCATACACCGCCCGGTGGGATTATGGAAATCCGGCATCAGATAGGCCATTCTCGGTGAGGTCTGGGCGATGGTTGCGGCCAGTCCATCCGTATCCCAACCCTGTTCGGGTAATGACACGCCCACCGGTCGACAGGAGGCGCCCTGAATGGCCGCAATTGCCAGCGGGTACGTCGGATGATCGACCACTACCCGATCGCCGGGGCCAGTCAATAAGCGCAGGATCAGCGCCAGACCACTGACCGCGCCGTTGACCACCATGATTTCATCCGCCGTTGTCGGCAGGCCTCGCGCACAGTAATGACGGGCGAGCGATTCACGCAAGCAGAGTAATCCCTGCGGTTGATAGCCCGACGTCAGCAAATGCGGTGGCATCGCAACCAGCGCCTGTTGATAAGCCTGATGGATTTCAGGCCCCGCACTGAGGGCGGCGGTGGAGAGATCCAATGCCATCGTGGTACCGGTTCGCGTCGGCACTTCGCGGATATGACCTGGCAGAACCACACGCGACCCACTGCCGTGCCGACTCTCCAGATATCCCTCTTCCCGCAATTGCGCCAGCGCGCTGGCCACGGTGGTCCGGCTGATGTCGAGTACCGCAGCCAGTTCGCGTTCTCCGGGCAAACGGCTGTCGAGTGCCAGACGCCCGTCGAGGATCAGCAGACGCAACGCTTCTGCCAGTTGCCGCCAGAGCGGAGTTCTTGCGGCGCTGTCCTGCCAGTGCCCAATCAGGCGCTGGAGAGATTGACTTCCATAACGACGTGATGACATTGCAGTCCACTTTTTCAAAACTGGTCATTAATCATAGTGCCAATTACAGCGATGATGAAGACTATCTGAACGGGGAGGGTGAAAATGGGACGTCGTCTGGTTCAACTTTATTTTGGGCTGGCTCTGTATGGGGTATCAACCGCGATGTTTGTGCGCGCGGATTTAGGTGCCGATCCGTGGAACGTGTTCCATCTGGGGCTGGCGAATCTGTTGTCGATGAAGATTGGCGTGGTGATGATTATTGTCGGCGCGCTGGTACTCCTGCTGTGGATCCCCCTGCGTCAGCGCCCAGGATTGGGGACGCTCAGTAACGTGATTGTGATCGGGCTTGCCGCCGATGCCGCGCTGGCGATGATACCAACGTTTTCCTCTCTCGCGGTGCGTAGCCTTATGCTGGTGGCGGCCGTGGTAGTGAACGCCCTGGCGACGGGGATGTACATTGGCGCGGGGTTTGGCGCCGGGCCGAGAGACGGTCTGATGACCGGTATTCACACCCGCACGGGATGGTCGGTGCGTACGATCCGAACGGCGATTGAAGTTTCTGTTTTACTGAGCGGTTGGCTGCTCGGCGGTACGCTTGGCGTCGGAACCGTGCTGTATGCGCTGGCGATTGGGCCGCTGATCCAGATCTGCCTGCCGTGGTTTCGCTACAAACCCAGGGCGCGGATTCAGACGGCGTAGACAGGAGAGGGCGACTAAACTTATTCACGACTGACGTGGCTGGAATAGGCTTGCCGCGCGGTGGACTTCGGAGGTTTTTCTCATGAAGTACGTGGATGGATTTGTCCTTGCCGTACCTGCCGAAAACAAGGAGGCTTATAAGGCGATGGCGGCAAAAGCAGCACCGCTGTTCAAGGAATTTGGCGCGCTCCGCATTGTGGAATGCTGGGCCGAGGATGTGCCCGATGGCAAACTCACCGATTTTCGTATGGCGGTGAAAGCCGAGGAGCACGAAGAAGTGGTATTCAGTTGGATTGAATACCCGTCGAAAGAAGTGCGGGATGCGGCGAATCAGAAGATGATGAACGATCCGCGCATGAAAGCGTTCAGTGAGTCGATGCCGTTTGATGGTAAACGCATGATTTACGGCGGATTCTCCCCCATTATCGACGACTAGCGTGACTGGCTGTGCGGCGTGCCGCCAGCCATCTTTGCGTTATAAGCGTTTTTCAGCCCACAGAATAAATGCTTCTTTGGGCAGCGCTTTGCTGTAAAGCCAGCCCTGCCCATAATGGACGCCGTGCTGGCGCAACCAGTCTTCCTGATTAGCCGTTTCAATTCCTTCCGCCACCATTTTCAGCTTCAGCGTTTTGGCCATTTCGATGATATGCGGCGTCACGTTTTTATATTCGAGCGCATCGACAAACGATTTGTCGATTTTCAGGATATCTACGTCCAGATTCTGCAAATAACTAAGACTGGAATAGCCGGTGCCAAAATCATCAATATAGATAGCATGCCCCGCCTTACGATAGCGGGCGACAATGGGTGAACTGGTTTTCGGATCGGCAAATCCCCGTTCCGTCAGTTCCAGCGCAATCTGTGAGGGGGCAAGCTGATACCGGTTAAGCTGTTTACTGAGCAACGTCGGGAGCTTTTCAGAGGCGAGATCCGCCGCTTCAATATTAATGGAAATATGCTGTTCGGGATGCTGCTTCAGCCATTTCCCCATATCCTCAAATACCGTTTCGATAATTAAGCGGGTGAGGGGTTCGGTAAGACCAGTCTCTTCGGCCAGAGTGATGAAAATGTCGGGCGACAGGTCGCTGCCGTCAGTTTGCGGCCAGCGCGCCAGCGCTTCCGCCCCTACGATTTTGCCGGTGCTGAGTGACACAATAGGCTGATAATGGACCTTAATATCGCGGTTATTGATGGCATCCTGCAATCGGTGATGAGGTGACTGGAGACGGCGCAGAATGCGCAAAATAAAGGCGGCGGCCAGCAGACCGATCAGAGTGCCGGCGGGAACCCAGATCAGCGCCTGTCGGTACCAGATTTTTTGTAGTGGGAGGGTCGACGCCCAACTGACAATGGTAATGCCCATCTCCGGGAAAGGGCGAATCTCATAAATAATGCCATGACTTTCCATGTGGCGAGGCGTGGTTTCCTGAGTAAATTGCAGAATATTCGGTGCGAGCGCGCTGCTGCTGGCAATGACGGTATTGCGTTTTACGCCAATAATCGCGACATCGATCTGCCAGGCGCCAAAAGGAACCACGTCGATAAAAGAGGCGGGATCAATCATCACGATATAGTCGCCATAGCCCAGTGCTGCCATGTAACGCTCGATCCCCAGATCGTTATGCGCGGTAAACCAGGCGCGGTAGCCATCGTTAGTGATTTTCATGGGCGGCGGGAAGGCCGAGGTATAACTTTCCTGCTCCAGAGAGGAACAGCGTGGTATGTTGTTTCGCAGATACAGTACTTCCTGGACATAGCGATAGCTGAAGGAAAGTCTCCGCATCGCCAGTAAGTGTTCACGCGAGCACGGTGCGCTGTTCACGGCGTTAATCTGCTGTAATGCCTGTTTTGCCTGGGCCACCACGCGTTCAGTACGTTCAGAGACGCGCGATGAGTAGGTATCCAGCTCCTCGATGAATTTCTTTTCGACCTGGCGATGAGCGAGCCAGACACTCAAACCGACCGGAACCAATACGGCGAGGATAAGCACTCCTGTTACCAGACTGACCAGATGTCGTGTTCTCACGCAAATATCCTTAATAACGCATTGTAGAGAAAGTATATCCGATCGGGAAAAAAGCCCTGTAAATGATGTCGTTAATCTGCAGAATTTTTTGTGGGGAGTCCGACTTTTCGCCGTCTTCAATGCAAAAGAACGCGCGTTAATGCGGAAAGGATTGAACTGTCATGCGTTCAGCGATAAAGTAATGTTATATTGTAACATAATATCAACGATTATGAGGATATCATGCAGGTCTTGAATTCATTACGTAGCGCAAAGCAGCGCCATCCCGACTGTCAGATCGTAAAGCGGAAAGGGCGTTTATATGTGATTTGTAAGAGCAACCCGCGTTTCAAAGCGGTACAGGGAAGGAAAAAACGACGTTAGAGAGAAGAGGGCCGGATAGAGGAAAAGTCTATCCGGCAATACCAATTGGCTATGGTGTGGCTTCTGCGCGGGCAAGAGTGAAGATATCGTAAAACGACAGTTCGCCTTTACGCGTCAGCATCTTCTGTAATTGCGCTTTGCGTTCATCGTCAACGTCCGGGGAGTGAAGGATGGTGCTAATCAGTGTAGGGGGCACAAACCGGGTGTTGTACCACTCGCCGTTGTAACACACCCTGAAATCCAGTACGTCGATATCTTCATAGCGATAGCGCGGGGCGACATCAAAAAAGAAAAAACCGTTGAGGATGACAAACAGCACCACCAGCAGCCAGACAGAGTCAACCAGCGTTTCTGATTGCAGCATGACCGCCAGCGTGGCAAACCACGCAACATACATCCCGATAAACAGGCCTGGATGTTTACGAATAAAGCTGATGCTAAAGCGGGGCTTATTATCGCGCTTCTCACGAACATTCAGATCGTCGATGGTTTCAGTGAGCAGGCGTTGTATTTCTGTCATTTTTTGCCTTCGTGATTTCGCAACTTACAGGGGAACGCCCTATTTTAAGTGGGCGATTAGCCTGAAAAAAGTAACAGATTAACCACAATTTAGCATAACAGTTACAATTCTATTTACAGTGTTTTAATAATCCGTGCTGGATTACCTCCCACCACGACGTTGGCGGGTACGCTTTTGGTCACTACGGCGCCGGAGGCAACCACCACATTGTCACCAATGCTGACGCCGGGATTAATGACCGCACGCCCACCAATCCAGACATTATTGCCAATCGTGACGGGTTTGCCGAACTCCAGTCCGCTATTGCGTTCTGTCGCATCCAGCGGATGCGTGGCGGTATAGATATGAACGCCGGGAGCCAGCATGCAGTTATCACCAATAATAATGGGACAGACGTCGAGCATGACGCAGTCGAAGTTGGCGTAAAAGTCTTTACCCAGGAAGATATTGTAACCGTAGTCACAGCGAAATGACGGCTCGATGTAGGGACGGTCGCACTGACCTAACAGGGCGTGGAGAATAGCCAGGCGTTCGGCCTTTTCATCCGGGGCGGTGTGATTGTAGCGGTGAACGAACCGACGCGCCTGCAATCGGTCATGGCGCAGAGTCTCATCTGCCGGGTGATACCGTTCACCCGCTATCATTTTACGCTTCTCTTCACTCATTCTGCGCTCTCTGCCTGTTCACTGGTGAGGCAATACAGTAGAGGGTCTGCGTTAATCAGGGAACGATCCCTGAACTATACCGTGACAGAAGTCACAATAGCCATGCTATTGTTATTGCAAATAAGATAAATGTTCCCCAGGAAAACATCCGTATTTCCTGATATTCAGTAATCAAATTAACGAATGAATTTCCAAACGGAGGAGGGGATCTTGTCGTAAAGTTTATTCATCGTCAATTCTGCAAGACGGTGATCGGCGGCTGAGTAAAATACAGCCAATTCATTGTCAGATAATTCATATTTATTTTTCTCAATCACGCGTTCAAGCGTGTCAATTGTCTGACAGCGTCGCAAGCGCATCAAATAATCAGTTTTAGTTAATGGTTTATCGGACATAAATCTTACCTATGATTGTAATAATTTTTAACAAGACAAACTAACAGGGTTAGCTCTGGTGGCATTCACAAAGCAGCGGAACAAGCGATTACCTGATTTCCGCCATTTCTGCAGATCCTGCGCATTAATGCCATAACTGCTGAACAACATAAATGTGTCGTCCAGATATTCATCAATCTGCTCAATCAGCTTATTGTCCTCATTATACTTAATTTTATAATTAAGTGCGAAGGTTGCAATATGCTCTATCAGTTCGTTGAGTTGAAGGTTGATCGCCGAGGTTGGGTCGTTTACCCAGCCATGATTGCTTTCTTCAAGGTTTGCAAGACAGTCGTGATAAAGCGTTTCACAAAGAAATTTAAGCTGCGCTATATCATGTCTTTTGGGTGAGTATTCATCCATAACGCATCCCCTTCTTAGTGGCTTGAACTAACCGAACACCTTTCGGGATGGGTACAACTAACTGACCTGGTACTTGCCTTCTACGCTTGATGATTTAACTATAATCTACTCTAAAAAAGATTTCATCGTTATATTACGAAAAATTACAATTAATGTAATATGAGAGAAAGTGAAGGTTTGTGGATTTTTCTCATTATAGCATGTCGCCAACCCATACCGAAATGAGATAATTACGTGATTATTTTGAAATTCATCAGATTATCCTCTCTTTCCATCCTCGTCGCTTACCTCCGGCACGAAACCAGAAACGGATGCCCCCCAGGAATTGTCTTAATAATGAGTGGTTAAGCAGGGAATAAGCCATAAGCCAAATGGCCAGAAATAGCCTTCATCCTCTTGTGGATTATAACCTTTATTATCTACAACCAAAAGTCAACAAGGTATCAATAAGCCCTTTTGCTGATTTCATTCGAAAAAAAGGCCGCTTGCGCGGCCTTTTATCAGATGAGCATCAGCGATGTTCTACGGAATGGCTGTGTTCAATATCTTCACTTTTCCGGCTGAAGCGGCGGCGTACCACCACAAAGAAGACCGGGACGAAGAAGATAGCCAGAACCGTTGCGGTGACCATCCCGCCCATAACGCCGGTACCTACGGCGTTCTGCGCGCCGGAACCGGCACCGGAGCTGATAACCAGTGGCATAACGCCCAGAATGAACGCCAGAGAGGTCATCAGGATCGGACGTAAACGCATACGAACCGCATCCAGCGTCGCTTCAATCAGGCCTTTGCCCTCTTTATCCATCAGATCTTTGGCGAATTCGACGATCAGTATCGCGTTCTTCGCCGACAACCCAATGGTTGTGAGCAGGCCCACCTGGAAGTAAACGTCGTTGGTCAGACCGCGGAAAGTGGCCGCTAACAGCGCACCAATTACCCCCAGCGGAACCACCAGCATAACGGAGAACGGAATCGACCAGCTCTCATACAACGCCGCCAGACACAGGAAGACGACAATCAGTGAGATGGCATACAGGGCAGGGGCCTGGTTACCGGACAGACGTTCCTGGTAGGACATCCCCGTCCAGTCGTAGCCGATACCGGATGGCAGCTTACTGGCCAACTGCTCCATCATTGCCATCGCTTCACCGGTACTCTTACCCGGTGCCGCCTGACCTAAGATCTCCATAGAAGGCAGACCGTTATAGCGTTCCAGACGCGGTGAACCGTATTCCCAGCGTGAAGACGAGAAGGCTGAGAATGGCACCATTTGACCATCGCTGCCGCGCACATACCAGTTACCGATATCTTCCGGCAACATACGGTATTTGGCTTCGGACATGACGTAAACTTTCTTCACACGACCGCGGTCGATAAAGTCGTTCACATAGCTTCCGCCCCATGCGGCACCCAGCGTGGTATTAATGTCGCTAATGGAAACACCCAGCGCCTGTGCTTTTTCCTGGTCGATATCAATCTTGAACTGCGGCGTATCTTCCAGACCGTTCGGACGAACGCCGACCAGCAGATCCGGATGTTTTGCCACTTCGCCGAACAACTGGTTACGCGCCTGGGTCAGTTTTTCGTGACCGAGTCCCGCCTGGTCAATCAACTGGAAGTCAAAACCAGTCGCGGTTCCCAGTTCCACAATCGCGGGCAGGTTAAAGGCGAATACCATGGCGTCTTTAATCTGCGAGAAGGCGGCAGAAGCGCGTTGGGTAATGGCTTCAACCTTGTTCTCTTCACCCGGACGGTCAGCCCAGTCTTTCAATGAGACGAACGCGATACCGGTGTTCTGACCACGACCGGCAAAGCCGAAGCCGTTAACTGCAAACACCGATTCAACGTTGTTCTTCTCTTTGGTAAGGAAGTAGTCGGTCATCTCATCAAGCACTTTCTGCGTCCGTTCCTGAGTCGCCCCTGCAGGCAACTGGGCCATGCTCAGGAATACGCCCTGGTCTTCGTCCGGCAGGAAGGAGCTTGGCAGACGGACGAACAGGAACGCCATGCCGACGACGATGATCAGATACAGCAGCAGATAACGACCGGTGCTGCGCAGAATATTACCCACGCTGTCGGTGTAATGGTGCGTGCTCTTATCGAACATGCGGTTAAACCAGCCAAAGAAACCTTTCTTGCCTTCACCGTGGTCGCCTTTGGCAACCGGTTTAAGCATGGTGGCGCACAGCGCCGGCGTCAGGATCAACGCAACCAGTACGGACAGCGCCATTGCGGACACAATGGTGATGGAGAACTGACGATAAATCGCACCGGTAGATCCGCCAAAGAAAGCCATCGGGATAAATACCGCGGACAGCACCATCGCGATACCCACCAGTGCGCCCTGAATCTGGCCCATGGATTTACGCGTGGCTTCTTTCGGCGGTAACCCCTCTTCGGACATGACACGTTCGACGTTCTCGACCACCACGATGGCGTCATCCACCAACAGGCCGATGGCGAGCACCATCCCGAACATCGTCAGGGTGTTTATCGAGAAGCCAAAAGCGGCAAGCACCGCAAAGGTCCCCAACAGAACGACCGGTACTGCAATAGTCGGGATCAGCGTCGCGCGGAAGTTCTGCAGGAACAGATACATCACGAGGAACACGAGGATGATCGCTTCCGCCAGCGTTTTCACCACTTCGTGAATAGAGATTTTCACGAACGGGGTGGTGTCATACGGGTAAACGATTTTCAGGCCTGACGGGAAGAAAGGTTCCATCTTCACCAGTTCGGCACGGATCGCCGCGGCGGTATCCAGCGCGTTCGCGCCGGTCGCCAGTTTGATCCCCAGACCGGAGGCCGGTTTACCGTTGAACTTCGCGATGATGTCGTAGTTCTCGCCGCCCAGTTCAATTTTCGCGACGTCACGCAGGCGAACCTGAGAGCCGTCCTGGTTCACTTTCAGCAGGATTTTGCCGAACTCGTCGGTTGACGTCAGACGGGTCTGGGCAATAATCGATGCGTTAAGCTGCTGGCCTTTCACCGGCGGCGTACCGCCTAACTGACCGGCAGCTACCTGGGCGTTCTGCGCTTTGATAGCCGCAATGACATCGACCGGGGTCAACTGATACTTGTTGAGTTCGGTCGGGTCCATCCAGATACGCATCGCATACTGCGAACCAAACAGCTGAACGTCACCCACGCCGGAAGTACGGCTGATGGTGTCTTTCATGTTGGCGGCGACGTAATCCGAAATATCTTCCTGCGTCATAGTGCCGTCGGTATTGATAACCCCGACAACCATCAGGAAGCTACTGGACGACTTCTCAACGCTCACACCCTGTTGTTGTACTTCCTGCGGCAGCAACGGCATCGCCAACTGCAGTTTGTTCTGCACCTGAACCTGCGCGATATCTGCATCCGTACCGGATTCAAACGTCAGGGTGATCTGCACGGTACCCGTGGAGTCACTGTTTGAGGACATGTACATCAGGTTATCGATACCGTTCATATTCTGTTCGATAACCTGCGTGACCGTATCCTGCACGGTTTTGGCATCAGCGCCAGGGTAGGTTGCGGAGATCGTCACTGCGGGCGGCGCAATCGTCGGATATTGCGCGACCGGCAGCTTGAGGATCGCAAGCCCCCCTGCCAACATGATGATGATGGCGATCACCCATGCAAATATGGGGCGATCGATAAAGAAATTAGGCATGTCTTAACGGCTCCTGTTTAAGTTAAGACTTAGACTGCTCAGGCTGGCTACCGCTAGCGGCTTGCTGGTTGTTCTCTGCGGTAATCTCTTGTGCTTTCACCTGCGCACCAGGACGCACTTTCTGCAGCCCACTGATAATGACGCGTTCGCCTGCTTTCAGACCACTGGTCACCAGCCATTTGTTGCCAATCGCCTGACTGGCCACGATTTGACGGTTTTCCACTTTGTCATCCGCACCCACAACCAGCACGGTAGCATCGCCGCGCGGCGTACGGGTCACGCCTTGTTGCGGCACCAGTAACGCAGTAGGGTTGGTTCCTTCTTCCAGACGCGCGCGAACAAACATTCCCGGCAATAAGGTGTGATCCGGGTTAGGGAAGACGGCGCGGATGGTGATAGAACCGGTGGTCTGATCGACGGTCACGTCTGAAAACTCAAGCGTACCGGTCTGCGGGAATTTGATGCCGTCGCTGGTCACCAGCTCGACTTTCGCCTTGCCGTTTTCCTGCTTCAACGTTCCATTAGCCAGTTCTTGTTTCAGACGCAGGAAGTCGTTGCTCGACTGCGTCACGTCAACATAGATAGGATCGAGCTGCTGCACGGTTGCCAGCGCTGTCGCCTGACCGTTTTGCACCAGCGCGCCTTCCGTCACGGCAGATTTACCAATACGGCCGCTAATCGGAGAGGTCACTTTGGTGTACGCCAGGTTAATGCGCGCGGTTTCAACGGCGGCTTTCGCGGCAACGACAGCGGCATTCGCCTGTTGCGCATCGGCCAGCGCCTGATCGTAATCTTGTTGGCTGATGTACTGCGTGCCGAGCAGCTTTTTATAACGGTTAACCGTTACCTGAGCGATGCTGGCAGCGGCCTGGGCTTTCGCCAGATCGCCTTTCGCGCTTTCATAAGTGGCTTGATACGTCGCAGGATCAATCTGATAGAGAGACACTCCTGCTTCGATATCACTACCTTCCTCGAAATTACGCTTCAGGATAATCCCGCTTACCTGAGGACGAACTTCCGCAATACGGAAAGCACTGGTGCGACCCGGCAGTTCAGTTGTGATCTGTAGAGGTTCGGTTTTGAGCGTCACAACCCCAACTTCTGGCATCTGCTGGCCCCCTTGTTGGGCCTGTTTGTCGTCACATCCTGTAAGCGCTAAGCTGCCTGAGAGCATCAGAACGACCGCCAGAGGCGTAAACCCTCTGTTTTTGTTCATATGTAAACCTCGAGTGTCCGATTTCAAATTGATCAATGGTCAAAAGTCCACAAACCCATTGCTGCGTTTATATTATCGTCGTGCTATGGTACATACATCCATAAATGTATGTAAATCTAACACCTGTAAATTCACCGACATATGGCACGAAAAACCAAACAACAAGCGCAGGAAACACGACAACACATCCTGGATGTAGCGCTACGGTTGTTCTCGCAACAAGGGGTATCTTCCACCTCGCTGGCGGAGATTGCAAAAGCCGCTGGCGTAACTCGCGGTGCAATCTATTGGCATTTCAAAAACAAGTCGGATTTATTTAGTGAAATCTGGGAACTATCAGAATCCAGTATTGGTGAGCTTGAGACTGAGTATCAGGCAAAATTCCCCGACGATCCACTATCAGTGTTAAGAGAAATACTCGTTCATCTCCTTGAATCTACCGTGACAGAAGAACGGCGACGTTTATTGATGGAGATTATATTCCACAAATGTGAATTTGTGGGAGAAATGACTATAGTTCAGCAGGCGCAAAGAAACATCTGTCTCGAAAGCTATGATCGGATTGAACAAACTTTAGATCATTGTATTCATTCAAAAATGTTGCCTGCAAATTTGATTACGCGGCGGGCGGCGGTGATGATGCGCGCCATGATTTCAGGTCTGATGGAAAACTGGCTTTTTGCCCCCCAATCGTTTGATCTCAAAAAAGAAGCGCGGGATTACGTCGCCGTTTTGCTGGAAATGTTAACATTTTGTCCCACCTTACAGTCGACGGGGCCTGACGCCGTATCCTGACGCTACTCCAGGAATAATCCTGGTCGGTTTCGCTGCCGCTATTCTGTCTGACAGAGCCGTGATATTCTTGCGCGTTGACTATTTTCGGTCGTCTTTTCGGTTCAGAAACCTTCATTCACATGACTATGTTGCCGCTCTATAAACGTGCTCAGCACCGAGTTTTTATCACGGTGGCTGTTTTCATCTTAATGCTGTCCTGCCAGTCTCTGGCGCTTGCTCGCGCATCGTCAAACAGCGATCTGCCCTCGAAGGCGGATGTGCAAAGCCAACTGGATACGCTCAATAAGCAAAAAGACCTCTCCGCGCAGGATAAACTGGTTCAGCAGGATCTCGTCGAGACCATTGCAACGCTTGAGAAAATCGAGCGGGTGAAAGACGAGACGACCCAGCTCCGTCAGCGCGTGGCGCAGGCACCAGAAAAAATGCGTCAGGCGACAGAGGCGCTGAGTGCGCTCAGCGATGTGGATAATGATGATGAAACGCGTAAGACGCTCAGTACGCTTTCATTACGCCAGTTAGAACTGCGCGTGGCGCAGGTTCTGGATGATTTGCAGAACGCGCAAAACGATCTCGCCACCTATAACAGCCAGCTCGTTTCCCTGCAAACACAGCCCGAGCGTGTACAAAATGCGATGTATACGGCTTCTCAGCAGCTTCAGCAGATTCGCAACCGACTGGACGGCACCAGCGTGGGCGAAGCGGCGTTACGACCGACTCAGCAGGTGCTTTTACAGGCCCAGCAGACGTTACTGAACGCCCAGATCGATCAACAACGTAAAAGCCTGGAAGGCAATACGGTGTTGCAGGACACCCTGCAAAAACAGCGTGACTATATTACGGCAAACAGCAACCGGCTCGAGCACCAGTTACAGTTACTGCAGGAAGCGGTCAACAGCAAGCGTCTGACCTTAACGGAAAAAACGGCGCAGGAGGCCATTTCCCCGGATGAAACCGCGCGGATCCAGGCCAACCCACTGGTGAAACAGGAGCTGGAAATCAACCATCAGCTCAGCCAGCGCCTGATCACCGCGACGGAAAATGGCAACTCGCTGATGCAGCAAAACATTAGGGTCAAAAACTGGCTGGACCGCGCGCTGCAATCTGAACGCAATATCAAAGAACAAATCGCGGTGCTGAAGGGCAGTCTGCTGCTGTCGCGTATTCTCTATCAACAGCAGCAAACGCTGCCGTCGGCGGATGAACTCTCTGACATGACCAACCGCATTGCGGACCTGCGTCTGGAGCAGTTCGAAATTAACCAGCAGCGTGACGCGTTGTTCCAGAACGATGCGTTCGTGGCTAAGCTGGAAGAAGGCCACAGCAACGAAGTGAATGACGAAGTCCACGATGCGCTGCTGCAGGTTGTCGATATGCGCCGTGAACTGCTGGACCAATTGAACAAGCAACTGGGTAATCAGCTCATGATGGCCATTAATCTGCAAATTAATCAGCAGCAGTTAATGAGCGTCTCGAAAAGCCTGAAAGAGATCCTGACCCAGCAAATCTTCTGGGTAAACAGCAACCGGCCAATGGACTGGGACTGGATCAAAGCCTTCCCGCAGTCGCTGAAAGATCAGTTCAAGTCGATGAAAATCACGGTGAACTGGGAAAAAGCGTGGCCAGCGGTGTTTATCGCCTTCCTGGCCGGGTTGCCGCTACTGCTCATTGCCGGGTTGATTCGCTGGCGTCTGAAGTGGCTGAAAGCCTGGCAGCAGCAACTCGCCGCCGCGGTGGGATCGCTGCGCAATGACAGTCAGCTAAACACACCGAAAGCGATTCTGATCGATCTGATTCGCGCGCTGCCAGTATGTCTGCTGATTCTGGCGGTCGGCCTGATTTTGCTGACCATGCAGTTAAACATCAGCGATCTGCTGTGGGCATTCAGTAAAAAACTGGCAATCTTCTGGCTGGTTTTCGGACTGTGCTGGAAAGTGCTCGAAAAAGACGGGGTGGCGATTCGCCATTTTGGTATGCCTGCGCAACTGACCAGCCACTGGCGTCGCCAGATTGTGCGCATCAGCCTGGCGCTACTGCCGCTGCATTTCTGGTCAGTCGTGGCAGAGCTTTCTCCCTTGCATCTGATGGACGATGTGCTGGGGCAGGCGATGATTTTCCTCAACCTGCTGCTGATCGCGTTTCTGGTCTGGCCGATGTGCCGCGAAAGCTGGCGTGATAAAGAGTCACATGGCCTGCGCCTGGTGACGATCACCATCCTGTCTATCATCCCGATTGCGCTGATGGTGCTGACGGCAACTGGCTACTTTTACACCACGCTGCGCCTGTCGGGCCGCTGGATTGAAACCGTTTATCTGGTCATCATCTGGAACCTGCTCTATCAGACGGTGCTGCGCGGTTTAAGCGTCGCGGCGCGGCGTATCGCCTGGCGTCGTGCACTGGCGCGTCGGCAGAATCTGGTGAAAGAGGGGGCCGAAGGAGCGGAACCACAGGAAGAACCCACCATCGCGCTGGAGCAGGTGAACCAGCAAACGTTACGCATTACGATGCTGCTGATGATTTCACTGTTTGCGGTGGTGTTCTGGGCGATTTGGTCCGATCTGATCACCGTGTTCAGCTATCTCGACAGCATTACGCTCTGGCACTACAACGGCACCGAAGCGGGCGCAGCGGTAGTGAAAAGCGTGACGATGGGCAGCCTGCTGTTTGCCATTATCGCGTCGATGGTCGCCTGGGCGTTGATCCGTAACCTGCCGGGTCTGCTGGAAGTGCTGGTGCTGTCGCGTCTTAAAATGCGCCAGGGCGCCTCGTACGCCATCACCACGATCCTGAACTACATCATCATTGCCGTCGGGGCGATGACGGTCTTCGGTTCGCTCGGCGTGTCGTGGGATAAACTGCAATGGCTGGCGGCGGCCTTATCGGTCGGTCTCGGTTTCGGCTTGCAGGAGATTTTCGGTAACTTTGTCTCGGGTTTGATCATTTTGTTCGAACGTCCGGTGCGGATTGGCGATACGGTGACGATCGGCACATTCTCTGGTACCGTCAGCAAGATCCGTATCCGCGCAACCACCATTACCGATTTCGATCGCAAAGAGGTGATCATCCCGAACAAGGCGTTTGTAACCGAGCGCCTGATCAACTGGTCGTTGTCTGATACCACCACCCGTCTGGTGATCCGCATTGGCGTGGCGTACGGTTCGGATCTGGATAAAGTGAAGAAAGTCCTGCTTCAGGCCGCGATGGAGCATCCGAAGGTGATGCACGATCCTGAGCCGGCGGTGTTCTTCACTACCTTCGGCGCCAGTACCCTGGATCATGAACTGCGTCTGTACGTGCGTGAACTTCGCGATCGTAGCCACACGGTTGATGAACTGAACCGATCAATCGATCGTCTGTGCCGTGAAAACAACATTGATATCGCCTTTAACCAGCTTGAAGTGCATCTGCGCAACGAGAAGGGCGACGAGGTCACAGAGGTGAAACGCGAGATCAAAGGCGACGATCCGACGCCTGCGGTTTAATCAAACGATCGCATGCCTGATGGCGTCACTTGCGTCTTAATCCGGCCTACAACGCAGGGTAAATTCCAATACCCGCTCAGAAATGTAGGCCTGATAAGCGCAGCGCCATCCGGCAAAAATCAATCAAGTTTGTCAGCAGTTTGAGCCACTTTTTTTTCATAGTCCCGTTTAACCATTTCCAGCGCTTTCAAGACGGTATCCGGGGCGACATGGTTTTCTTCCAGCAATACAATCAAATCGACGGCCAGTTTGACCTCATCCGGGGCGTTTTCAAGTGACATAGCGTCTCCAGGGATTAGCGAGTTAAACGCGCCAGGACACGTTCAATATTGTCCAGCGCCTTACGACAGCGCGCCAGACGACCTTCATAGATTTCCACTTCGCGTTGCAGCGTTTGTTGTTCGTCCAGACGGGTGACCTGAGCCAGCCGCGCTTTGCGCTGCGCGGTCATTTCCTGCAAACGTCGCTCAAATTCCTGATGCTGGATGCGTCTGCGTTGCCAGTGTGCCAGACCCGGCGAGGCGCTGTCCCACTCCCGCAGCGACCAGCTGGCGGTTTCGCGGGAGATTGCTTCCAGTTGCGACGCCAGATGTTCCGCCAGCCAGGCCACTTGCGGCAGTTGCTGCTGTTCAACCGCCTGACGTAGCGCCTGAAGGTGGCCTTCAGCTTCATCCAGACAGGCCTGGAGCAGGGTGCTACGCGTCTGAAAAAGATGGCGATCGAAACGGGCGCTGATCGTGGCATGCTGCGCCACCGGCGCACAGCGTTGGCGCAGGAGGGCGAGCTGATCTTCCAGCTTTTGCAGCAGCATGGCGGTTTTCACTGTAACACTCCGATGAAAATGATAACTGTTATGCTAAAGTAGCGTTCTGGTTTGCGATATGCCTTTATTATGCAACGAATCCTTTTAATCATCACGGGTTGGCTGGCGGTTGTATTGGGGACGCTGGGCGTCGTGTTGCCTGTATTGCCGACGACACCGTTTATCCTGCTGGCTGCCTGGTGCTTTGCCCGCTCATCGCCGCGTTTCCATAACTGGTTACTCTACCGCTCGTGGTTTGGCAGCTATTTGCGATTCTGGCAGAAATATAAGGCTATGCCGCCGGGCGTTAAGCCCCGCGCGATCGTAATGATCCTCATCACCTTCGCCGTATCGCTGTGGTTGACCCCGATGTGGTGGGTGCGGATCCTGCTGCTGGTGATCCTGGCTTGCCTGCTGGTATTTATGTGGCGAATACCTGTGATTGACGAAAAGCAACAAAAGCACTGAAGCATAATAATCGCGGTTGCAATTGCGAGCGGTAGCCAGTAAATTCGACCGTTTTCGAGCACAGGCGCACTGGGTCAAATTAATGCAGCCAACAAAGAGGCCGCTTGAAGGATGAAGTGTATAGTGCGCCGTGAAGTAACACCGTATTAATCAGGCACAAACTTATGACCGCAACTGCACAGCAGCTTGAGTTTCTCAAAAATAGCATTAAAAGCATTCAGGACTACCCGAAACCGGGCATTCTTTTCCGTGATGTCACCAGCTTACTGGAAGATCCGAAAGCTTACGCACTCAGCATCGAATTGCTGGTTGAGCGTTACAAAAATGCAGGCATCACCAAAGTTGTCGGTACCGAAGCTCGCGGCTTTCTGTTTGGCGCGCCGGTAGCGTTGGGTCTGGGCGTTGGCTTTGTGCCGGTGCGTAAACCGCGCAAGCTGCCGCGTGAAACGATCGCTGAAAGCTACGAACTGGAATACGGCACCGATCAACTGGAAATCCACCTTGATGCGATCCACGCCGGTGATAAAGTGCTGGTGGTTGACGATCTGCTGGCAACCGGCGGTACGATTGAAGCGACCGTGAAACTGATCCGTCGTCTGGGCGGCGAAGTGACCGATGCGGCATTCATCATCAACCTGTTTGACCTCGGCGGCGAACAGCGTCTGGCGCAGCAGGGCATCAACTGTTATAGCCTGGTTCCTTTCCCGGGGCACTAATCGGCTCAACAGCACCTGACGTATTACCTGAAGACATGACCTCGCTGAATTAGTGAGGTTGTGTTAGCATTCCCCCCTATGAATCCACCTTCCAGCGTTTCAGAGCCAGCCAATGAGTTATCAGGTTTTAGCCCGAAAATGGCGCCCACAAACCTTTGCCGACGTCGTCGGCCAGGAACATGTGCTGACCGCACTGGCGAACGGCTTGTCGTTAGGGCGTATTCACCATGCATATCTTTTTTCCGGTACCCGGGGTGTCGGTAAAACCTCCATTGCCCGTCTGCTGGCAAAGGGACTGAATTGCGAAACCGGCATTACCGCCACGCCGTGCGGCGTGTGTGATAACTGCCGTGAAATCGAACAGGGGCGATTTGTCGATCTGATTGAGATCGATGCTGCCTCGCGCACTAAAGTCGAAGACACCCGGGATCTGCTGGATAACGTCCAGTACGCCCCGGCGCGCGGTCGATTCAAAGTTTATCTGATCGACGAAGTGCATATGCTGTCTCGCCACAGTTTTAACGCGCTGCTCAAAACGCTTGAAGAGCCGCCGTCGCACGTCAAATTCCTGCTGGCGACAACCGATCCGCAGAAGCTGCCGGTGACCATTCTGTCCCGCTGCTTGCAGTTCCATCTTAAGGCGCTGGATGTCGACCAGATCCGCCATCAGCTTGAACACATTCTTAACGAAGAGCAGATAGCCCACGAGCCGCGCGCACTGCAACTGCTTTCCCGTGCGGCCGATGGCAGTCTGCGTGACGCGCTGAGTCTGACCGATCAGGCGATAGCCAGCGGTGATGGCCAGGTTTCCACCCAGGCGGTGAGCGCGATGCTCGGCACGCTGGATGACGATCAGGCGCTGTCGCTGGTGGAGGCGGTAATCGCTGCCGACGGTGAACGGGTGATGACGCTGGTCAACGAGGCCGCAGCGCGAGGAATCGAATGGGAAGCACTGCTGGTCGAAATGCTTGGTCTGCTGCACCGTATTGCGTTGGTCCAGTTGTCTCCTGCCGCACTCGGCGGCGACATGGCGACGATCGAAGTGCGCATGCGTGAACTGGCGCGCACCGTGCCGCCGGCGGACGTTCAGCTTTATTACCAGACGTTGTTGATTGGCCGTAAAGAACTGCCGTACGCGCCAGACAGACGCATGGGCGTTGAAATGACCTTACTGCGGGCGCTGGCGTTTCATCCGCGTATGCCGCTACCAGAACCCGAGGTTCCGCGACAATCATTTGCCCCTGTCGCGCCAACGGCGGTAATGACGCCGACCCAGGTGCCGCAGCAGTCTGCACCCGCGCAACCGGCCCCGGCAGCACCGCTACCGGAATCCACCAGTCAGGTGCTGGCGGCGCGCAACCAACTGCAACGTGCGCAGGGAGCAACCAAAGCAAAAAAGAGTGAACCGGCAGCCGCACCCCGCGCGCGGCCGGTGAATAACGCTGCGCTGGAAAGACTGGCTTCGGTATCAGAACGCGTACAGGCTCGTCCTGCACCGTCTGCGCTCGAGCAGGCGCCGGCGAAGAAAGAGGCCTATCGCTGGAAGGCGACCACGCCGGTTGCTGAAGTGAAAGAGGTTGTGGCGACACCAAAGGCGCTGAAAAAAGCGCTGGAGCATGAGAAAACACCGGAACTGGCAGCTAAGCTTGCCGCAGAAGCGATTGAACGCGATCCGTGGGCGGCACAGGTCAGCCAGCTTTCGCTGCCAAAACTGGTTGAGCAGGTCGCTCTCAACGCCTGGAAAGAAGAGAACGATAATGCGGTCTGTCTGCATTTGCGTTCCAGCCAGCGTCACCTGAATTCCAGCGGTGCGCAGCAAAAGCTGGCGGAAGCACTGAGTCAGCTTGCGGGATCAACGGTTGAACTGACCATCGTAGAAGATGATAATCCGGCGGTGCGAACGCCGCTGGAGTGGCGTCAGGCGATTTATGAAGAGAAACTTGCGCAGGCGCGTGAGTCGATAGTTGCGGATAACAACATCCAGACCCTGCGTCGGTTCTTCGATGCGGATCTGGATGAAGAGAGTATCCGCCCCATTTGATCGTAAGCGACGCTTATGATTGTCATCCCTTAACGTGATTGAGAGAGAAGCCTATGTTTGGTAAAGGCGGTCTGGGTAACCTGATGAAGCAGGCCCAGCAGATGCAGGAAAAAATGCAGCAGATGCAGGAAGAAATCGCGAAGCTGGAAGTGACCGGTGAATCCGGTGCGGGTCTGGTGAAAGTGACCATCAACGGCGCGCATAACTGCCGTCGCGTGGAGATCGACCCAAGCCTGCTCGAAGATGACAAAGAGATGCTGGAAGATCTGGTTGCTGCTGCGTTTAACGATGCTGCCCGTCGCATTGAAGAGACCCAGAAAGAAAAAATGGCCTCTGTCTCCTCCGGTATGCAACTGCCGCCAGGCTTTAAGATGCCGTTCTGATGCAAACCAGCCCGCTGTTAACTCAGCTTATGGAAGCACTGCGCTGCCTGCCGGGCGTTGGCCCGAAGTCGGCGCAGCGCATGGCGTTTACGCTGCTTCAGCGTGACCGCAGCGGCGGGATGCGTCTGGCGCAAGCGCTCACCCGGGCGATGTCGGAAATCGGTCACTGCGCCGATTGCCGCACCTTCACCGAGCAAGAGGTTTGCAATATCTGTTCAAATCCGCGTCGTCAGGAAAATGGCCAGATTTGCGTGGTCGAGAGTCCTGCGGATATCTATGCGATTGAACAGACCGGGCAGTTTTCCGGGCGCTACTTCGTGCTGATGGGGCATTTGTCGCCGCTCGACGGCATCGGGCCAGATGATATCGGTCTCGACAGACTTGAGCAGCGCCTGTCCTGCGAGCAACTCAGTGAAGTGATCCTCGCGACCAACCCGACGGTCGAAGGAGAAGCCACGGCGAACTACATTGCTGAACTCTGCGCGCAATATGGCGTTGACGCCAGCCGTATCGCACACGGCGTGCCGGTCGGCGGTGAACTGGAGATGGTGGACGGTACCACGCTGTCGCATTCTCTGGCAGGACGCCACAAGATTAAATTCTGAACAAACGGAGGCTGTGCTCGCGGCCTCCGCTTGAAATCCCCCCCGGTTGTCCCCATTTCACCCTCAACGTGTTTTTACCATTGAAAATGGCATTGTTGAGGTAGATCTACATGAAAGGACAAGAAACTCGTGGTTTTCAGTCAGAAGTAAAACAGCTTCTGCATCTGATGATCCATTCTCTGTATTCCAATAAAGAAATCTTCCTGCGTGAGCTTATCTCTAACGCCTCCGATGCGGCAGACAAGCTGCGTTTTCGCGCGCTGTCGAACCCGGACCTCTATGAAGGCGACGGTGAACTGCGTGTACGCGTCTCCTTCGATAAAGATAAGCGTACGTTGACCATCGCCGATAACGGCGTGGGGATGAACCGTGATGACGTGATCGATCATCTGGGGACCATCGCGAAGTCCGGGACCAAATCCTTCCTTGAATCCATGGGCTCCGATCAGGCGAAAGACAGCCAACTGATTGGTCAGTTTGGCGTAGGCTTCTATTCGGCCTTTATTGTCGCGGATAAAGTCACGGTCCGCACTCGTGCCGCAGGCGACAAGCCGGAGAACGGCGTGTTCTGGGAATCAGCGGGCGAAGGTGAATACACCGTTGCCGATATCACCAAAGACGATCGCGGAACGGAAATCACGCTGCATCTGCGTGAAGGCGAAGACGAGTTCCTCGATGACTGGCGCGTACGTTCCATCATCAGCAAATATTCCGACCATATCGCCCTGCCGGTTGAGATAGAAAAACAGGAAGAGAAAGACGGCGAAACCGTCGTTACCTGGGAGAAAATCAACAAGGCGCAGGCGCTGTGGACCCGTAACAAGTCGGAAATCAAAGATGACGAGTACAACGAGTTTTACAAGCATATCGCGCACGATTTTACCGATCCACTGACCTGGAGCCACAACCGCGTAGAAGGGAAGCAGGAGTACACCAGTCTGCTGTACATCCCGTCGCGGGCACCGTGGGACATGTGGAACCGCGATCACAAACATGGCCTGAAGCTGTACGTCCAGCGCGTCTTTATCATGGACGACGCCGAGCAGTTCATGCCGAACTATTTGCGCTTCGTGCGAGGGCTTATTGATTCCAACGATCTGCCGCTGAACGTTTCTCGTGAGATCCTGCAGGACAGCACCGTCACCCGCAACCTGCGTAGCGCACTGACTAAGCGTGTTCTGCAGATGCTGGAAAAACTGGCGAAAGAGGATGTGGAAAAATACCAGACGTTCTGGCAGCAGTTTGGTCTGGTGATGAAAGAAGGGCCGGCGGAAGATCATGCTAACCAGGAAACCATCGCCAAACTGATGCGTTTCGCGTCGACGCATACCGACTCTTCTGCGCAGACCGTCTCTCTGGAAGACTACGTCTCTCGCATGAAAGAAGGGCAGGAGAAGATTTACTACATTACCGCTGACAGCTATGCGGCAGCGAAGAGCAGCCCGCACCTGGAACTGCTGCGTAAGAAAGGCATCGAAGTGCTGTTGCTCTCCGATCGCATTGACGAGTGGATGATGAACTACCTCACCGAGTTTGACGGTAAGGCGTTCCAGTCCGTCGCCAAAGCGGACGAGTCTATCGACAAGCTGGCCGATGAGGTTGATGAAAGCGCGAAAGAAGCGGAAAAAGCGCTGACACCGTTTGTTGAGCGCGTGAAAAATCTGCTGGGCGACCGGGTGAAAGACGTACGTCTGACGCACCGTCTGACGGATACGCCGGCGATTGTCACCACCGACGCGGACGAAATGAGCACCCAGATGGCGAAACTGTTTGCCGCAGCGGGTCAGAACGTACCGGAAGTGAAATACATCTTTGAACTCAATCCGGACCACGTGCTGGTGAAACGCACGGCGGATACCCAGGATGAAGCGCAATTCAACGAGTGGGTTGAACTGCTGCTGGATCAGGCGTTGTTTGCTGAGCGCGGCACGCTCGAAGATCCAAACCAGTTCATCCGCCGCATGAACCAACTGCTGGTTTCCTGATAACTGCGATGTGAATGCCGGATAAGCGTGATTGCAATCCGGCATTTCTTTTAATCGCCTCTCTTTTCTAAATTTTCCCTCATTAACCGTTTCAGCGCTGGCACCTTCCTTGAGACAAATGCGTGATGGTGGTATCGTTTAGCGCTTTTTTAAAAATATCGACAACCTTTAAGGGGATTTTCGTAATGCGTATCATTCTGCTTGGCGCTCCGGGCGCGGGTAAAGGAACTCAGGCTCAGTTCATCATGGAGAAGTATGGTATTCCGCAAATCTCCACCGGTGATATGCTGCGTGCCGCCGTGAAATCTGGCTCCGAGCTGGGCAAACAAGCGAAAGACATCATGGACGCCGGTAAGCTGGTGACGGATGAGCTGGTGATCGCGCTGGTAAAAGAGCGTATCGCGCAGGAAGATTGCCGTAACGGTTTTCTGTTAGATGGTTTCCCGCGCACGATTCCGCAGGCTGACGCCATGAAAGAAGCCGGTATCGTGGTAGATTATGTTCTCGAATTCGACGTACCGGATGAGCTGATCGTTGACCGTATCGTTGGTCGTCGCGTACACGCTGCGTCTGGCCGCGTTTACCACATCAAATTCAACCCGCCTAAGGTTGAAGGTAAAGACGATGTGACCGGCGAAGAGCTGACCACCCGTAAAGACGACCAGGAAGAGACCGTGCGTAAGCGTCTGGTGGAATACCATCAGATGACGGCACCGCTGATTGGTTACTACCAGAAAGAAGCGGCAGCAGGTAACACGCAATACGCGAAAGTTGACGGGACTCAGGCCGTTGCTGACGTGCGCGCCGCGCTGGAAAAAATCCTCGGTTAAGTTTTTCGCGTAGTGAACCTTTTATCAGGCCTGCCATTATCGCGTAGGCCTGATAAGCGTAGCGCCATCAGGCAAATTCTCGTTTTACCTCTCACAGCAATTAGTTCTTCTTACTCACTTTTCCGCTACAATTATCAACAATTTGAATCGATAAGAGGCGGTAATGCGTCAGACGAAAACCGGTATCCTGCTGGCAAATCTTGGCACTCCCGATGCCCCCACTCCGGCGGCAGTAACACGCTATCTCCGGCAATTCTTAAGCGATACACGCGTTGTCGATACGCCCCGCGTGTTGTGGTGGCCGCTGCTGCGCGGCGTGATTTTGCCGCTTCGCGCCCCGCGTGTGGCAAAGCTTTATCAGTCTGTCTGGATGGAAGGCGGCTCTCCGTTAATGGTCTACAGCCGTCAACAGCAGCAGGCGCTTGCTGCGCGCCTGGCGGACACGCCCGTCGCGCTGGGCATGAGCTATGGCTCGCCGTCACTGGAAAGCGCGGTGGACGAGCTGCTGGCGAACCACGTGGATCATATCGTCGTGCTGCCGCTGTACCCGCAATATTCCTGCTCAACGGTTGCTGCGGTCTGGGATGAGCTGGCGCGCATTCTGGCGCGTAAACGTCGTATTCCCGGCATTTCGTTTATTCGCGATTACGCCGACGATCGCGCTTATATTGACGCGCTGGCGAACAGTGCGCGGGCTTCGTTCGCCGAACACGGCGAACCGGATTTGCTGCTGTTGTCCTACCACGGCATTCCGCAGCGCTTTGCTGATGAAGGCGACGACTATCCGCAGCGCTGTCGTGATACCACCCGTGAGCTGGTCTCAGCGCTCGGTCTGCCACCAGAAAAAGTAATGATGACCTTCCAGTCGCGTTTTGGTCGTGAACCGTGGCTGACGCCCTACACTGATGAAACGCTGAAGATGTTAGGCGAGAAGGGAACGGGCCATATTCAGGTGATGTGTCCGGGCTTCGCGGCGGATTGTCTGGAGACGCTGGAAGAAATTGCGGTGCAGAATAAAGAGATCTTCCTCGAAGCGGGCGGTAAAAAGTATGAATATATTCCGGCGCTAAATGCCGCGCCGGAACATATCGATATGATGCTGAAACTGACAGCCCCGTACCGCTAACGTGCAGCGTTAATCTGCTGAGTGAAGAAACGCGCACCATCGCGTAAGGCGTCATCGGCAGATTTCATCATGCGTGAGTAGTGCAGAAAGGCGTGTAGCGTGCCGGGATACATTTTGTATTCGCAGGGCTGTTGGTGCGCCTGAAGCGTCTCGAAGAGCAGACGGCTGTCGTCGATCAGC
The DNA here is from genome assembly GCF_030337175.1 of Citrobacter sp. Ca225. Lineage (NCBI taxonomy): Bacteria > Pseudomonadati > Pseudomonadota > Gammaproteobacteria > Enterobacterales > Enterobacteriaceae > Citrobacter > Citrobacter sp. Ca225. The sequence goes on along the minus strand of NZ_JAOWCD010000068.1, from coordinate 86,430 downwards.
GGGTCAAACTCCGCACCGGCGATAAAGCAGGGCGGCACGTCGCGCGTCAGGTCGTTGTTGAACAGGCAATAGTACGGCGACTCGCGATCGTCGGCATCACGCAGATACATTCTTTCGTACATCTCCAAATCCTGGCGGCTGAGGCCGTCCCACTCACCGCCCATCAGCCGACGACTTACCGAGTCCTGCAAGCCATACAGGCCGTACCACAACAGCACGCCTGCCACCTTTCCACAAAATATGTGCTTATCGCGCAGCCACAGCGCGCTGGCGAGCGACAGCATCGCGCCAGCGGAATCACCGGCAAAGCCAATGTGCGTCATATTCAACTGATAGTCGTCCGCCTGCTGATAAAAGAACTGACAGGCGGCAATGGTCTCTTCAATGGCCTGCGGAAAGCGCGCCTCAGGTGAGAGTGAATAGTCGACGCCGATTACCGTGCACTGGGTATAGCTTGCCAGCAGACGCATGATTCGGTCATGGGTATCCAGATTCCCGAGAATACAACCGCCACCGTGCAGGTAAAACAGCGTGGCCTGACTGTCTGGCGTTGGGCTGTACAGGCGCGTTGTCACCTCTCCCCAGGGCGTGGGGAGGGCATATTCCCGCGTTGGCATTTGCGGTGCATCCGCATTCCAGAAGCGCCGTTCAAGAATGTAGTGTTGGCGCATCGCTGGCACATCATCGGCGGCAGGCCAGGGAGGCAAATCGTCCTGCCGGACATTCAGCACCGCGCGCATCTCGTCTGAAATGCTGGCCAGTACGGGAAGTTTATTCTCTGGTTTCATAAAACGCTCCTTGTGAAATCGACCCATTGTAAAAGCTTCCGTCGTGGAAACTGCGATCCGTTCGTCTGTTATTGAAACTCTGTCGTCCAGAGGGGAATGTGCTACCATGCACCGCTCAGTTATCCACCTGTAAAAACAGCTATGAAATTTCCCGGTAAACGCAAATCCAAACACTATTTCCCTGTCAACGCACGCGATCCACTGCTGCAACAAATCCAGCCTGAAAATGAAACCAGCGCCGCATGGGTGGTGGGGATCGATCAAACGCTGGTCGATATTGAAGCGAAAGTGGATGACGCGTTTGTACAACGTTATGGACTGAGTGCCGGGCATTCACTGGTGATTGAAGACGATGTGGCCGAAGCGCTGTATCAGGAACTGGTGCGTGACAATCTGATCACCCATCAGTTTGCCGGTGGCACGATTGGTAACACCATGCACAACTACTCCGTGCTGGCCGATGACCGTTCGGTGTTGCTGGGCGTGATGTGCAGCAACATCGAAATTGGCAGCTACGCCTACCGCTATTTGTGCAACACCTCCAGTCGGACCGACCTCAACTATCTGCAGGGCGTTGACGGGCCGATTGGCCGCTGCTTTACCCTGATAGGCGAATCCGGTGAGCGTACCTTCGCCATCAGCCCAGGGCACATGAACCAGCTGCGTGCGGAAAGCATTCCGGAAACGGTGATTGCCGGGGCATCGGCGCTGGTGCTGACCTCCTATCTGGTACGCTGCAAGCCGGGCGAGCCGATGCCGGAAGCCACCATGAAGGCCATTGAGTACGCTAAAAAGCACAATGTGCCCGTGGTGCTGACGCTTGGGACCAAATTCGTGATCGCCGATAACCCACAGTGGTGGCAGGGTTTCCTGAAAGAGAACGTCTCAATCCTGGCAATGAATGAAGAAGAGGCCGAAGCGCTGACCGGTGAAAACGATCCGCTGCTGGCATCTGATAAAGCGCTGGACTGGGTCGATCTGGTGTTGTGTACCGCCGGACCGGTAGGGCTGTACATGGCGGGCTTTACCGAAGAGGAAGCCAAACGCAAAACTCAACACCCGTTGTTGCCTGGGGCGATTGCCGAATTTAACCAATATGAGTTCAGCCGCGCGATGCGCCATAAAGACTGTCGCAATCCGCTGCGCGTCTATTCCCATATCGCGCCGTATATGGGCGGTCCGGAAAAGATCATGAACACCAATGGCGCAGGTGACGGCGCGCTGGCGGCGCTGCTGCACGATATTACCGCCAACAGCTATCACCGTTCGAACGTGCCGAATTCCAGTAAGCACAAGTTCACCTGGCTGACCTATTCGTCATTAGCTCAGGTGTGTAAATATGCCAATCGTGTGAGTTATCAGGTACTGAACCAGCACTCTCCGCGTCTGACGCGTGGACTGCCGGAGCGTGAGGATAGCCTCGAAGAGTCGTACTGGGATCGTTAAGTCATTATGCCGGATGGCGACGTAAACGTCCTATCCGGCCTGGCGTAACCATTATCTGTGTCATCACGTAGGCCTGATAAGCGAAGCGCCATCAGGCAAACGAGCCGATGCCACGACGATCACCCGGTCACGATTTCACCCGCAGGGGGTGTTTCCAGCAATTCCAGCATCGTACGGGCGATTTCACGCTCGCCCATCACGACCTGATTAGCGCCGCGTTCGGTAATGTACTCGACCTCATCGTCATAATGCGCACGAGCAATAATCTCAATATTCGGGCATTTCTCGCGGGCAGACGCAACAATTTCACCGGCCTCATAGCCGTTCGGGATGGTGAGGATCAGCCAGCGGGCGCAGTCCAGATGCGCCAGATTCATAATCTCTTCATTGGCGGCATTCCCCAGCACCGCGCGGATCCCGCGCTCGCGTAGTTCATCCACTCGTGTCCGCGACGTTTCGATAACCACTAACGGCATCCCGGCCGCCATCAGTTTTTCACCGAGCAGACTGCCGACACGGCCAAAACCGACCAGCAGCGCGTGGTTGCAGATATCCACCGGAATTTGTTTCTCTTCCTCGATAGCCTCTTCCAGCGTTTGTTCTTCCAGCGTCTCGGTTTTTGCCAGATATTTTTCCAGCAGAGCAAACAGCACCGGGTTGAGCATAATCGACAGAATCGCCCCTGCCAGCACCAGATTTTGCCCTTCCTGCGGCAGCAGGTTCAGCGCCATCCCCAGACCGGCGAGAATAAAGGCGAATTCACCAATCTGCGCCAGGCTGGCGGCGATGGTCAGTGCGGTGCGCGGCGAGTGGCCAAACAGACGCACCAGGAAAAAGGCGGCGACCGACTTACCAAAGATAATGATGGCAAGCGTTGCCAGCACGGCCAGCGGTTGTTGGATCAGAATCAGCGGATCAAACAGCATACCGACGGAGACAAAGAACAGGACGGCAAACGCGTCGCGCAGCGGCAGGGTATCGTGGGCCGCGCGGTGGCTCAGTTCCGATTCATTCAGTACCATCCCGGCAAAGAACGCGCCCAGCGCGAAGGAGACATCAAACAGTTCCACCGCGCCGAAAGCGATACCTAATGCCAGCGCCAGTACGGAAAGGGTAAACAGTTCGCGGGAGCCGGTTGCCGCGCTGCGCGCCATAATCCACGGTACCAGACGGCGGCCAACCAGCATCATAATGGCGATAAAGGCGATAACTTTACCGATGGTAATGCCCATGTCGACGGCCAGCGAGGCGAAGCCAACGTTACCTTTTTCCACCATACCGGCGACGGCTGGCAGCAGAACCAGCGTCAGTACCATTACCAAATCTTCAACAATCAGCCAGCCGATGGCGATCTGCCCTCGCTGACTGTCGACCAGTTGTCGTTCTTCAAGCGCGCGCAGCAGCACCACGGTACTGGCGGTTGAAAGACATAAACCAAAGACGATACCGGTCATCAGCGACCAACCCAGCATGGCGGAAAGGGCCATACCCAACAGCGTCGCCACGGCTATCTGGGCGATCGCGCCGGGAATGGCTATCGACTTTACCGCCATCAAATCCTTCAGTGAAAAGTGCAAACCGACGCCGAACATCAGCAGAATAACGCCAAGCTCAGCGAGCTCCGGCGCAAGTTTGGTATCAGCCACAAAGCCTGGCGTAAAAGGACCGGCCAGAACGCCCGCTAACAGATATCCCACCAGAGGAGAAATACGCAGTTTATTGGCAAGCATGCCGAGTATAAAAGCGAGCACAAGGCCGCCAACAATGGTGGTGATAAGCGGGGTGGCGTGATGCATTCCGTCTCCTTTGGTAGCTGATTTCCAAAATTCCAGGTAATAGTTTATGACAATTTTGACTATTATGTTTATGAATAATTATTGAATTTTGAAGAAAACTGCAATTTGAGCTGAAAAAAGCACGGATCGGAAAACGAATGGGTTGTAGACAGAGCAAAGGCTTATGGCAGCAGGCTGAGAGGGCGGCTAAAGTTTAGCTTTAGCCGCAAAAACTCAGGCTTTATGCCGGTTATCAGGTAGGAATATGGTCAAGATCCCCAGAAGTGGCAGGAAAGCACAGATTTTATAGACTAACTCGATGCTGGTATGGTCAGCGAGCAGACCTAACACCGCGGCTCCCAGGCCACCCATCCCAAAGGCAAAACCAAAAAACAGACCAGAAACCATGCCGATACGACCCGGCAGTAGCTCCTGGGCATACACCAGAATGGCGGAAAACGCCGAGGCGAGAATAAAACCAATGATCACCGTTAAAATGCCGGTCCAGTGCAGGGTGGCATAAGGTAAAATCAACGTAAACGGCGCGACGCCGAGGATAGAGCCCCAAATGACATATTTTCTGCCAATCTTATCGCCTAAAGGCCCGCCAATTACCGTTCCTGCAGCAACCGCAAACAGGAAAGCAAAGAGGTGAAATTGCGCGTTTTGTACCGATAATCCGAATTTTTGCATCAGATAAAAGGTGTAATAGCTGCTGATGCTCGCCATATAGAAGTATTTCGAGAAAATCAGGATCAGCAGGACGCTGACCGCAAGCACCACCTTATTGCGCGGCAGTGGATTGATAATCGTTGCTTTTGGTTTCCCCTTGCTCATTCGATGCTGCGCGGCATACCAGCGGCTAATTTGCGCCAGCACAACAATGGCCAGCAGCGCCGCAAGAACGAACCAGGCCACATTACCTTTGCCGTAAGGGGCGATAATCACTGCCGCCAACAACGGACCGAGGGAGCTACCAAAGTTACCGCCCACCTGGAAGATGGACTGGGCAAGACCGTGGCGTCCGCCTGAGGCCATACGCGCCACACGGGACGATTCCGGGTGGAATACCGAAGAACCGGTGCCGACCAGCGCGGCAGCCAACAGCACGGTGCCAAAACTGCCGGCCATTGCCAACAGCACCAGACCGCTTAGCGTAAAGCACATGCCAATCGGCAGCGACCACGGCATCGGGTACTTATCGGTCCAGTAGCCAACCACCGGTTGTAGTAGCGAAGAGGCCAACTGGAAGGTCAGGGTGATCATCCCTATCTGCATAAAGGTCAGTGAAAATTCGGACTGTAATAGCGGATAGATCGCCAGAATTAACGACTGAATCATATCGTTAAGCAGATGTGAAAGGCTGATCGCGCCTAAAATGCCGAACGACGTGCGTGCCTTAGCGACTGGCGCGGACGCACCAGGTGCTGGCTGGGTTTGTTCACTCATTGCCATAGAAAGTCACTTCTGTCTGATTTGCGATGTATGCGCTTTATCCTTCACGCTACCCGGATGCAACGTGAATGATGTTGCGCACAGGGGAATATCGTCATTGTGATTATTACCTGACTAACATACCTGCGGACGAGGTTTGAAGGAAGTCTCAATTCTGAAAACTTATTCGACTATTATTTCAGATAATTGTAATTTCAGCCGAGTGAAGGAATCAGGGAGAGAAACATGAAATTTTTGAAACGGGGTGTGGCGCTGGCACTGTTCGCCGCATTCACGCTGGCAAGTCAGTCTGCTCAGGCTTATGAAAAAGATAAAACCTATAAAATCACCATTCTGCATACCAACGATCACCATGGCCATTTCTGGCGCAGCGAATACGGCGAGTACGGTCTCTCAGCGCAAAAAACGCTGGTGGACGGGATTCGTCGCGAGGTGGCTGCCGAAGGGGGCAGCGTCCTGCTGCTGTCCGGCGGTGACATCAACACTGGCGTACCCGAATCGGATCTACAGGATGCTGAGCCCGACTTTCGCGGGATGAACCTGATTGGTTATGACGCGATGGCGGTCGGTAACCACGAATTTGATAATCCGCTCACTGTCCTGCGTCAGCAGGAGAAGTGGGCGAAGTTCCCGTTTCTCTCAGCCAATATTTACCAGAAAAGTACCGGCGAGCGCCTGTTTAAACCCTGGGCCATTTTTAAACGCCAGGATTTGAAAATCGCGGTGATCGGTTTGACCACCGACGACACGGCGAAAATCGGTAACCCTGAGTTCTTCACCGATATTGAATTTCGCAAACCAGCGGAAGAGGCAAAGGTGGTGATTCAGGAATTGCAGATGAATGAAAAGCCGGACGTCATGATTGCCACCACTCATATGGGGCATTACGACAACGGCAACCACGGATCGAACGCACCGGGCGACGTTGAAATGGCGCGCAGTCTGCCAGAGGGCGCGCTGGCGATGATTGTGGGTGGTCACTCACAGGACCCGGTGTGCATGGCGGCGGAAAATAAGAAACAGGTGGATTACGTTCCCGGTACGCCGTGTGCACCGGACAAACAGAATGGTATCTGGATCGTGCAGGCTCATGAGTGGGGGAAATACGTGGGTCGCGCGGACTTTGAGTTCCGTAACGGCGAGATGAAAATGGTCAACTATCAGCTGATTCCGGTGAACCTGAAGAAGAAAGTGACCTGGGAAGACGGGAAAAGTGAGCACGTACTTTACACCCCGGAAATCGCGGAGAATGCGCAGATGCTCTCGCTGTTGTCACCGTTCCAGAATAAAGGAAAAGCGCAACTGGATGTGAAAATTGGTGCGGTGAATGACCGACTGGAAGGCGATCGCAGCAAGGTCCGTTTTGTACAAACCAACATGGGGCATTTGATTCTGGCTGCGCAAATGGCGCGCACCGGTGCCGATTTTGGCGTCATGAGCGGCGGCGGCATTCGTGACTCGATTGACGGCGGGGATATCACCTATAAAAGCGTGCTGAAGGTTCAGCCATTCGGCAACGTTGTCGTATATGCCGACATGAACGGTAAGGATGTGACGGATTATCTGACGGCCGTGGCGCAAATGAAACCTGACTCCGGCGCCTATCCGCAGTTTGCCAGGGTTAGCTTTGTGGCAAAAGAGGGCAAACTCAACGATTTGAAAATCAACGGCGAGCCGGTTGACCCGGCAAAAACCTACCGTATGGCGACGCTCAGCTTTAACGCGACCGGCGGCGACGGCTATCCGCGTATTGATAACAAACCGGGGTACGTCAACACCGGGTTTATTGATGCGGAAGTGCTGAAGGAATACATTCAGAAAAACTCACCGCTGGATGCCAGTGCGTATGAGCCGAAGGGGGAAGTTAGCTGGCAGTAACAGGGCGGAGTGCCGGATGGCGGTGCGGGCACCTTATCCGGCCTACAGGTTAGTGCGGTTTCCTGGCCTGATAAGCGTCGCGCTATCAGGCCATCATTCTATAATCACTTAATCCCGGCGGGCGATATCGGCGAATTCAGCCTCCAGAATCGCGGCTAAATCAACCGCCGCCAGTTCAATATCCAGCCCGCGTTTGCCGCCAGAGACAAAAATGGTGTCAAACGTCCGGGCTGGCGCATCAATCAGCGTCGGTAGACGTTTTTTTTGTCCCAGTGGGCTAATGCCGCCGACCAGATACCCGGTCGTGCGTTGCGCAACCAGCGGATCGGCCATATCGACTTTTTTCGCGCCGAGCGCTTTGGCGACTTTTTTCAGATCCAGTTGTCCGGCCACGGGCGTGACTGCAACCGCCAGATGTTTCATATCGCCATTCACCGCCACCAGCAGCGTTTTGTACACCTGATCGGCATTCAGCCCTAACTTGCGCACCACCTCATCGCCGAAGTTGGTCACGGCGGGATCGTGGTCGTAGGTATGGATCCTGAACGTAATTTTGTTTTTTTCGAGTAATTTAACGGCGGGTGTCATAGCTATTTTTCCTGGCTAAACCAAATGACGAGTCAAGCATATCTCTAACGAATGTTCGAAATATAGTACCATCTTGCGCAATTATGTTGGCAGGATGCAGAGTTTGAGCGACAATCGACATACACCGTCGCATTAAGCGGCGGCATAATAATAATGATGAAATTCCTCTTTGACGGGCCAATAGAAATATTGGCCACTTTTTTTATCGCATCAGCTCCGGCAGATTTCCCTCTCCATAAAGGTGCAGCGCGCCGACGGCCACCACATAGCGACCCGCAGGCAGTGCCGCCAGACGATCCCGCCAGGCGATATTGCGTTGATGCATCAGCACATAGTACAGCGACTGACTGAAGGTGTTGGGAAGCGTCAGGTGATTGTCCTGCGGCGGGGAGTCAAGCCACCAGCTCATCATCTGTTGCAGTAGCCGGGCGTTGGTGTGCCAGTGCGTTAGTGTGTCCTCCAGCAGCGCCAGGCCGTTGTCTGGCAGTTCACACAACAGTGCAATCTGGCTGGCGGCACCTTCCAGTTCAATCACCGGTTTTTCTGCCTTTTTCGCGGCCTGCAACAGCTGATAATCAATACCGTATTCCGGGCGTAATCCCAACTGTTGCGCCTGGGTGGCCTGCAACACCATCGCGATTTGCCACAGCGGTTGTGTGGAAAACAGCGTCGGAGAGATCCCCAATTCATCGGTCGCGCGATGCAGATTGCGCAACTGCTCCTCGCTGATGCGCTCTTCCAGTGCGGCAAATTCGGGTAGATCGGCAAAAGGGCTGTCATTGCCGGAGACGTCGGCCTCAACAATTAGTGCATCGGCGCTGTTAAGCTTTTTGAGCAGTCTGGCAGGGAGAGGGGACATATCGCGACTGCCCATATGAATACTGCCAATCAGGTGGAAATGGCGGTTGCCGGGCAACGAAACATCAATGGCGGGCCAGGTATAGCGATTGCCGGATAGCGTAGCGAAGAATGTTTTTACCCGGTAAAACAGATCCATGCGACCTCCCTAATCAGAAGCCCATGCTAACGCGTGGCCCAGGGGTGTGCAATGTGTGAATTGCCGGATGGCGGCGCTAAAACGCCATCCGGCATCGCTTACTCTTTCGGTTTAAAGCGCAGCAGTCGGTTCGCGTTGCTCACCACGGTAATGGACGAGAGCGCCATCGCCGCACCGGCAACCACCGGGTTCAGCAACGTACCGGTAAACGGCCACAGAATACCGGCTGCAACAGGAATACCGATGCTGTTGTAGATGAATGCGCCAAGCAGGTTTTGCTTCATGTTTCGAAGCGTTGCGCGGGAGATAGACAGTGCATCTGCCACGCCCATCAGGCTATGACGCATCAGGGTAATTGCAGCGGTTTCGATAGCCACATCGCTGCCGCCGCCCATTGCGATCCCGACATCGGCTTGCGCCAGCGCCGGTGCATCATTGATGCCGTCACCGACCATCGCCACCTGACGCCCCTGGCTTTGCAGACGTTTAATGGCATCGGCTTTACCGTCCGGCAGAACGCCGGCAATCACCTCATCAATTCCCGCCTCTTTGGCGATGGCGTTAGCCGTCGTCGGGTTATCGCCGGTTAACATCACCAGACGATAGCCGGCGCGGTGCAGTCGCTGAAGGGCGGCCACGCTGTCGCTACGCAACGGATCGCGCACGGCCAGCAGCGCTGCCGCTTTACCATCAATCGCCAGCAGCACCGGCGTAGCACCCTGAGAAGCCTGGGCCGATATCTCGGTTTCCAGTTCGCGAGTGTCAACCTGCTGCTCGTTCAGCAGGGCCTGGTTGCCCAACAACAGCGTATGCCCTTCGGCTTCACCGCTAACGCCTAATCCACGCAGGGTGCGGAAACCGTTGACCTGCGGCAGTGCACCATCACCGGCTTTGTCGAGAATCGCTCGTGCCAGCGGGTGGCTGGAGCCTTGCTCAAGCGCCGCCGCCAGACGCAGCACCTGCGCCTCATCAGTCTCGCCTACAGTTTTAATCGCCACCACCTGGGGTTTGCCTTCTGTCAGTGTCCCGGTTTTGTCGAAGACCACGGTATCCAGAGTGCTGGCGCGCTGCAGCGCATCGGCATCACGCACCAGTACGCCAAACTCAGCCGCACGACCCACGCCGGAAATAATAGACATTGGCGTTGCCAGACCCAGCGCACACGGACAGGCAATAATCAGTACTGTGGTTGCAATCACCAGGGTGTAGACAATTTGCGGCGCCGGGCCAAAGAAGTACCAGATACCCGCGCTGACCAGCGCAATCACGACCACAACCGGAACAAACACGGCGGAAATCTTATCGGCCATCTGACCGATTTCCGGCTTACTGCTCTGGGCCTGGCGCACCATACGGATAATGCGCGACAGCGTAGTATGGCTGCCGACTGCGCTGGCGCGGAACAACACGCTGCCATCCTGCACAACGGTACCGGCATGCACACTGTCGCCTTCCCCTTTTTGCTGTGGGATAGGTTCGCCGGTAAGCATCGCCTCATCCAGCCAGGCTTCGCCCTGGGTGATTTCACCGTCAACCGGTACGCGGTCGCCGGTGGTCAGACGCAACAGCATTCCCGGTTGAACCTCTGCTAGCGGTACGCTCTTTTCACCGTCTTCTGTCACCACTCGCGCCGTTGGCGGCGTGAGATCGAGTAATTTTTCCAGCGCCTTAGACGAGCGCTGACGCGCGCGGGCTTCCAGCATGTGTCCGAGGTTAATCAGACCAATGATCATCGCGCTGGCTTCATAATAAAGATGACGCGCTTCCATCGGGAACCACTGCGGCCACAGGTTGACGCTCATCGAGTACAACCAGGCTACGCCGGTGCCCAGCGCCACCAGGGTGTCCATCGTGGCGGTGCCGTTCATCAGGCTCTTCCACGCGCTGCGATAAAAATGGCCGCCTGCAAAAACCATCACGGCGAGCGTCGCCAGACCTATCGCCAGCCACAGGCTGCGGTTGTCGGCGGTCACCATCATGTTATCGCCCATCATCCCCCAGACCATCACCGGCACACCCACCAGCAGGGCGACAATCGCCTGCCAACGGAAGCGTTTCATTGTCGCGACGGCGGTTTCCTGCTGGCGCTCACGGCGTTTGAGATCGTCTTCAATCGCCTCCGCGCCATAGCCGGCTTTTTCCACCGCCTGGACTAAATCGGCGGCGGACGCACTGCCCATCACCAGCGCAGTACGTTCCGCGAGGTTTACCCGTGCCTGCGTGACCCCGGGAACGCTTTGCAGCGCATTTTGTACCCGGGAAACACAGCTGGCGCAGCTCATGCCGCTTAACAGCAGCTGTTGGCTCTCATCTTCAGCCGTCGCTGCCGGAAGCTCAGGAGGGACCGCTGCCAGTGCTTCCGACGGGATTGATGACTCCGCCAGCGGTTTAGCCTTTGGGTGGCTTAACTCTGCGCCGTAACCGGCTTGTTTGATGGTGTCGATAAGCGCTTCGGCGCTGGCGGTACCGGTGACGTGCGCTTCAGTCACGGTAACCTCAGCCTGTTCAACATCCGGGCGTTGTTCAAGACTCTCTTTTACGCGTTTGACGCAGTGACCGCAGGACAGGCCGTCCAGGGTCAGGTTGATAGTGTGAGACATCACTTCACTCCTTTATTACAGGGATTAATTGACTGTGATAAAGGTTAAACCTTCCAGCAAGGGGAAGGTCAAGGGATTTGTTTTCACCCTGTTTTTTTAATGTTCCAGTGCGATGGCGCAGACATGTTCGAGGGTGGAAAGGTTGTTGTAAAGTTCCGGTAAGGTCATTTTTTTTCTAATCACGACTTTTAGATTAACCTCTATTTTCCCCTTTTTGATATCGCGGATGGTGATAGCTTCAATAATGTTTTTTTGCTGATTAATACTTTCCACCAGCGTTTGTAGTCCTGATTTTTCGTCAAGAATAATGCGAATCTTAACTTTACCGGGCAATTGATTTTTAGTTTGTAAAAAGATGACAAAATAGCTGAGCTTTATGGCCAGCAGGAACAAGCCTGTGGCAAGAAGCGCATGCATATAAAAACCGGCGCCACTGGTAATTCCCACTCCCGCAGAAGCCCATACAATGGCTGCGGTTGTCAGCCCGGAGATGGCGTCGTCATGGCGATGAAGGATAACACCTGCACCGAGAAAACCTACGCCGCTGATAATTTGTGCGGCCAGGCGCATCGGATCGCTACGTATATTCATCGAGATTTCCGCGTAATACTCTGCTGACTGAATAGAGACGATGGTCAGAACGCAGCTGGCGACGGAAATAATGACGCACGTTTTAAATCCTACAGGCTTTCCTTTCGATTCTCTTTCAAGACCGATGATCCCGCCGAGGATAAAAGCGACGCAAATTTTGCCCAGCGTAATTAACAGAGATTCTCCTTCACCGAATAAGAGGAAGGATAACGTATTCATATTTCCTCCGGAAAACTCACCTCAAACAGCGTAAAAAGGTCTCCTTTTCTGACCCGTAACGCTAGGCGCGGTAGGTATGGATATAGTGCTCAATCAGCGAAAGAAGACGCCGGTTATCGATGCTCTGCAGAATTTTTACCCGCGCACCTTTTGGTTCAGGGATCCCTACATTGAGACGCAACGTGTCACGTCCATAGCGACAGGTCATACCGCGCGTGATGCCTTCCAGTGAGACATCCAGGTAATCTTCCTCCATTGTTGCCAGAGAGGGATCCAGTAACCAGGCAACGGTTAACGCATCATGGATCCAACATCCGGGCAGATGGCGGGTTTGCATAGAGTAGGTGATCCACGGACGAATGGTTTGCGCCAGATAACGGCTAAGCCCGTTTTCTGTTTTTGCCAGACGATCCAAATCGGCGTGAAGCATTTGAGTTTTCGTTGTCACATCCATCGGGACCAGCGTGACGGGCGCGCCGCTGGTAAGCACCGCATGAGCCGCCTCAGGATCCAGACCAAAATTGGTATCTTTCAGGTAGCCCGGCACATTGAATACGCCGCCCATAACAACGATATTTTTGACCGCGTGAACAATCTGCGGGTAAAGCTGCAGGGCAATGGCCACATTGGTGAGTGGACCGGTAGCAACCAACGTGATTTCACCAGGGTTATTACAGATGAGTTCACCTATCGCCTCGGGTGCATGGGGGGGCACCTGCTGGCACAATGCCGGGGCAGGAACTTCCGACCAGAGTTGCCGTAAGCCAAACTGATCGACACCCTGATCCAGTTTTTCACGCCAGGGAAGCGGATCTTCCCGGAGCGCACGCGAGGCTCCACGGTAAACAGAAACGGGAATAGCCAATTGCGCAATGAGATCTTTAGCGACGGCATATCCCACATCTGCTGGCGTATTTCCTGCGACAGTAGTGATCATCTCCAGAGTGATTTGCGGAGCGGCAATCGCCAGCGCTAGCGCCAGGCCGTCATCAATATTCGCGCCGGGAATGCCATTGCCTGGATCGCAGTCAATTATGATACGCATCGATGTATTTTCACGTTGTCTCGGGTTGTACTTCATGTCCCTGGCAGCCACACGATTCTCCTGTTCGTAAATAAAACTCAAATTCAACGCGGCGAACCTCTCCATCCCAATTTTTCAGCATGTCAATTGCCGCACGGGCCATCTTATCGACCGGTTGCAGAACGGCGGTCAAAGAAGGGACGTTGTAAGCCGATTCATGTGTTGCGTTAAAACAGACCAGTGCAACATCTTCAGGGACGCGCAGCCCATGTTCCGCCAGGGCGCGTAAGCAACCCAGTGCCTGCTGTTCATTCGTCGCGAACAACGCGCGCGGTGGCTGGCGTTGCAGCATACGTTTTGTCGCCTCGTAACCTCCGGCGCGGGTATAGTTGGTCGAAAAAATCCATGAAGGATTGACCATTAGCGATGAGGCTTCCAGCGCCTGCTGCCAGCCCCGGATACGATCCTGAGTATTCAGCATTTCACGCGGGCCACAGATGATGCCGATGTCGCGATATCCGTGATCAATCAGATGTTGGGTTACCTGCATCGCCGCCTGTTGTTCATCAACCTGGATAACGCTGACGTTAAGTCCAGGATCCACGCGATCGAGCATAACGCAGGGCGTACCGCTCTCCTGAATCAAATTGATATAAGGATGGCGATCCACACTGGTGTAGATCAGCCCGTCAACCTGGCGGTGCAACATATTATTAATCAGTTCACGTTCACGGCAGCTGCTGTCGCCCGCATCACCCAGCAGGAGTACTTTGCCATCAGCAAATGCTTCGTGTTGCAGAGCATGAGCCATAGAGGCGATAAACGGGTTCGAGATATCCGGTGCGACAAGCCCATAAGTTTGTGTACTCCCTGAAGCCAGCGCACGCGCGATGCCATTGGGTCGATAGCCGGTTTTCTTAATGGCCTGTAGTACACGTTGCCGGGTCGCTTCGGCAACGGGACGTGGACCATTATTAATAACGTAACTAACGACAGCGACGGACGTTCCCGCTTCTTTTGCCACGTCAGAACGTGTTACGCGTTGCGAATGTGATTGAGTCACGAGGCACCTACCTGATTGCGTTCAGAGTGATTTTTTCCAGACAGCATAAGGCGTTATGACCCAAAAATCTTTGGTAAAGAACGCGCATCTCACGTTCTCTGGCCTCAAATTGCATCCTCGGGTAAGTTAAGATCCCGTCCACGGGTTTCTGGTGCAAAGAACGTGGTTACCAGTCCAATTGTGGCCATCAGAGCGAAATAGAGAGCGATTGGCCACCAGTGCCCATAAAACGAGAGCAATGCCGAGGCGATAAGTGGCGCTGTCCCGCCAGACATAATCGAACCGAGCTCTTTTGCAAATGCCATTTTGGTATAACGATTCTTGACACCGAAAAGCTCAACGCCCCATGCAGCCTGAACACCAAAAATACCCAGTGACGCGATTCCCATCCCGGTAATGATCGTTGGGATGACAATCCATGGCTCACGAGAATCCAGCAGCATGAATGCCGGAAAAGCATACAGGATCAGTAACAAGCAGAACCAACGATAGACGATCCGTCTGCCGAATCGATCGGAAAGCCAGCCCGCCAGAGGAATAATGGCAAATCCCAGAACCGATGCGATAAACACCGCCACGGTCGGCACTGATTTATCCACCATCAGCACTTTAGCGACATAGCCAATGATAAATCCCTGTGCCAGGTAGGAGGGGCCATTCTCGCCAATGCGTAAGCCGACCATGGTCCAGAACGCACGGGTCCGTTTCCAGAAGCTACGTGTATCATGCTGTTGCTGCGCTTTTCCCTCGCGAAGAACTTTTTCTCGCTCGGCCTGCAGGAGGGCCTTTTGACGTTCAAAAACGGGCGTTTCACGCATATGGCGACGAATGAATAGCGCAGCAGCGGCGATAAGAATGCTGCAAAGAAAAGGAATACGCCATCCCCAGCTTAATAAGTCATCTTTGTCCATTTGCAGGACGATGAGCCAAACCAACGAAGCCAGTAATGTTCCGCTGTTTGAGCCCAGCGCGATAATCGAGGAAACCAGCCCACGGCGTTTAACGGGAGCATATTCACCGAGCATCACGGTACCCCCTGAAAGTTCCGCTCCGGCCCCCAGGCCCTGAGAAAATCGAAGGATAACCAGGCATACCGGCGCCCAGACGCCAATCTGGGCGTAGCTGGGGATCAAACCTATTAACATGGTCGACATGCCCATCAATCCAATCGTGATAACCATGACAATCTTCCGACCATGTTTATCGCCTATCCAGCCAAACAGAAGCGCACCGATGGGGCGAGCAATAAACCCAACGGAATAGGCGGCAAAGCTGGAAAGTAACGCCATGACAGGTGTCGCTTCCGGAAAAAAGACATCGCCAAAGATAATGCCTGCGGCAAGACCGTACAGGGCAAAATCGGCATACTCCATCGTGGTGCCTAACCAGCAGGAAAATGTCGCTCGCCAAAATTCGCGGCGTCCTTCGGGGGTTTCCAGCCGCTCCTGAGCGGCTTGTTGGTTATCCGTCAGGGGAACAGAGGATGAATGCGTGTTCATAAGAACTCCTTGAAGTTATCTGTCGACATACGTCGCAGGCTTGTGCTCTTCACGTTCTACTCGCGTAGATATTATATTTTTACCGGAGATTAATAAATCTACCCGCGTAGAATGATCAAGTAAAAGAGTTAAAATTGCGAAAGCGATCACTTATAACAGGCAATTGTTACAGAAAAAGGTACGCCTGCTTCGATGTTCTTCACTGTTTATGAAGTACGAACGTTCGACGGTTCCGGAAATGTGAAAGTGGCAGTGGTAACGCCCGCGACCTGTGAAGTGACAGGAGGTTACTGGCATCTATTGGATGGGTGTGTGGTGTCAGCCACAAGTACGTTATAATGACACCATGCCACAGCTTAAGGTGCGGAGGACGTGTGAATATCAGCGATGTAGCAAAAAAAACCGGTTTAACCAGTAAAGCGATCCGCTTTTATGAAGAAAAAGGGCTGGTCACGCCGCCGCTGCGTGGTGAAAACGGTTATCGCACCTACGGGCAACAGCATCTCAATGAACTGACGCTGCTGCGCCAGGCGCGCCAGGTCGGATTCAACCTTGAAGAGTGCGGTGAACTGGTGAATCTGTTCAACGATCCGGGGCGTCACAGCGCGGATGTCAAAAAGCGGACGCTGGAGAAAGTGGCTGAAATTGAGCGCCATATCAGCGAATTACAGTCAATGCGCGTACAGTTGCTGGCGCTGGCGAAGTCGTGTCCGGGCGATGACAGCGCGGAATGCCCTATTATTGATAACCTTTCTGGCTGTTGCCACCACAAGGCGCAGGCTTAACGCGCGTCGGGATTAAGCATAAAGACCACCGTGCCGCGATACCACGGGGATGTGCGTAACTGCGCTTCCGCCTGGCTGTCCCGCTTACCGTGCTGTACCAGACCAAGCTTAAAGGGAATTCGCAAGCGGGAGAGGGCGGGCAGGTAGTCCTGATAATTCGTCACCGTGTGCCGTCCCTGATAGCTCTGCACTACCAGTTCATCGATTGGCAGCGCGTTCAGCGTTGCAATGTCACCGGTTTTCGCCCAGTCCAGCAATCCGGTTACCCCAAGAGCAAAATCGGGTGGCAGTTGTTGGCGCAATACCCGCAGAAAGCGGGCGTAGTCGGCGAGTTGATGCGTCGCGGCGTCAAAATCGACCTGTAGCCCTACCACCTGATTTCCCGCCCCCTGCCAGCGCTGCATCAGCCGCACGATGCGTGCCGGAATCGCGTCCGGAACGTCGAGCGTGGTAAAGCGCACGGTAAGCCAGATGGACGGAAACGTCAGGCGGCTGACGGGAAGCCCCAGACGCTGAAACTCCGCGCCCTTTGCCCGCATCAATACTTCCCCCTGATGCAGATAGACCGTTTGGGCGCCTCTCAGTTCATCGCTGGCTTTCACCCCTGACCAGAGCCAGAAGGCGGGATGTTCGCGGGCGATAACCGTCTCATCCGCCTGCGCCTGTCCCGCCAGTAGCGCGATTACCAGTAGTATTTGAGTTTTTGCGCCCACGGACTGCCCGGATACTGGGTTTTCAACTGCGTGAACCAGCCTTTGCGCTGCTGTTTGTCCACCTCTTCTCCGCCACACTCATTCGTGCCGGACGGGGCGTAACACATGATGGCGCGATACAGTGCGTAACTTCTGTCTTCGTGCTCGGCTTTTGGCGAGGTGATGACCTGCTGGTAGTAACTCTGGCGATCATACTGCCCAACCGGACGCTTGCGGTCGATAGCGGTCTCCAGCACGCCATTCCCTGCGCTGTCTTTCCACAAATCGACATGGGTTTGTGACGTGCGGAAGAACTCACCCAGACAGTTCAGCGCATGGGCATCATCGGGATTTTTGCTCAGCGTGCCGACGGTCTCATTGAGGCTGCGGCACACGTAACCGACTTCAGCGGCGTCACCGTTCCAGTCAAACGTGCTCAGATTGACGTCGTCGAATGCTTCGCCGATCACCGGCTGTGTGATGGCGCTGGCGAGTTTGCGGTCCTGCAGCCAGTCGCTAAAGCGGTTTTCTGTGAGATCGCGCACCAGCAGCGTATGCAGCGCGATAGTGCGTTCTTCGTTATTCGGTCCCTGGCTGACCTGCTGACGCAACTGTTCAGGCGTCGCCACGGTTTTCAGTACCCGGGAACGATAACGCAGGTTGGTGACCGCGCTGTCCGGGGCAAAAACCGCCTCCGTATCGCCACTGTACACCAGCGTGGCCGCCAGTTTTGCCTGCACATACTGCTGCTGTTCGTTATCCTGGCTCAGCTTCAGCAATGTCGACCAGAAATCACGCGCTTCTGACCACTGCTTTTGACCCATCAGCGCGTTACCGTAGAGAACCTGTTCGCTGAAAGCGAGGATATCGTGAGCCGGAAGTTGTTTCGCCGGGGTAACCGCCTGAAGAATCGCAGCATTGTTTTCTGTCGCCAGCCACAGGTTGAGTTGCAGATCGCGCCACAGCGGCAGTTTTCCGCTTTTTTCAAAAACCGGTTTGCTGGCATCCAGGTTAGCCTGCGTCAGGGTTGGCTTCTGGTCGCTGTTCAGACGAAGGGCGCGTAGCATCTCGGTATAGCTGACGAGAGGGGCGTCGGCGAACGCCTCCTGTACCGATTTATCGTAAAACTGCCTGCCATAGACATTATCGTATTCAATCACCCGGTTTCGCAGCGTCTGCGCATCGGCGGCCTGCCGGAATGCCTGCTCATACAATCCTGCAAGCGACGCCCAGTCCTGCAAATACCAGTGGATACGACGCAGCATGCCGTGTGCGGAATCGGCATAGCGGCCTTCAGGCCAGCGCTGGAGATAGGTTTGCGCCTCTTTTTGCGCGAGTAAGGCGTCTTCACGGTTTATTCGCGCGATATCAAAATCGCCATATTCGCCGACGCTGTTCTGGCTGCTTTTGTTCAGCGCTGTGCGCATCAGCATATATTGCGCGGTTTCCGCCAGCCACGGGCGATCGCTCTTAAGCAGCGACGTGAAGGCCTGCGCCGCGCTTTCGTATTCACCCGCGTAAAAATGGGCTGCGGCGATCAGATAGGTTTTATACGCCAGGGCAGGTGAGTCCGCCGGGAGCGTAGTGAGAGAGGCCGTGATTTGCTCTGCGCTGGCCCCGGAATAGAGTCCCAGACGTGCCTGCGCCAGCGCCTGCTTTTGTTCTGCTGTCAGCGTAGCATCGCTCAGTAGCGCGGCAAAAAACTGACTGACGCTGTCGGCATTATTGGAGACAAAACGGTTTTCCTGCTCACCGTCGTGGTTGAATTCAACCGCCGCTACCTGCAGCGTTGCCATCTGCTGGGCGAGTGTATTGGGTGCATTCTGCGTTTGTGCAGGCGAGTCCGTGCGGACATCATCGTCATCCCACTGCGGGTGATAAGCAAAATAGAAATCGCGTGAGCGGGTGATATCCGCAGGCATCGACTGAACGGGCACAGCAAACGACTTTGCCTCACTCAGCAGACGCAACAGGTTATCGCGTGAATCATTATCGGGCGTCAGAATAGGGGCGCCTTTTAGCAGACAGCGCGCGTCGCTCCAGGTGCAGTCTGCGATATCAAACGAGGCGAATGCCTGAGGGGCGGCGCTCGCCAGTAATGCACAAAAGCTAAATGCCAGAGGCGTCTTCCTGACCATCATGCGATTCCTGTCATCGGTTTTATCGGGTAAGGGGTCTGATATAGAGCGTGATGCCTTCAACGGCAATCACTTCAACGTGCGTGCCGGCGGGCAGATCTTCGCTGGCGTTGACCGGCCATGAACTGTCGCCAACACGCATGTGTCCACGACCATTGACCAGAGACGACTCCAGGACAAACCGACGGCCGACCAGTTGCTGGCCGCGCTGGTTGAGCTGACTGTCTGCCGGTTTTTGTTCACGAACGCGTTTCGCCATCCACTTCCACCAGAACCAGGCGGCAAGCAGCGTTAAGACGGCAAAGATAACACCCTGCCATTCCCAGTCGACGGGCAACAGCCAGACCAGAATGCCGGTAATGACCGCCGCGACGCCGCTCCACAACAGATAACCGTTGCCGCCCAACATCTCAGCGGCCAGAAGCAGACCGCCAAGGCTGAGCCAGAAAATATGGGGATGCCCCACAATCATCTCGATCATTATTTATTCCGTTCGCTGGCGCTGTCCTTGATCAGTTCAGTGATCCCGGCAATGGAACCCATCAGGCTGCTGGCATCCAGTGGCATCATCACCACTTTACTGTTACTGGACGAGCCGATTTGCTGTAGCGCTTCGGTATATTTCTGCGCCACAAAGTAATTCACCGCCTGAATATCACCGGAGGCGATCGCTTCAGACACCATTTTGGTCGCGCGGGCTTCCGCTTCAGCGGAACGTTCGCGGGCTTCTGCCTGTAAGAAGGCGGATTGACGTTCCCCTTCAGCTTTCAGGATCTGCGACTGTTTTTCCCCTTCGGCCTTAAGGATTTCTGCCTGGCGCACCCCTTCGGCTTCCAGAATATACGCACGTTTAGTACGTTCCGCTTTCATCTGGGCGTTCATGGAGGAGATCAGTTCAGCCGGTGGGCGGACATCGCGAATCTCGATACGCGTGACTTTAATGCCCCAGGGATTGGTGGCCTCATCGACGATATGCAGCAGTCGGGTATTGATGCTGTCACGCTGGGAGAGCATTTCATCAAGCTCCATCGACCCCAGAACGGTACGGATGTTGGTCATGGTGAGGTTGATGATCGCCAGTTCCAGATTGCTGACCTCATAGGCCGCACGCGGCGCGTCAATCACCTGAATAAAGCAGACGGCATCAATGGTGACGTTGGCGTTATCTTTCGAGATCACTTCCTGCGAGGGAATATCCAGCACCTGCTCCATCATATTGATTTTGCGTCCAATCCGGTCCATGAACGGCACAACGATGCTTAAGCCCGGTTGCAGCGTTTTGGTATAGCGGCCAAATCGCTCTACCGTCCACTGATACCCCTGGGGAACAATTTTCACGCCGGCGCCGACGATGACCAGCGCGACAAAAATGAGAATAGGAATAACAATAAGCATTGAAAAACCTCCTGTTGAACTGTCCATGATGTCGAGATTGGCGATGTTACTCTTGAAATTATACCTGATTCATTAAAGAGAGTTCCCCTCCTGTTAATTAGAGGGATACACTATTTTGTGATAAAACGCGAAAACAGGATAGATAATGCGTGAAAATAGCAGGTTGTTGCAGATAAACAATGTGGGTTACCAGGTCGGGACCACCAAAATTCTGAATAACATCAGTTTTGACTTACATCCTGGTGAATTTAAATTAATCACCGGCCCTTCTGGCTGTGGAAAAAGTACCTTACTGAAGATTATTGCGTCGTTGCTCAGTCCGAATAGCGGTGAGATCCGCTTTGGCGGGGAGGATATTGCCACTCTCAACCCGGAGCATTATCGTCAACAGGTTTCGTATTGCGCCCAGACGCCCGCGCTGTTTGGTGATACGGTCTACGATAATCTGATCTTCCCCTGGCAAATCCGTAACCAGCGTCCAGATCCTGGGGCTTTTCTGGCGGACCTGGCCCGCTTTCAACTGCCGGAGTCGATTCTGGCGAAAAATATCAATGCGCTCTCCGGCGGAGAGAAACAGCGCATTTCCCTGATCCGCAATTTACAGTTTTTGCCGCAGGTTTTACTGCTTGATGAAATCACCAGCGCACTGGATGAAAGCAATAAGCGCAATGTGAATGAGATTATTCATCACTATGCTCGCGATAAGCAGATAGGGGTGTTGTGGGTGACTCACGATAAAGACGAAATTAATCATGCGGATGAAATAATCACTCTGATGCCGCATGCCGGAGAAATGCAGGAAGCGCGTAATGAATGAACATAATATTACTAACGAGTCACTGGCATTAGCGATGATGCTGGTGGTGGTGGCGATGCTGATAAGCCATAAAGAGAAACTGGCGCTGGAGAAAGATATTCTCTGGAGCGTCGCTCGCGCCGTGGTTCAACTTATTATCGTCGGCTATGTCCTGAAATATATCTTCGCGGTCAATCATGCTGTCCTGACGTTAGTGATGGTGTTATTCATCTGTTTTAACGCCGCGTATAACGCGCAGAAGCGCAGTAAATATATTGATAAAGCGTTTGTTTCCTCGTTTATTGCCATCACGACGGGGGCAGGGTTAACGCTGGCGGTGCTGGTGCTGTCGGGGTCGATTGAATTTATCCCGATGCAGGTGATCCCCATTTCCGGGATGATCGCTGGTAATGCGATGGTGGCCGTCGGATTGTGCTACAACAATCTCGGTCAGCGTTTCAGCAGCGAACAACAGCAGATTCAGGAAAAACTCAGTCTCGGCGCCACGCCGAAAATGGCGTCTGCGGGCTTGATCCGCGACAGTATTCGCGCCTCGCTGATCCCAACGATCGACTCCGCGAAAACGGTCGGACTGGTGAGTTTGCCGGGGATGATGTCAGGGCTGATCTTTGCCGGTATCGATCCGGTCAAAGCGATTAAATATCAGATTATGGTGACCTTTATGTTGCTCTCAACGGCGAGCCTGTCGACCATCATTGCTTGCTATTTAACCTATCGGAAGTTTTACAACTCGCGCCACCAACTGGTGGTGACGCGTTTGAAGAAATCGTAACCAGCGACTTGCGTAGGCCCGATAAGCGTAGCGCCATCGGGCAACGTAAATCAGTACAACAGCGCGTAGAGCTGACGACGATATTTCGACGCCAGCGCGTCGCCAGTACCCAGCGCGGCAAGAATTTCCTGGAACGTTTTACGTGCCTGACCGTCTGCGGCGGCAAGATCTTTTTTCAGATGACTGAACAGCAGTTCCAGTGCTTCTTCGTTGCGTCCCACCTGATGCAGTTGCAGCGCCAGCTGTGCGGCCAGTCCGGCGTCCTGCGGATTTTCCGCCACCTGTTGTTGCAGTAGCTGAATCTCTGGCGTATCCGCCGCCTGTTTCAACAGTTCAATTTGCGCGACCAGCCCCTGATAACGGGTGTCCTGATCCTGAAGCGGAATGGTTTTCAGCACGGCTTCTGCATCTTCAGAGCGGTTGAGGGCAATCTGCGTTTCCGCCAGTAGCAGGCCGATTTCACTGCTCTGGTTAGATAGCTGCCAGGCGTCTTTCAACAGCGGCAGCGCTTCAATGTAGTTGTCTTCCTGCATCAGCTGCATGGCCTGTTGCGCTTTTAGCTCTTCTTCACGCGGCAGCACTTTGTCGAGCAGGGCGCGAATCACCTCTTCAGGCTGCGGTCCCTGGAAGCCGTCAACCGGCTGACCGTTCTGGAACAAATAGACGGTTGGAATAGCGCGCAGACCGAACTGAGAGGCAATCATCTGCTCGGCATCGCAGTCGAGCTTCGCCAGAATGAACTGACCGTTGTACTGTGCGGCAAGGCTTTCCAGCACCGGCGTCAGTTGCAGGCAGTGCTGGCTGCGTTCAGACCAGAAGTAGAACAGGACCGGCGTGGTCATCGACAGTTCTAAGGTCTGCTGCAGGTTCGCTTCGTTAATGTTGACAATATTCTGTGTGGACATGGAGTCACTCTCTTGTGTCGATTTCTTTTTTACATGGGGGCTGACGCGTGCGCTTCAACTCATCCGTGCAAAATTTTGTCCATCAGGCGTCCCGGCAGCAGACGTTTGAGCAGCATGACGGCCCAGGTTACCAGCGTGACGGGATAGCGGAGTTTGGGTTTATCGCTGATAAAAGCATGGCGCACTTTGGCGACGACGGCTTCAGGATCGAGCGTAAAACGTGCGGCAATACCGGGGTTTTCCACCGGTTTGTCGTTCTGGGTCTGGTTAACGTTTTCCGTAAAGCGCGTGCGAATAGGGCCGGGTTCAATCAGGCTGACCTTAATTCCGCTGTGACGTAGCTCCATGCGTAACGCATCTGACCAGGCTTCCAGCGCGTATTTACTGGCCGCGTAGGCGCCGCGTCCGGGTGTGGAGATAAGCCCCATCACCGAGGAGGTCATCACGATCCGACCTTCGCCATGCGGCAGCATGGCCGGTAACAGACGCATCGTGAGCTGATGAGCGCCAAAGAAATTGGCGGAGAATTGCTGCTCCATCTGCGCGCGGCTGATGGTGGGCAGCGGACCGTAGACGCCGTACCCGGCATTGTTAAAGATCCCGTATAAGCAGTTATCGGTCAGGGCGATCACCTCGTCAGCGGCGCGATCCACGCTCTCAGGCGAGTCGAGGTCGATCAATACGCCGGTGAATCCCATATTATTCATGCGCGTGACATCGTCGGGTTTGCGGCAGCCGGCGAGAACCTGAAAACCCTGACGCTTCAGCTCAAGCGCGCTTTCCAGGCCGATACCGCTGGAACATCCTGTTATTAAGACCGATTTTTGCATAACTTTACCTGTCAGGATCTCCGTTGAATTAAGACTCGTGTTTTACTAAAGGACTCAGCTGCTTCGCCATCCAGTCAGCGATAAACGGCTGGGCATCGCGGTTAGGGTGAATACCATCATCCTGCATCCACTGCGGTTTTAGATAGACCTCTTCCATAAAAAAGGGTAACAGAGGAATATCAAATTCTTTGGCGAGCTTTGGATAGAGCGCGCTAAAGGTTTCATTATACCGACGGCCATAGTTTGCGGGCAGGCGAATTTGCATCAGCAACGGCTCGGCGTTCGCCGCCTTCACGTCCTGCACGATGGTACGCAGCGTTTGTTCGGTCTGTTGCGGCGCAAAGCCGCGTAGCCCGTCGTTGCCGCCCAGCTCAACCAGCACCCAGCGCGGTTGATGCTGTTTGAGTAGCGCAGGCAGGCGCGCCAGCGCTTGCTGGGAGGTGTCGCCGCTGATGCTGGCGTTCACCACGGTGGTTTTGCTCTGCCATTTGTCGTTGAGCAGTGCAGGCCAGGCGGCACTGGCGGACATTCGGTACCCGGCGCTCAGGCTGTCGCCGAGGATTAACAACGTGTCAGCCGCAGCGGCCCGACAGGTAAACAGGATCAGGAACAGGAAAGGCAAATGCCAGCGGAAAACATTGTTGAAGTTCATCATCTTAAGAAGTCCGTCGGTCAGGGGGAGCACGAGCTTTCCATCCTTACCGGAGTTGACCTGGTTGTCAAACGCGCCGAGACCATTGCGCTGATTGGCGAGTCGGGTTCAGGGAAATCTACGCTACTGGCGATCCTCGCCGGACTGGACGATGGCACCGACGGCGCCGTCAATTTGGTGGGGAAACCGTTGCATCAGATGGATGAAGAGGCCCGGGCTCAACTGCGTGCACAGCATGTCGGTTTTGTCTTTCAGTCATTTATGTTGATTCCCACGCTGAATGCACTGGAAAACGTCGAACTTCCCGCACTACTGCGCGGCGAAAACAGCGGACAAAGTAAAGCGGGAGCGAAAGCCCTGCTGGAACAACTGGGTCTGGGCAAGCGTCTGGACCATCTTCCGGCGCAGCTTTCCGGTGGTGAGCAGCAGCGCGTGGCGTTGGCGCGCGCTTTTAATGGTCGCCCGGACGTCCTGTTTGCCGATGAACCAACGGGGAACCTCGACCGGCAGACCGGTGAAAAAATTGCCGATCTGCTCTTTTCGCTTAACCGCGAACACGGCACCACGCTGATTCTGGTGACTCACGATCCGCAACTGGCGGCGCGCTGCAACCGACGACTGCGCCTGGTGAATGGACAGTTGCAGGAGGAGGCATGATCGCACGCTGGTTCTGGCGCGAATGGCGCTCGCCGTCGCTGTTGATTGTCTGGCTGGCGCTGAGTCTGGCGGTGGCCTGCGTGTTGGCGCTGGGCAACATCAGCGACCGGATGGAAAAAGGGTTAAGTCAGCAAAGCCGCGAGTTCATGGCGGGGGACCGGGCACTGCGCAGCTCACGCGAGGTGCCGCAGGCGTGGATTGACGATGCGCGTCAGCGCGGTCTGAAGGTCGGAGAACAACTGACCTTTGCCACCATGACCTTTGCTGGCGATACGCCACAGCTGGCGAACGTCAAAGCGGTCGATGACATCTATCCGATGTACGGCGAGCTGGAAACCAATCCGCCGGGGCTCAAGCCACAGCAGGGAACGGTACTGTTGGCGCCGCGACTGATGGCGTTGCTGAACCTGAAAATCGGCGACACTATTGATGTCGGCGACGCCACGCTGCGCATTGCTGGGGAAGTGGTGCAGGAGCCAGACTCCGGCTTTAACCCCTTCCAGATGGCGCCGCGTCTGTTAATGAATACAGCGGATGTTGCGAAAACCGGTGCCGTGCAGCCCGGCAGTCGCGTCACGTGGCGCTATAAATTTGGTGGCACGCCGCAACAGCTTGACGGCTATGAAAAGTGGCTACTACCGCAGCTGAAGCCGGAACATCGCTGGTACGGACTTGAACAAGACGACGGCGCGCTGGGCAAATCCCTGGAGCGTTCGCAACAATTTCTTCTTCTTTCGGCACTGTTAACACTGCTACTGGCCGTCGCTGCCGTGGCGGTGGCGATGAATCACTACTGTCGCAGTCGTTATGATCTGGTGGCGATTCTGAAAACGCTCGGTGCGGGCAGGGCACAACTGCGAAAACTGATTGTCGGGCAGTGGCTGATGGTACTGGCGCTTTCCGCCGTGACGGGCGGGGCGATCGGCCTGTTATTCGAAAAGATGCTAATGGTACTGCTTAAACCGGTGCTGCCCGCCGCGCTGCCGCCTGCCAGTTTCTGGCCGTGGATCTGGGCGTTGGGCACCATGACGGTGATCTCGCTGCTGGTCGGTTTGCGTCCCTATCGCTTGTTATTAGCTACCCAGCCGCTGCGCGTCTTGCGTCGTGACGTGGTGGCCAACGTCTGGCCGCTGAAATTCTATTTGCCGATCGTGACCGTGGTGGTGGTGGTGTTACTGGCCGGGTTAATGGGCGGCAGTCCGTTGCTGTGGGCGGTGCTGGCGGGGGCGGTCGTGCTGGCGCTGCTGTGCGGCGTGTTGGGCTGGATGCTGCTGAACGTTCTGCGTGGGATGACGCTGTCGTCGTTGCCGCTGCGCCTCGCGGTCAGTCGTCTGTTACGTCAGCCGTGGTCGACGCTGAGCCAGCTGTCAGCGTTTTCGCTGTCGTTTATGCTACTGGCACTGCTGCTGGTTTTACGCGGTGATCTGCTGGATCGCTGGCAGCAGCAGCTTCCGCCGGAAAGTCCCAATTATTTTCTGATCAACATTGCCCCGGAGCAGGTGCCGCAGGTGAAGGCATTTCTCTCCGAGCATCAGGTGATCCCGGAAGCGTTCTACCCGATCGTGCGGGCGCGGTTGACGGCGATAAACAACACGCCGACAGAAGGGGGACAAGATGAGTCTCTGAATCGTGAGCTGAATCTGACCTGGCAGGATACCCGTCCGGATCACAACCCCATCACCGCCGGTAACTGGCCGCCAGGAAAAGGCGAGGTATCGATGGAAGAGGGGCTGGCAAAACGGTTGAACGTTTCACTCGGCGACAGCGTCACTTTTATGGGTGACACTCAGGCGTTCAGTGCGAAGGTGACCAGTTTGCGCCGGGTCGACTGGGAAAGCCTGCGCCCTAACTTTTTCTTTATCTTTCCGTCCGGCGCGCTGGATGGTCAGCCGCAAAGCTGGCTGACCAGCTTCCGCTGGGAAAACGGCAACGGCATGCTGACGCAACTTAATCGTGAGTTCCCGACGATTAGCCTGTTAGACATCGGCGCGATCCTTAAGCAGGTAGGGCAGGTGCTGGAGCAGGTTAGCCGGGCGCTGGAGGTCATGGTTGTGCTGGTAACCGCCTGCGGCATGCTGTTGCTACTGGCGCAGGTGCAGGTCGGCATGCGCCAGCGCCATCAGGAACTGGTAGTCTGGCGTACGTTAGGCGCGGGCAAAAAACTCCTGCGCACCACGCTGTGGTGTGAATTTGCCATGCTGGGGCTGGTCTCCGGGCTGGTGGCGTCCATCGGCGCGGAAACCGCGCTGGCGGTGCTGCAAACGCAGGTGTTTGACTTCCCGTGGGAACCTGACTGGCGCTTGTGGATTGTCCTGCCTCTTTGCGGCGCGCTTTTACTTTCTCTTTGCGGGGGCTGGCTCGGTGTCCGTCTGCTGAAAGGGAAAGCGTTGTTCCGTCAGTTTACTGTTTAATCCCGTGATAATGACGCGCCGGTTTTTATGCTGGCGCGTACTTTCTTAGTAGCATAAATTGATAACCCCTCGCTATTTAACGGCACAAATCATTAAAAACCCGCCAACACGTCAGTGTTAATACCAGTTAATATTCAAGCGCTGAATAATTAGCAGGAAATCTATCAAGGAAAAATAATGACTATAAAAACAACAGCGCTGGCGGCATCGATCGGCGCAGCAGTGGCATTAACGTCTTTCGCCTCTCAGGCGGAAATCACCGTTCTGAAACAAGATCCGCAGGCGGGCAATCCGCTGAGCCGTCTCAACTTTACCGTTGGCGGGAGTATTCGTCCTCAGTTCCAGAACATGACGGGCGATGACGGCGCAAATGGCTATAAACGTAATGGCTTCGACGGCGGTACCCGTTTCCGCTTCGCGGCAGATTACTATCTGTTTGATGACATCAGTTGGATCAGCTTCTACGAGCTGGGCGTTAACATTCCGGCGCAGTTCAACTGGGACAATCACTATGCTGACGGCGCGCATGACACCACGCGTCGTATGCTTTACACCGGTCTGAAGAGCGATACCTGGGGTACGCTGACCTTCGGTCAACAGAACAGCATCTACTACGATGTGGTCGGTGCGAAAACC
Source organism: Citrobacter sp. Ca225 (assembly GCF_030337175.1). Lineage (NCBI taxonomy): Bacteria > Pseudomonadati > Pseudomonadota > Gammaproteobacteria > Enterobacterales > Enterobacteriaceae > Citrobacter > Citrobacter sp. Ca225. The sequence continues at coordinate 57,817 of NZ_JAOWCD010000068.1, read as the reverse complement.
GATATCTGGGACTACGACATGATTGGTCAGGCACCGGGTAACGGGATTAACGGCGACTATGATGGTTCTTACCGTTCCCGCAAAATGCTGAAATATAAGAAAACGGTTGGTGATGTTGATCTCTACGCATCTTATCTGTTCAGCGACGACTACAACCCGAATAATGGCCTGAACTACAAGCGTAAAGGCGGTGGTTCACTGGGTGCGGATTATCACATTACTGACGATCTGAGCTGGGGTACGGCGTGGAACTACACCCGTGCGGAAATGCGCGGTAACGGCAGCAAAACGTACGATCAGAACATCGTGGGTACTGCCCTGAGCTGGACCCCGGATAGCTGGACCTTCTCACTGGGCGGCGGCTGGTACCAGAACTTTATGACCACCAAAAAAGTGTCTGTTAACGACTACTTTGCCGGTGATGCGTGGGGTCTGGAATACTTTGCGGGCTATACATTCCCAATCAACCAGTATGCGTTGAAATCCGTTCAGCCGTACTTCATGGGTGACCGTATTGAATACGTGAATGGTCGCAACTACCTGCGTACCGACAACGGCGTGGGTATCAGTTTCCAGCTGGATTATGGTTTCCGTGTTGATTACGAACACGTCTTTACCTCCAGCACCGATAACCTGGGTGATATGAACCTGGTGCGTCTGCGTTACGACTTCTGAGTCTGATGCTGTGCCCGGTGACGCTAACGCTTACCGGGCCTACAAATCATCACCCTCCGGCGTTTTTCAACCGCGCAACCACGCCTCAACCTCTTCAAATGTTCCACGAAAGGCAATCTGTCCGGCTTTCTTTTCCAGTTGATAGCGATACATCGGATCGTAATATTCTTCCAGCAGCGGCACTAACCAACTGAAATGCACTTCGGTGCTGCCGGTCTGACGCTGTGCCTCCAGCGCCACGTCCAGCCTGGCGGTTAACTCGTTAAACCGCTGCAAACCCAGACGCCGTTGAATTGCAAAAAGCCCATGATGCAGATAGTTGCTGTATTCCTGCCATCCCGGCTCTTCGCCATACGCATGGGTGAAATCATGATGCATCCGCACGAAATACTCTTCCCGCAGACGCTCAAGACGGCGCCCGAACGGATCGTCAATCACGGCGATAGCGGCCTGCGTCATGCGTTCGCGCAGGCATTCCGGCAGATGGTTAGCGCCGATCATCCGGCCTTCATCTTCCAGCACCCAGCGCGTGGCCTGCTTTTTGAGCAGCGTCACCGCCAGCAGATTTTCAAAACTGGCCTGACTGAGCTGGGGTTCCAGCGTGCGTCCAAAAGAGGAGCCGCGATGATGGGCTAATCCCTCAAGATCTACGCCGTTTTCCTGCTTTTGCACCAGTTGTGTTTTTCCATTGCCGGTACAGCCGCCAATTAGCACGATCGGTTTTTGGACCTGTTCTTCCGTGGCGGCAATCGCGGCCTGGCGTAGCGCTTTGTAGCCACCGTTGATCAACGGGTAATCCACGCCGGATTCACGTAGCCACTGCTGGACAATGTGCGAACGCTGACCGCCCCGGGCGCAGCAGAGATAGCCTTGCGGGTGTTGCCGGCAGGCTTTGCGCCAGGCAGCCAGACGCTGCTGGCGAATCTCGCCGCAGACCAGTTGATGACCGAGCTCAAGTGCAGCTTCTGGCCCCTGGCGTTTATAGCAGGTACCCACGGCGGCACGCTCGTCATCATTCATTAAGGGTAAATTTATCGCGCCCGGTATGGCACCCTGCTGAAATTCAACCGGCGCGCGGACATCGATTAAGGGCGTATCGGCAGTAAGGATCGCGCGATAGTCCGTTCCATCGTTCATGAGAAATCCTGAAGAAGACAAACAGCAATGGACGGGATTTTACGCGCGGAAGGAGAGGGCGGGGAAGTATAAGTTAAACTTCCCCGCATTTTAGGCTTACTTGAACTGAGTTTGCGCCCAGAAGATACCGCTGGCGTATTCCGGCGGCAGCAACGGCGCGAGGGCTTCCAGCGTGGCGCTCAGGCGCGCGGTATCGCTGTCGGTCAGATTCAGATGACCCACTTTACGCCCCGGACGCACCTCTTTGTCGTACCAGTGCAGATGCACTAACGGCAGTTTCAGCCAGTCGTAGTTCAGATCGCTGCCAATCAGATTCACCATTACCGACGGACTGTCCACCACCGGTGACGGCAGCGGCAGGCCGGTAATCGCCCGCAGATGCAGCTCAAACTGGCTGATGCTGGCGCCGTTTTGCGTCCAGTGACCGCTGTTGTGCACGCGCGGGGCCAGTTCGTTGATCAGCAGACCTTCCGGCGTAACAAAGCACTCCATCGCCATCACGCCAACGTAACCCAGCTCCTGCATGATGGCCGAAAGCATGGATTCGGCCTGCGCTTGTTGCTTCGCGTCGGCTCGAGGGAAGGCGACGCTGGTGCGCAGAATACCGTCCTGATGCAGGTTACGCGTCAGCGGGTAGAACACCGTGCTGCCGTCATGCGCGCGTGCGCCAACGAGCGACACTTCACCCGAGAAATTAATGCCTTGCTCAACAATGCATTCGCCGTAGTTATCGTCAGGCAGTTGATCGGTTTCACTGGCGCGTAAACGCCACTGACCACGACCGTCATAACCACCGACACGACGTTTCACGATCGCCAGTTCGCCTAAACGCTGAAAGACAGCAGGCCATTCGCTTTTGTCGGCCAGCAATTGCCATGGCGCGGTCGCCAGGCCGAGCTTATCGAAAAGCTGTTTTTGCGTCAGGCGATCAGCAATAATTGGGAATACATCACGGTTAACGAAAGCCGGATGACGCGCCAGTTCACGTGTTAACGCGGTTTCCGGCCAGCGCTCGATTTCTGCGGTAATCACGCTTTGCTGAAAAGGCACGGCAGCCGGTTCCGCATCCAGCCCCACCGGCCAGACGGCGATACCCAGCGGTTCACCGGCCTGACGGAGCATCCGGCCTAACTGCCCGTTGCCCAGTACGCAAACCTGTTTCATGCCGCACCTCGCGGATCCGGATTCTCCAGCACCTCATCCGTTTGCGCCTTGCGCCAGTCGTTCAGGCGCTGATGCAATGCCTTATCATGCGTCGCCAGAATCTGCGCCGCCAGCAGCGCCGCGTTAGCCGCGCCCGCTTTACCAATTGCCAGTGTACCGACCGGAATACCGCGCGGCATCTGCACGATCGAGTACAGGCTATCGACGCCGCTCAGCGCCGCACTTTGTACCGGAACGCCCAATACCGGCACCAGCGTTTTCGCCGCAATCATACCTGGAAGATGGGCAGCGCCACCTGCGCCAGCAATAATTACCTGATAGCCGTTCTCTTCGGCGCTTTCGGCAAAGCTAAACAGTTTATCGGGGGTGCGGTGGGCAGAAACCACTTCTACGTGATGTGGGACATCCAGGATTTCAAAGATTTCGGCGGCGAACTGCATGGTAGCCCAGTCGCTTTTGGACCCCATCACGATGGCGACACGCGCCGGATTATTGCGGGAAGACATGCGTCTGAAAACTCCTGTGGTGCGGGACACGCTGCTTTTGAGGCCACAGAGAATAGCACGATACAACGCCAAGGAAAACGGTTGCGTAGCTGGATTTTAAGGCTTCCTGCGATGTCAAAACAGATTTCGCTGGAAACGTACCGGTTCTAACAGAAGCGGATCAACCCCCTCTGTGCCCCCTGACAAAAAGGGACTCTGTGGATCATGCTTTTTGAAATTGCTGTTGGCTTGATGTTGATTGTAAGTCGCGTAGCAATATTGACATCCACTCACTGTTGAAAGCGGGTATATCGGTGCGACGGCTGGCACTAATGATCATCGCGAGTATTCCAGTCAATAATGAGGGGGCTTTTTCTCAAAACGGGAAAGCGATCAGTTCCACATCGTCCGGCGTGACTTTAACCATCGATCCTTCCGTATGCCAGGCACCTAACACGACGCGAAAGGCGGGTTCGCCATTAGCCGTGAGCGGGTGGACATCAGGACGGTGAGTATGGCCGTGAATCAGCCACTGGGCATGATGTTTTTCCATCTCTGCGATCACCGCATGTGGGTTGACGTCCATGATTTCCAGCGATTTGCTGCGGTTAGCAGCTTTACTGTCGGCACGCATTCGGGCGGCCACGCGTTTGCGAATACACAGCGGCAGGGCGAGGAACAGCGTTTGCAGCCAGCGTTGATGGACTTTTGCGCGAAATGCCTGATAACCCGCGTCATCGGTGCACAGCGTATCGCCGTGCAGGATAAGCACCCGGCGACCGTACAGATTGAGCACTTTTTCCTGGGGGAGCAACGTCATGCCGCTTTCGCAGGCGAAGCGTTTGCCAATCAGGAAGTCACGATTACCGTGAATAAAGAAACAGGGGACGCCGGAATCAACAACCGCTTTAATAGCGGCAGCGATTTCACGATGTAACGGGTTGGGATCGTCATCGCCAATCCACGCTTCGAACAGGTCGCCCAGGATATACAGGGCGTCAGCCTGACGGACTTCACCCGCTAAAAAACGCAGAAAACCGGCGGTGATCGCCGGTTCTTCCGTGCAGAGATGAAGATCTGCAATAAACAGTGTCGTCACGATTACTCGCTGACGGTCACGTTTTCGATAATGACGTCTTCTTTCGGTACGTCCTGGTGCATGCCGCTGCGACCGGTAGAAACGCCCTTGATTTTGTCAACCACGTCCATCCCTTCAACCACTTCCGCAAAGACGCAGTAGCCCCAGCCCTGCATGCTTTCGGCGGAGAAGTTCAGGAAGTCGTTGTCGGCAACGTTGATGAAGAACTGCGCCGTTGCGGAGTGCGGAGCCTGAGTACGCGCCATTGCCAGCGTACCACGGGTGTTTTTCAGACCGTTGTTGGCTTCGTTTTTGATAGCGTCTTTGGTGGCTTTCTGTTTCATGCCAGGCTCAAAACCGCCGCCCTGAATCATAAAACCATTGATCACACGGTGGAAAATGGTGTTGTTGTAAAAACCTTCGCGGCAGTAGTCCAGGAAGTTTTTAACTGTTTCAGGCGCTTTATCATCAAACGTTTTGATTACGATATCGCCGTGATTAGTGTGGAAAGTAACCATTTTTGCATCCTGTTCCGATATAGTAGTGCTTTAACCCAACTAAGGGTCAGAGTTAGGGAGGTGTTATAGCATAACCGCACGCTGCGATCACCTCGCAAAGTGTGCTGCTTCCCGTCCGAATTATGGGTATTATACAGACTTTGTTATCCACACACGTCTTACACGGAATCTTCGATGTTAAAAATCTTTAATACACTGACGCGCCAAAAAGAGGAATTCAAACCCATTCATGCCGGGGAAGTCGGCATGTACGTGTGTGGTATTACCGTTTACGATCTCTGTCATATTGGTCATGGCCGTACGTTTGTGGCGTTTGACGTGGTGGCGCGCTATCTGCGCTTTCTGGGCTACAAGCTGAAGTACGTGCGTAACATCACCGATATTGACGATAAAATCATTAAACGCGCAAATGAAAACGGCGAAAGCTTTGTCGCGCTGGTGGATCGTATGATCGCCGAAATGCACAACGACTTTGATGCGCTAAATATTCTGCGTCCGGATCTGGAGCCGCGCGCGACTCACCATATCGCTGAAATCATTGAAATCACTGAACAGCTGATTGCCAAAGGTCACGCCTATGTGGCGGACAATGGCGACGTGATGTTCGATGTCCCGACCGACCCAAACTACGGTCAATTGTCGCGCCAGGATCTGGACCAACTGCAGGCCGGCGCGCGCGTGGATGTGGTCGATGTGAAACGTAACCCGATGGACTTCGTGCTGTGGAAGATGTCCAAAGAGGGCGAGCCGAGCTGGCCGTCACCGTGGGGCGCAGGCCGTCCTGGCTGGCATATTGAATGTTCCGCGATGAACTGCAAACAGCTGGGTAATCACTTTGATATCCACGGCGGCGGTTCTGATCTGATGTTCCCGCACCACGAAAACGAAATTGCCCAGTCCACCTGTGCGCATGACGGTGAGTACGTGAATTACTGGATGCACTCCGGGATGGTGATGGTTGACCGCGAAAAGATGTCCAAATCGCTGGGTAACTTCTTTACCGTACGCGACGTGCTGAAGTATTACGACGCGGAAACCGTGCGCTACTTCCTGATGTCCGGCCACTATCGCAGCCAGTTGAACTACAGTGAAGAGAACCTGAAGCAGGCGCGTTCTGCGCTGGAGCGCTTGTACACCGCGCTGCGCGGGACGGATACGTCGGTCGCGCCAGCCGGTGGCGAGGCGTTTGAAGCGCGCTTTGTTGAGGCGATGAATGACGATTTCAACACCCCGGAAGCCTACTCCGTACTGTTCGACATGGCGCGCGAAGTGAATCGTCTGAAAGGCGAAGACATGGCCGCCGCGAACGCGATGGCCTCTCATCTGCGTAAGATTTCTGGCGTGCTGGGACTGCTGGAGCAGGATCCGGAAGCGTTTCTGCAAAGCGGTGCGCAGGCGGATGACGGTGAAGTCGCGGAAATTGAAGCGCTGATTCAACAGCGCCTGGATGCCCGTAAAGCCAAAGACTGGGCGGCGGCGGATGCGGCGCGTGACCGTCTGAACGAAATGGGCATCGTGCTTGAAGATGGCCCGCAGGGGACGACCTGGCGTCGTAAGTAACGTTCTTGCCGGATGGCGGCTAACGCCTTATCCGGTCGACAACATACCTGAGCCGTGCCGGATAAAACGTTTTGCGTCGTATCCGGCAATTCAATGCTTCCGGTACCACCACAGCATCCCCATCAGCAGTACACCCGGCAACCACACCCACAGTAACTCGGACATAATCACCTGATGCCCATACGGCGTGGTGTAGCGCGACAGGGCAAACGGCGCGACTTTTATCACCTGCCATGGTGCGAAAAAGCGCTCGTCCGACCACGGCCACAGCCAGCCAACTCCTTTGCCGCCGGTAGTGATTGCGTCCAGCAGACTGTGCGACAGCAGCGAAACCGTCAAAAACAACCAGCAGCGCATTAACCCGGCTTTAAACCATCGCCGCCCCATCCACACGCAGAGCAGCGGAACCACCAACGCAAACAGTAGCGAATGGGTAAACCCTCGGTGTCCGAACACGTTCCCGTAGGACACGCCGAGTTTGAATGAAAGGACGTCGGCATCCGGTAGCATTGCCAGCGCGATCCCGGCAAACAGTAAACGTGGAGGAATGACTTTCAGTCCCAGACCCAGCCCAAGGCAAATCGGGACGGCGGCGTGCGTGATAACGGTAGGCATTGTCATTATCCCTGGCAAATCATAGCAATATAGCAGTGGCAAGCGGGGAGAGGAGGCGGGTGAATTCCGAATTTATGCCGATTCGCGCACGACCAGTTGACCGGAAAGGGTAATGCGCTGGATTTGTAGCGCCGGCTCTTTCAGTTTGCGCATCATAAGGACTGCCGCCTGGCGTCCGGTCTCTTCACTGGCGGATGAAACATAGGTCAATGACGGCGAGGTCAGATTCACGTGGAGCATGTCTTCGAACCCAATCAGGGCAACCTGTTGCGTGAGGAAAACATCTTTCCCGACCGTGCGCCCAACCTGATGAATGCCGGAGAACGAGCCAATCATCGCGGCGGGAGAATGGCAAAGCAGGGCGGTGAAGGTGTTGTTTTTTTCCAGTAACTGGCGTGTGGCGAGCCCCGCCGCCTGAGTGTCGTCACTACAGGCTGGTGCGGACTCTTCGCGATACACCAGGCCGTTCTGCGTCATCGCGCTGCGAAAACCCAGCAGTCGTTGCTCACGAATGTGGCAGCCTTCCTGACCGCCGATATAGGCGATATTACGGTGCCCGCGCTCGATGAGGTAGCGGGTCGCCAGATTCGCGGCCTGGCGATTATCGCGCATCACCAGATCGCATTTGTCTTCCAGTAGCGACTGAGACACCACCACCAGCGGTAGCGGGCAGTGGCGGATTTTCTCTGGCAATGTTGAGGCGCGATTATCAGAGGCGAGGTAAATCACCCCGGCGACGCCCTGCTGCTTAAACGACAGCAGACAGCGCTCCAGGTGATCGCCATCGTTAAGCGGTTGGCCGAGAAAAACCATAAAACCGTTTTTTTCCAGTTCCTGAACAATGCTTGCCATTACCTTGATGGAAAAGCTGTCGCTAAAATCGCGCAGGATCAGGCCGATCAAATTAGAGGTGTTAGCGCGAAGATTCGCCGCGGCGATGTTATGGACATAGCCAAGCGTATTGATGGCGGCATGAACCTTCTCAATGGTTGCCTCTGAGATTTTCCCTTTCTGGCGTAGCACCAGCGAAACGGTTGAGACCGAAACGCCCGCCAGCTTTGCCACATCAATAATGCTGACTTTCTTCAAAATCGCTCCCTGAAAATTACCGGTTATCAGCCTGATACAACAACGTCTCCCAGCGTACAGGAGACGTGTCACTCAGACATCTTATTATTTGCCGATCATCGTGGACATGGTCTGGGCGATAAACTGTGCTCTGGCACCGAAAATCACCTGGATACCGTTGTCGCCGACAAAGACCACGCCGCGCGCGCCGAGGCCGTTGAGACCGTCTTTATCGACCACGTCGCTTTTCGCCACTTCCAGACGCAGACGGGTGATGCAGGAGCCGACGGAGTCGATATTTTGCGCACCGCCCAGCAGGCCGATGATTTCAGTGGCAATTTCCGTATCCGTCTTGTCGTTGGCATTGGCGGTCACTTCGGTTCGACCTGGCGTTTTGATATCGAAACGGCGAATGACAAAGCGGAAGGTAAAGTAGTAAATCAGCGCCATCGGCACACCTATGATAATGGCGTTCAGGAAGTTGGTCTGATAACCATTGAAGGACGGCAGAATGCCAAACGACAGGTAGTCGATGAAACCGGCGGAGAACGATTTGGCAATATGCGCATGCAGCAGGTACATGGTCATATAGGCCAGACCCGCCATCACGGCGTTGAAGACGTACAGAATCGGTGCCACGAAGATAAAGGTGAACTCAACCGGCTCGGTGATCCCTGTCAGGAAGCAGGTGAGCGCCGCCGAGAACAGAATACCGGCGGCAATTTTCTTATTCTTCGTGTGTGCTTCGTGATACATCGCCAGACATGCCGCAGGCAGCGCGAACAGCATCAGCGGGAACTCGCCCTGCATAAACTTACCGGCGTTTTGATAGGTATCGCTACTGAAGGATTTGACCCCTTCCTCCAGCATTTTGAACCAGATGGTCTGATCGCCGTGGATCACCTGGCCGGCCTGAGTGGTGTAATCTCCAAAGGAATACCAGAAAGAGGGATACCAGATGTGATGTAAACCGAGCGGGATCAGCGCGCGTTCAACCAGGCCAAAGATAAAGGTTGAGACCGCCTGATTATCGCCGTTAACCACCACCGAGAGCGCATCGATACCGGACTGAATATGTTGCCAGACGTAGGGCAGCAGCAGACCGAGTACGAAGGAGAGAAACGCGGTGGCGATGGCCACAAAACGTTTACCAGAGAAGAAACCGAGGAATTCCGGCAACTGCATGGTGTGAAAGCGGTTGTAACACCAGGCGGCGAGAATACCGCAGATCAGACCGCCAAAGACGCCCATCTGCAGGGTCGGGATTCCGACCACCATCGCGTATTTGCCGCCCTGGGAGGCCATCTCCGGCGTGATGCTCAGCACCGTACTGATGGTGATATTGGTGACAAACACGGAGACCGCCGCCGACAGCGCGGCAATACCCGATTCTGAAGCGAGACCGACGGCAGAGCCGATAGCAAACAACATCGGCAGGTTATCAAAGATAACGCCGCCTGCGTTCATCATCAGCGGCAGATGGAATTTATCCCCGAAGGCCAGCAGCAGGCCCGCAGCAGGAAGTAGTGAAATTGGCAGCATTAAAGCGCGACCAATCATTGATAATTTAGACAACGATTTAACAAACCCTGATATCAGACTCATGCTGATTCCCCCGAGTAGCGTTTTTATTGACGCTGTTATTGTAAGTAGAACGTTATAGTAGAACGTTCTACTTATCGTGATGAAGGCGTGGATTTTGCGCAACTGAAATTTCACGCTTCATCAAATGAAATCGCGATTCTTTGAAGTTGATCGATAATTAACCGCTATGGTCGTAGGGTGACAGGGGAGGAGAAGGGGAGCCTCAACCCGACATCTCCGAAGGAGAGATCGGGTTGAGGTGTCAGACCGCTCAGGCTGTTACGGTGATGGTCTGTCCGGCAAAACTCACGGTTTGGCCGGCCACGATTTTACAGCGCTTGCGGGTTTCTACCGCGCCGTCAACTTTTACCTGACCTTCGGCAATCGCCATTTTCGCCTGGGCGCCGCTTTCACTCCAGCCTTCCAGTTTCAGCAAATCGCACAGTTCAACGTGAGGATGATTGCCTAAAGAAAAGGTTGCCATATTAATTGTCCTGAGGATCGTGATATTCAACGCACGCCTGTAGCGTGTTTTCGATAAGTGTGGCCACCGTCATTGGCCCCACGCCGCCCGGTACGGGCGTAATGTACGAGGCACGTGCGGCAGCGTCTTCAAATACCACGTCGCCGACGACTTTGCCATTTTCCAGACGGTTGATGCCGACATCAACCACGATCGCGCCTTCTTTGATCCACTCACCTGGAATAAAGCCCGGTTTCCCGACGGCAACGATCAGCAGATCGGCATGCTCAACGTGATGACGCAGATTTTTGGTGAAACGGTGGGTCACCGTAGTGGTACAACCGGCCAGTAGCAGTTCCATACTCATGGGACGACCCACGATGTTAGAGGCACCGATCACGACCGCATTCAGACCATAGAGATCGATGTTGTAACGTTCGAGCAGGGTGACAATCCCGCGCGGCGTGCAGGGGCGCAAACGCGGGGCGCGCTGGCACAGGCGACCGACGTTGTAAGGATGGAAACCGTCCACGTCTTTATCCGGATCAATTCGTTCCAGCACTTTGACATTATCGATGCCTGCCGGAAGTGGCAACTGCACCAGAATACCGTCGATAGTGTTGTCGGCGTTGAGCGTATCAATCAGCTCAAGCAGTTCCGCCTCGCTGGTGGTTTCCGGCAGGTCATACGAGCGGGAGACGAATCCCACTTCGTCACAGGCTTTACGCTTGCTTGCCACATAAATTTGCGAAGCCGGGTTGCTGCCTACCAGCACTACCGCCAGGCCAGGAGCTCGACGCCCGGCCTCAATACGCGCCTGAACTTTTTGAGCAACCTCAGAGCGCACCTGCTGCGCAATCGTTTTACCGTCAATAATCTTTGCTGCCATCAGAGAGAGGATTCCATCTGTTACTTCACGTCAAAGGGGATGGCGCTATTTTGTCAGAAGTGAAGGCGGTTGTCAGTTACCGCTTACTATTGGCGTTGTTTTAGAGGGTTATCTGAAGGGGATTTGCCCTGCAAACAGACGGGATGCTCATAACTCAAGCAGTTGAGAGGAAAGCCATTGACCGCTAAGGTTGTGAACGTATAATACCGACCAGTTTTGTATCACCCGCATTGCTGTTCAATGCTCCCTTAGCTCAGCTGGATAGAGCAACGGCCTTCTAAGCCGTCGGTCACAGGTTCGAATCCTGTAGGGGGCGCCATTTCGAAGTCAATACACCTCTACTGAATTCGCTTTTTATCCGTTATATTCCCTGAAATGAGAAAAAATTCCCTGTCGGTGTTAATCCTGATATATCTCTGGATGAGGCTCGCTTGAAGCGAGAGGATGCCCGGAAGATATAAAAAAACCACCTCTTTTTAACGAACCAGCGACCATACGGCTGCCGGCACTTTGTCATACAGGGTGTTCGTTATTATCTCCGCCAGTCGGTGGTCGGCTGCTGCGTAAAAATTCGCCAGTTCATCTTCTGTCAGTTCATCGTTATTTTTTTCGATGACTTTATCCAGCGTTGCCTGACAGGTACATTTCCTTAACTGGAAAAGCCATTCCTGCTTTGTTTTTGACATCATCTCTCTTCCTGATAAATGCATATTCCTGATTACGGCTCCGGTGATTTCACGAAAAACGGAGCCGGGTTTCCCGGCTCCGCCTATTTCAGACACATGACTTACCAGCTGTATTTTACCCCCACCATGCCCTGGGTATCACTGTAGCCTTTATCGCCCATCTGCACACCCACGTTGCCCCACACGCTCAGATGGTCGTTCAGCTTGCCTTCCACCCCGGTGCGGACTTCGCCCAGATTATGCGCGCCATCGCGGCTGACTTTTGTCCCGTCCATCTTCACGCCCCAGGTTTCCGTATTGTGGATCCAGTTCACTTCCACGAATGGCTGGAAGGTACGCTGTTTACCGTCATCCATTTTGTGGTGACTGCTCAGATACGTTCTCACCCCGAGGCGAGTCTGAATATTGCCGTCGCCCTGTGTTTCGATGCGGGTTCCGTCTTTACGGCGATGCGCATCATCTTTCACGCCCATCCAGGTGACCTGCGCCTGCGGCTGCACATACCAGGTGTTCAGTGTGCCCTCGCTGCCGTAAAACTCTCCGGCTTTCAGGGTATAACCCGCTTCGACGGATGCGGTCAGACCTTTCGATTTGTAGCTGTCGCTGTCCCGGTGGTCTGATTCCACGCTGCTGTCAAACCAGTTGTACAGCATCCAACTGTCCACATACATGCCGGTTTTGTCCGCATCGTTCTGGTACCAGGTGCCGTACAGACCGGCGCTGTAGCCGCTGACGCGTCCGTCAGAGCCGTAGCCAACACGGTCGCTGCGGGTGTTGCTGTGCTCGTTCGCATAGCCGCCCATCACGCCCAGGTGCCAGCGGTCCAGTCCGTCAGAACTCCACTGCGCGATGTCGCCACCAATCTGCAGCACATAGCGGTTGCTCTGTGTTTGCAGCTGGCCGTCACCGGAAGATGAACGTTCGTGACCGCCGACGTGGCGCATCCACATGCTGCTGACGTTCTCCTCACCGTTATACAGCGCATCGGTGTACTGCGGTTCACCGAGACGGTCGTGCAGGCGGTGGTGAAACAGCGTGTTGGCTGCCGCGATATTGCTGATATAGCTGCCGGCTTCCGGGCGCAGCGCGTCCGGGGCGGTCGGATCGACTACCGGTGGTGTCGGTTCCGACGGGTCAACGTCAATCGGATCTGGCTCATCCTGCGGCGGTGTGCTGTCTTTCCATTTACTGGTCAGGTACCAGTTCTTCGCCGCTGCTCCGGCCCCTTTCGCCAGGGTATAGACGTAGGCCCCGGCTTCCACGGTCCCGGTGGTCAGGGCGAAGCTCCCCGCTGAGTTGCCGTCGACCTGGATGACCTCGATACCGTTCACCGTCTGTGCACCGGTCCCGCCGGTATTGGTCACGCTGACACGGGTATTGCCAGCCGTGTCGCCCTCTACCGTCAGTTTGTCCGTCACTGAGCTGTCATCGCCAAGTACGGTGTTGAGCGCCAGCAGACCGTTGTTCCCGGTGTAGTTGCCGTTCACCGTCAGGGTGTTACCCGGCGTTCCGTCTTCACGGGTCAGCAGGACTGAGCCGCTGTTGGTCAGGCTGCCGCCGACCAGAAAATCGGTCATCTGCATGGTACCGCCCTGCATGACGTTCACATCCCCGGCGGTGCTGCCGTAACCGGTGAAGGTGCCTCCGTTGTGCACGTTCACCAGACCACTCGCCATATCCACGGCGGAGTCCGCGTCACTGCCCAGCGCCAGTTCACCGGCGTTAATGCCGGTGGTGCCAGTGTACGCCGCAGCGTCCTGTGTTAGGGTCAGGGTGCCGGTACCGGCTTTGGTCAGGTCACCGCTGCCGCTGACACTGTTACTGAGTGTCCAGTCGCTGCCGGTGTTCACGGTCAGCAGACCGTTATCGTTGACGGATGCGGTACCGAGGTGGTTCTGTTTGTTGACGGTCAGGTTGCTGCCGTCATCAATGTTAAACAGGCCGCTGAAGCCGCTGTTGTCACCGGTGACGGCGGCGTTTGTGGTGTTAGTCGCGTCAACATGACCAGTACCGCTGATATTATTTGCCAGTGTGCCGGTCGCACCGTCCAGCGTCAGGATACCTTCATCGGCAATATCACCGGTACCTGCGCCTTTCGCGTTGTTAATGACCACTTCGGCACCGCTGCTGATGGTGGTGGTGGCGCTCAGGCCGCTGTTGGCACCGTCGATGGACAGCACGCCGCCGTCTACGTTCAGCTTACCGCTGCCGGTCAGGCTGCCGTTACTGTAACCACCGTTTGCCAGGCTCAGCGAGCCGCCGTTCACGTCGAGGACGGAATTAACATCGCTTGCCAGCTGACCTGCCATCTGCACAGTGCCGTTAAGGTCTGCTTTCGCGTCACTGTGAATCGCCAGCATCGCCGTATCGCCCAGCGCGCCGTCCACGTCAGTACGCAGGGTCCCGCTCACCACGGTGGTATTACCGGTGTAATCGTTGCTGCTGTTTGACAGCGACAGCACGTCGCTGCCGGTGGTGCTGACAGCCAGATTACCGCTGCCGGTGATGCGGGCGGACTGGTCCGCCGCCGCGCCGGTGGCCCCCGGGGTTCCGTCAAGGGTCAGGGTCTGGTCCTGCAGCAACTCAAGCTCTGTCAGGCCGTAGTTCACGTACAGGCCGTCACCTGGTGCGGTGGTCAGGCGGTAATCGTAGGTACCTTTCGCCACGGTGTTCCCGCCCTGGGCAATATCGACCTGCATCGCAGCCGGGATGTCGAGGCCGTACTGGTCCACAAGTGTCAGGTTACCCCCGCTGCCGGTGACGTTCGCTGCGCTGACCAGTTGTACACCAACGTTGGCGTCATCCTGGGTCATCAGGGACGAGGTGGTGTCCGTCGCTATTTCCGGTACATACGGGTCGGGAATGTTCACCTGTACCGTGCCGCTGCCTGAGGCATCCAGCGTGTTCACCGTCACATGGCTGGCGGCCACGATGTCATGCGGCGCGGTGGCGTTAAAGGCCATATAGCCGCCCTCAAAGCTGAGCCCGCCAATCGCCTGTTCACCGTTACCCACGGTGGTGAAGCTGCCGGTGTTCACGTTCAGGGTGGCATTCGTCATGGCCGTGGTATTCACACTGTCAAGGGACAGGGTCGCGTTGCTCAGGTCCACGGTCCCGGCGAAGGTGCTGCCGGTGGTGGTGGCAAAGTTAAACGCCGCCCCGCTGGCATTCACCGCCATGGTTCCGGTGCCGGTCAGTCTGTTGGTGAAGGTGCGGTCAACGGGACTGTTCACCGCCAGAACCGAGGTGGCATCGATATCAAACGCTGCGCCACCGGTGGGTTTACCGCCCAGCGCATAACCACTATTCAGCGTGAACAGGGACGCCTCACGCAGGTTCACCAGGTTGTAGTTGTTGATTTGCGTACCGGTGCCGTCCATGGTGAAGCCTTCAGTCACCCCCTTAAAGAACACAGTGGCGTTACCGCTACCGCCGTTCAGGGCGTTAAAGGTGTTGCCGTTGCCCAGTACGGTGACCATATCCACACCCGCAGAGCCGCTGACGGTGTTCACATCCGCGCCGTTTGTCAGCAGGACAGTGTTGGTGCCGTTGCCGTTGAGCGCAATGTTGCCGCCCACGATACCGTCGTCCACCGTCACCGCGTTATTGCCGGTGCTCGTGGTGATGTTGTTACTGACGGTGCCGGTGTTGTTCACCGTGGCATTCGCCCCGTTCATCACCACGTCACCGTTAATCAGCCCGGCGTTGTTCATCGTGGCATTTGCCGCGCTCATCGCCAGCGTCGGTGTGCCGGCGGCGGAGGCGGTAATCACCCCGGTGTCCGCGTTGGTGAAGGTGGTGGCATTCGCCGTATCAACCGTGGAGGCCGTGGCACTGGCCGATTCCAGTATGCCGCGGTTGGTGGCAGACGTGACGCCGCTGCCCAGTTTCAGGGCAGGGCCGCCCGCCGCGTTGCCCACGGTGACGTACGCCGCCGTGTCCACAGTGCCGGTGGTGTTGGCATAAATGCCGGTACCGCCCGCGCCGGTGACGTTAATGGTCAGGCCGGAGGAGCCGGACAGGTCGAGGTTACCGGTGGTGGCGCTGCCGTCGGCATTTTCGAACGCAATCCCCTCACCGTTACCGCTGACGGTGATGAGACCGCTGTTGGTTTTGTCGATGGTGACCGCGGTACGTACCCCGGCACCGTTCGCCACGTCAATGGTGGTGTTCGTCAGTTGCAGGTCGGTCAGGTTCGCGGCGTTCTCAATACCGTTCCCCGTGGCGCCTGCCGCGTTAACGATAATGTGTGCCCCGTTCACATCAAGCCCGGTGGCACCGGTGCTTACCAGCACACCATCAGCCGTGCCGCGGGCTTCAACCGTGCCCACGCCGCTGCCGACCAGGTTCAGCGCCCCGGCGGCCAGGTTGATGGCTGCAGTCCCGTCCGTTGCCAGCACGGTTCCGCTGTTGGTCACCGAAGAGGCCTGCCCCTGGTCACCGGCACCGACATACAGTGCGGTACCGTTAGCGGTGATATTGCCGCTGTTACCGACTTCACCGCCCAGCACCTTCACCGCCGTTGATCCGGTACCAGTGAGGACAATGTCGCCGCTGTTATCAAGGGTACCGCTGTTCTGCGCGGTAAAGGCAGTGGCACCGTTGACCGAAGAGGTGATGGTGGCCGCGTTGTTCAGTACTGCCCCACTGTTGGTGGAAATCAGCGAACCGTCAGAACCGTAGGTGTTGCCGTCCACAATCCCGGCGCGTGCGCCGGTGCCGGTCAGGGCAAGCGAGGCACCGCTTTCGATGTCAATGGTGGCCTCGCCGGAGGCAATCACCCCCGTGGCGCCTGCGCCGCTGATATCCAGCGCACTGCCGCTGCCGATCGTGGCGTGGGTTCCGGGGCCGGTGGCATAGAGCGCCGTCGCTTCCTGGCCGCTGGCCGCCACCTGGATATCGCCGTCCATTGTCGCCCCGTCTTCGAGACGGAACAGGGTGGAACGCGTTCCGGATGCATCCAGGATGGTACTGGCCGGTACATCAGTATTAATGATGGAGCCAGCACCGGAAATGGCAAACAGGATCTGGTCGGTGGCCGACTCAGAGAAGTCCGGCGTGGCGGTGCCGGACAGGTTCACCGTCGCCCCGTCAGAGGCGCGGACCCCGATGGCGCCATCGCCGTTGAGGGTCACGGTGCCGCCGGTCATATTCACGGTGGTTTGTGCGCCGCTGGCACGGATGCCGGTGGTACGGTTTGCTACATCGCCGCCGTTAAGCACAATATTGCCCGAGTTGTTGACCACGGTGGTGTGGGTGCCGGTTGCATCCTTCGCCACGATACCGGTGCCGCCTGCACCGATGGTGATGCTGCCGGTATTCCCCCCACGGGCACCCGCTTCAACCAGCAGGCCGGTGGTGTCTTCACCGGTGAAGGTGATGTTGCCGGCGTTGCTGATTTCAGCGCCATTACGGGCAATAAACCCGGTCACCGCATCCAGCGCGGAGTTGAGTGCGGCTTCCGTGACCAGCAGGGTGCCGGTCCCGAAGCCCGCGGCCCCTGCTGCCAGCGCCGCATTGGCCAGTACGCCGGAAACAGGCGTGCCCAGCGCGTTACCGTTGATATCATAGCCCTGGCCGTCAACAATCCCCGCCACTGCGCCTTCGGCAGTCATGTTGATGATGGCGTTCGAAGTGATTTTGCCCTGCGCACCGCCCTGGACCAGCACGCCGGTGGAGTCTTCACCGGACAGGTTGAGGGTCATGCCGCCGGAATTAAAGGCAGACACATTGCCGCTGGTCGCGTCTTTACCATTGGCAACAATCGTGGTTGACCCCTGACCAGAGGCAGTCAGTTCCGAGGCTGCACCCGCACCACCGGTGAAGTCAGCCCCGCCGTCCACGCGGAACAGCACGGATTCCTGGGTGCTGACATTCTGGGCACCAGTGCCGTTGTTGATGATAGAGGCAGTGGGGCCGTAGACATAATAGCCGAGTTGGTTGGTGCCACCGGCAAAGTTAATATCTCCGCTGCCGGATAACGTAACAGAGCCACCATCACGGGCATGAACACCTATTGCACCATCACCGCTCATATTGATCTGGCCAGAAATATCGACCTGAGAACCGTTACCTTCTGACCAGACGCCATAGTTGCGCAGGCCGGTTGAGGTATCTGCTCCGCCAGCAATATTAATATCGCCTGATAAAGAAGCTTTACCGCCGGTAAGCGCTTTAATACCGGTATTATTAACGCCGTTTAGGTTGATAGTACCTGAGCTGGCTACGGTACCTGCAGTTTTACTGAGGGAATAAATACCAATACTTTCAGAAGGAACAAATTCACCGTCACCGCCGTTGCTGTTAACGTCAATCACGCCGCTATTTTGCAGCAATGTCGTTCCATTGACCGCATACAGGCCATAAACACCATTGGCGGTAGTACTAAGTGTTATCGTCCCCTGGTTTTCGCCACTGCCTCCAGATTCGGTACGAATACCGGCACTTTCAGTATTTAGATAGGCTTTGCTACTTCCGTCCTGGGTATAACCTAAATTGATATGGCCCGTCGAGGTATTAACGAATGTAGTTCCGTTGAACGTTCTGGCAACATAAACATTACCGGACTGGAGCTTGTCGATTGAATTCGCCCAGTAACCAGTATTAATGATTCCCTCGTTTTCAGCGGAGGCACCGTTTGTTGTCGTTATTCCTGATACATAAGAGTTCTGGGCTTTATTCGTATAGTTATAACGTGGAGATACAGTGTATATCCCTTGCGCACTATTTTTAAACTGACTATTAGTGCCATCAACCTGGATACTAACATTTTGATATTCACCAGTTAAGACATTACCACCCAGACTCAAGAAACCATTGTTAATAAAGGATGAACCACTATTGACTTGGGCGATTTTACTGGTGCTCATCGCCGTGCCGTTATTGATAAATGTGGCGTTATGATCCAGTTGAATAAGTTTAAACGCAGGAGTGCTACTAACACTCACATCGATCGAGCCTCCTTCAGCAATAGTAATTAGAGCATTCTGACCATCTGCACGGAAGAACGCTGTATCAGGGTTTCCATAAACAGAAACATCAAATCCATCCGGAGACTGGGAGACCTGGTAAGACTGCGTGGTGGATATGTATGCTTTTTGCAGTTCACTCTGATAACTGGCGTAGGCTAATTCTCCTGATGACAATTTACTGACAAGCCAGTCATTCCATACTTTAAAGTCCGACAGGGAACTGACAGTATGTGATGTACCATCAAACGCGGTAAAAGTACCTGAATAACTGTCGCTCTGAATGTCTACTATGCTCGGTGTCGAATACCCAGATAAATCATCTACAAATCTGGCCTGGATTTTCTGTTGTGAAACCCAGTTAGCAGTAGATTTATTTGCTGTAGTACCGTCAACAAATACGAGGGAACTGTCCCTTACTTCGCCAATGTTATACTCATTCTGATTCAATGCAATATTTGCAACGCCATTGGTGACCGTTGCCAGTCGGGTATCAATATAGGGGGTTGCATTCGGCAAAACAAACCTCATACCTGGACTAAAGGTATAGGCATCCCGTTCGTTAAATGCCTCAGAACTGTAAACCATGACAGTTTTGTTACTTGCGGTAATAGGATCATACACTGTCACTGCGGTGGTCAAACCGGGATAAATAAGTTTGTTTCCGACATAAGGTAATGACGTTACCGCAGAACCGCCGAGCGTTACGTTATAACCAGCGTCAATAATTTCTTGAAGGGTGGAAATTATCTGAAATGTGGCGCCTCCTGCTGTCCATGTGTTTACACCGGCAACAGACCACGTATTCCCGTCAGAAATGACAGCAGCCCCGTTCTGGTTATTATCTGTAGTTGGGGTCCATGCAGCACCAAGCTGACAATTAAAGGTGGCAACATCACAGGTGGCAGCAACAGCCCCCACTGACATTGCAGCCATCAGGCCAGCCGCTTTCACTGACTTACTGACTGCTCTTTTGATTCTGGCGCGTCCAAACTCAGAGGTGACAACCCACTGCATCAGCGTGCTGTTCCATATAACGCGATAAATTTTGTTCATAATGGACACCTCTTATACCGTGCCAATACTGACTACACAGGTGTCGGCTCTGTCACTGTACTGAGCCTTCCCTGTACCACTACGCATCATTGGCGCAGTCTTTTTATTTGTCCGGATGAGATTATTGCCTCTTCCAGAGTAATTCTCCGGTACTGAAATCAGCCCCCAAGAATTATTGATATTGCGAATTTTTAGTTGTTCCATGCTATATACTCGTTGGTGATTTTTTATGTTTTTTTTGTTGTTCAAGCGAATGCTTTCTTTTCCGTAAGAGCGATAAAAGACTTCCGGTGCCTCTCAATATCTGAAGCACGAAAAAAAATAATCTTAGAGAGGGTAGTTATATTTCCTATTACCTACATTAAGGTTTTATATAAGGGGTAATGAAATGACATTACTGCCCTTACAGGCACCTGAACGGTGCCTGGTCGGCAAATATAACTACTCATTACGTATTGCAGTCTGCTGACAAACTGCATTCTCGGAGAATGGTCTACATTTCTACGACCTCTGTAAAATAAAACAACAAGGGAACAAATAAGAAAGTATCATAAAGACATTTTCTTTTTCTGTTTATGATATCGACACACTATCAGTTGAAATGGTTTTATGGATCTGTCCTTTTGCTATTCCCCAATAGCAGTTTTGCACTGTGTTAAAAGAGAGTCAAGCAGCGCTAAAATGTTAAAAAAGTAATATTAACGCAGCTGGACAAACCAGTTATATAATTCCTGGTGGTCGTTTTAAATGAGGGGCGTCTTTTCTGGAAATATCACTCACTTGCTCTTTTGAGGTTGAGATATTTGCATCTGACAATAAGAATATTACAAACATTAGATGAGGCTGGAAGTAGTCACTCGAGAGCACAATTTGCTAAAAAGTAATGGGCGTGGTTTGTAATTTTAATTTAAGTGATTGTATATAATGATATTTTTCTAAGTTGTTGTTATGAATTAATAATCTCCATTTTTATATCATGTAAAAAACACAACGTTATGATTGTATTATTCTTTTTTTGTTTTTTCGTTAGATATGAAAATTTGTTAAAAAAACAGTGTTACGAGAGGGTGGCAGCCGTAATTCGTAATCTGACCGGGTAAATTTTATAAAATTCAGATTTTTCTTTCTGAACAATAACCTGATAAAGGGGGACGGTATCAGTAAATTAGCCTTATGCCATGCCCATTTTTTGTGTCTTAAGCGTTTCTCATTGTTTCGTGTCGCTGCAACCCAGAACATTTCCATCCCGTTAGATAAATGGATGGATCATCAAGTCAGAAACCTCGGACAAAAAAGCTGGTGCGGTTCACCGGATCCCGTTCTTTGCAGGCCAGCAGCACACGTCCGGATCCGCGCGAGAGGGAGATAATCCCTATTGCAACCAGAAAGGGTGAAGCCTAAGAACGGCCAAGGGATTCGATATCCTGCAACAGCGTGTCGATCGTGGCGCGCTCTGTGAAAGGTTCTGGCGCACCTTCAGGTGCTGTCAGCCCAACCCTGTTATGCCAGTACGTGGGCACTCCCACTTTTTGCGTCCCAAGCATGTCATAAGCAGAGCCTGCGACAAATATAGCCTCGGCAGGAACAAAGCCTGTATTACACAACGCCAGACGATACGGCTCAGGATGCGGCTTGTAAAAATCAGCCTGTTCGGAAGTCACGACGACATCGAAGGGAACGCCGATAAGATCCGCAGCAATGCGCCTGAGGCGCGCCGAACAGTTAGTGACCACACTTAATCCCATCAGCTCAGAATAGACCCTGTTAACCGATTACACTGACGTGATTTGCTCCACCAGCATTGAACGCATCATCACCGGACGTAATGTTGCGCTGAGCCTGACAGAAATCCTTATTCATCAGCTCAGTGATATTTTTGCACTCACCGACAGCATTGGCGGGGGCAACGCGAATGAATGACGACTGCGCACATTACCTTTAAGCGGTCAGAACTTGTTGAAAAACTGAATGACATTTTCACTAAGCATTATCCGGGGATACTGGTAGCACGATAGTTCATCGTTACCATAACCGGGCTCGAAATCACGGGTGTTTTTAGCGAAATACGATTGTGGGCTTCGGCGTTTTTCGAACTGCTAAAAATGCTGTAATAACAATGGTTATATGGCCTGTATTCGAATCCGGTAGGATCTCAGACCCACTCTTTCGGTAAACTCAACGTAAACCGGGTCACGTTTACATCCGAAGTCACCGACACTTTTCCGTGGTGTGCGGTCACAATCGATTTCACGATCGCCAGTCCGATACCGCTGCCTTCGCCTTTGCGCTGGCGGGATGGATCCACGCGATAAAAGCGATCAAACAACCGTGGTAAATGTTCGGCAGGGATAGGTGTTCCCGGGTTTTCAATGATGATGTGCACCTGTTCGTCCGCCTCTGTCAGCCGGACGGTAATGCTCTGGCCCAATGGCGTGTAGCGCATCGCGTTGGAGAGGAGATTGCTGATCGCCCGGCGCAGCATACCTGAATCGCCGGATACCAGGCATGGACGCCCTTCAAAATGCAACCCGACTTCCCGTTCTTCCGCCAGCGCCTCAAAAAAGTCGAATACTTTACTGACTTCATCCGCCAGATTGATCGTTTTTTTCTCCGGGATCAGCTGGTTGTTATCGGCCTGCGCCAGAAACAGCATGTCGCTGACCATTTTCGCCATATGGCTAAATTCTTCGAGGTTGGAATAGAGCACCTCTTCCAGCTCCTTCTGGCTACGGGGCTGGCTGAGGACAATTTCTGTTTGCGTCACCAGGTTGGTGATAGGGGTACGGATCTCATGGGCAATATCAGCTGAAAAATTGGACTGGCGGGTAAAAACGTCTTCGATACGCTCGATCATGTGATTAAACGAGAGCACCAGCCGTTCCAGTTCAATAGGCACCGACCGGGGATCCAGTCGGACGTCGAGATCTTTCGAGGTGATGTTCTGAATCTGTCGGCTGACGCTACGGATCGGTTCGTGGCCTTTATACACGGCAAACAGCACGATAAAAATGATCAACATGCTGATGATCGAGGCGGTCATGATGAGCTTGTTTTTCAAATCGTTAATGTAATGCAGGTGAAAATCGATCGACAGCGCCAGATACAGGGTATAGGCCGGTTTTCCGTCGATCAGCGGTCCGACCGGCAGGCGGATCATGCGCCAGCTGGAATGGGTGCCGTGGCTTGCCATCTGCATCGACGGACCATTAATCAAATAGACGTTGCCGCCCGGAACGGTTTTATCCACCGTGGCGCGGGCAAGAAACTGGCGGATATCCGGCATATGAGGGGAATGAAAGAGCGCCTGCTGGTTGGCATCTTCCAGCGAAATAATGACGTTTGAGTAACCGGCTACCACGTTTTTCAGAATCTCCAGACGGCGGGATTCCGGCTCGTCGGAGGGGCTAAGGATACGTTCGAGGGTGGCGCTGATTTCGCTTAAGTCGTTGATGTCCTGTTCGGCAAAATGCACTTTTACCGACTGAATCATGATCCAGGCAAAGGCAAAAAAGGAGGCAATGGTCGCGAGGCTGATAAAAAAGGTCAGGCGCGTCGCCAGCGAAAAAGGGCGGGATAACCGCTTACTGACCATCTGGCACCTCAAGCACATATCCCACGCCACGCACGGTCTGAATCAGCTTAGGCTCAAAGTCGTTATCAATTTTGCCGCGCAGGCGCTTCACGGCCACGTCAATGGCGTTGGTATCGCTGTCAAAATTCATGTCCCACACCTGAGAGGCAATCAGCGAGCGGGGTAATACTTCTCCCTGGTGGCGCAGGAAAAACTCCAGCAGGGTAAATTCTTTGCTGGTGAGCGTGATGCGGGTACCGCTACGACTCACTTTGCGGCTCACCAGGTCAACGATCAGATCGGCCACCTGAAACTGGCTTTCGACGATTACCGCCGCCCCCCGGCGTAGCAGGGTTCTGACGCGCGCCAGCAGTTCGGCAAAGGCAAACGGCTTAACCAGATAATCATCCGCCCCTAATTCCAGCCCTTTTACCCGATGTTCAATCGTTCCCAACGCGGTAAGCAGCAGAATCGGCATGCCTTTATTCGCGGCACGTAGCATCCGGACGATATCCCAGCCGTTGACGTCGGGCAGCATGATATCAAGAACGAGCAGGTCGTAATCACCGGTCATCGCCAGGTGATAGCCGTTCAGACCGTTGTCAGCAAGATCGACAACAAAGCCCGCTTCCGTCAGTCCTTTGGTCAGGTATTCACCGGTTTTTTTCTCATCTTCGACGATCAAAATTTTCAACACATTCTCCTTCGCCACGCGACGGTCATGGGGCCTCTCAATTCTAGAGAAGCCAGATCGGATAGCAATCGCATTCTGGGAAAATGACAGCTTTGTCATTTTGCTGTCACGGGTTGAACAGAGAGCGCCAGGTAAAGTGGCTGATATCAACCCACATGTAAATCAGGCTTATGCGTAATTTTAAGCGTCTCACGCTCTCAATGGCGTTACTGCTGGCAGGATGTTCACTCGCCCCGGACTATCAGCGCCCGGCGCTTCCGGTACCGCAGCAGTTTTCTCTCAGTCAGAACCAACTGGTGACATCACCGACAGGCTATCAGGACAGCGGCTGGCGGCATTTTTTTGTCGATCCGCAGGTGAAAGTGCTGATTGACGAGGCGCTGCGTAACAATCGCGATTTACGTATGGCGACGCTGAAAGTACAGGAGGCGAGGGCGCAATATCGGGTGACTGATGCCGATCGCTATCCGCAGTTGAATGCGGAAAGCAGCGGAAACTGGAGCGGGAAACTGAAAGGCGACACCCGCAGTACGCGTGAATATGAGGCCGGGCTGAACCTGAGCGTTGATCTGGATTTCTTTGGTCGGCTGAAAAATATGAGCGAAGCCGATCGACAGACCTTTTTCGCCAGCGAAGAGGCGCGCCGGGCGGTGCATATCCTGTTGGTGTCCAACGTTGCACAGAGCTGGTTCAATCAGCGTCTGGCCTTCGCGCAGCTTCAGGTGGCACAAGAAACGCTGAGCAATTATGAGCGTGCATATGCGCTGGTGGAAAAACAACTGGTTACCGGCAGTACTAACGTGCTGGCGCTGGAACAGGCGCGTGGCGTGATTGAAAGTACCCGCAGTGATATTGCGAAACGTCAGGGGGAACTGGCGCAGGCGAATAACGCGTTGCAGCTGTTACTGGGGAGCTACGCTAAGCTGCCGGACGATGCGCGACAGAATGTCGGCGATATCAACGGCGTGACGTTACCGCCATCGCTGTCATCGCAAATCCTGTTGCAGCGTCCGGACATCATGGAAGCCGAACATGCGCTGATGGCGGCAAACGCCAATATCGGCGCGGCACGGGCGGCGTTTTTCCCCTCCATCACGCTGACCAGCGGGATCTCCGGCAGTAGCAGCGATCTCTCGAGTCTGTTTTCGACAGCAAGCGGGATGTGGAATTTCATTCCGAAAGTGGAGTTACCGATCTTCAATGCCGGACGTAATCAGGCCAACCTCGATCTGGCTGAGATCCGCCAGCAGCAGTCGGTGGTCAATTATGAGCAGAAGATCCAGAACGCGTTCAAAGAGGTTGCCGACGCGCTGGCGCTACGCCAGAGCCTTACCGATCAGATTCGCGGTCAGCAGCGATACCTGACTTCGCTACAAATCACGCTTCAGCGTGCGAGAGCGCTCTATCGCAACGGAGCGGTGAGCTATATCAACGTGCTGGACGCTGAACGTTCGCTATTTGCGACGCAACAAACCCTGCTTGACCTTAATTACGCCCGACAGGTTAACGAAATTACGCTCTATACCGCGCTTGGCGGTGGTTGGCTGGAATAAACCGAAACACATCACAGGAGATTGACATGAACACAGTATGTAAAGCGGTGGTATTCGCCATTTTCTCTACGCTGGCAATTAACGCTCAGGCCAATGAACACCATCACGGCGATATGATGAGCGCCATGCCTGCCGCCGAACAAAGCCCGGCGATCAGCGCCACTGGCGTAGTAAAAAGCGTTGATACGCAAAGCAAAAAAGTCACCATTGAACATGGGCCGATCCCCGCGCTGAACTGGCCGGCAATGACCATGCGTTTTACCATCACACCGCAAACGCAGCTCAACGATATTAAACCCGGTGACAACGTGGCGTTTACATTTATCCAGCAGGGCAATCTCTCTTTATTGCAGGATATTAAAAGCCAGTAATTCTCTCTTATTTTAACGTTGAGCATGACCTCATGAAAAATATCGCGCTGATTATCGGCAGCATGATGGCGGGCGGCATTATCGCCGTGGGCGGCTACGCGTATTTCGCCGCGGCGCACCCGTCGGCGAATACACCGCCAGTCACGGAAAAAGAAGCCCGCAAGGTGCTGTTCTGGTACGACCCGATGTACCCGAATACCCGCTTCGATAAACCCGGCAAATCGCCCTTTATGGATATGGATCTGGTGCCGAAATATGCCGATGAAGAGTCTGCCAGCGCTACTGCGCCGGGCGTCCGTATCGATCCGACGCAAACGCAAAACCTCGGTGTGAAAACTGAGGCTGTGCGTCGCGGACCCCTCGCTTTTGCCCAGATGTTCCCGGCCAATGTCAGCTATAACGAGTATCAGTTTGTCATTATGCAGGCGCGTGCCGCCGGATTTGTCGAGAAAGTCTGGCCGCTCACCGTGGGTGATAAGGTGAAAAAAGGCGCACCGCTGCTTGAACTCACGATCCCTGACTGGGTGGAAGCGCAGAGTGAATATCTGCTGCTGAAAGAAACTGGCGGCACGGCAACCCAGGTTGAGGGGATTCTGGAGCGGCTGCGCCTGGCCGGAATGCCGGAAACGGATATTCGACGTTTGACCGCAACGCGCAAAATTCAGACCCGCTTTATCCTTACTGCACCCATTGACGGAGTAATTACCGCCTTTGATTTACGTGCTGGCATGAACATCGCCAAAGATAACGTGGTCGCGAAAATTCAGGGGATGGATCCAGTGTGGGTAACCGCTGCGGTGCCTGAATCCATCGCGTGGCTGATTAAAGATGCGTCGCCGTTTTCGCTGACCGTTCCGGCGCGTCCGGACAAGTCCTTCACCGTTCGCAAGTGGACGCTGTTGCCCAGCGCCGACGCCACCACCCGAACGCTGCAACTGCGCCTGGAAGTTGATAACCCCGACGAAGCGCTGAAACCGGGGATGAACGCTTATCTTAATCTGAAAACAGAAAGTGAGCCGATGTTGCTGATCCCGTCTAAAGCGCTGATCGATACCGGCAGCGAGCAGCGGGTGATCACGGTGGACGGTGAAGGGCGTTTTGTCCCTAAACCCGTCTCTGTCTTCCAGGCCTCGCAGGGGGTAACGGCGATCCGTTCCGGGCTGTCTGAAGGCGAGAAGGTGGTTGCCAGCGGCCTGTTCCTGATTGATTCAGAAGCCAACATCTCGGGGGCGTTAGACCGGATGCGCACGCAGCAACCGTCGGCGATGCCCGATCCTGCGGCCCATGCGCACTGAGGAGAACGCAGATGATTGAATGGATTATTCGCCGCTCGGTTGCCAACCGTTTTCTGGTGATCATTGGCGCGCTCTTTCTCAGCGTCTGGGGGACCTGGACCATCGTTAACACGCCGGTGGATGCGCTGCCCGACCTGTCCGACGTGCAGGTGATCGTCAAAACCAGCTACCCGGGGCAGGCGCCGCAGATTGTCGAGAATCAGGTGACCTATCCGCTGACCACCACCATGCTGTCCGTACCCGGCGCAAAGACTGTGCGCGGTTTCTCGCAGTTTGGCGACTCGTATGTCTATGTCATTTTTGAAGATGGCACCGATCCGTACTGGGCGCGTTCTCGCGTGCTGGAATATCTCAACCAGGTACAGGGTAAGCTCCCGGCGGGCGTCAGCGCGGAAATGGGGCCAGACGCCACCGGCGTGGGCTGGATCTTCGAGTATGCGTTAGTCGATCGCAGCGGTAAGCACGACCTGGCGGAACTGCGTTCGTTGCAGGACTGGTTTCTGAAATATGAGTTAAAAACTATCCCGAATGTGTCGGAAGTGGCCTCCGTGGGCGGCGTGGTGAAAGAGTATCAGGTGGTGATCGACCCAATGAAACTCGCTCAGTACGGCATCAACCTGTCGGAGGTGAAAGGTGCGCTGGATGCCTCAAACCAGGAGGCGGGCGGCTCATCGGTGGAACTGTCGGAAGCAGAATACATGGTCCGCGCCAGCGGGTATCTGCAAACGCTGGATGACTTCAATCATATCGTTCTGAAGTCAGGGGAAAACGGGGTACCCGTGTACCTGCGGGATGTGGCGAGAGTGCAGACAGGCCCGGAAATGCGCCGGGGGATTGCCGAACTCAACGGCGAGGGAGAAGTGGCCGGCGGGGTGGTTATCTTGCGCTCCGGTAAAAACGCGCGTGAGGTTATCTCGGCGGTTAAAAATAAACTCGAGACGCTGAAAAGTAGTCTGCCGGAAGGCGTGGAAGTGGTGACCACCTACGATCGCAGTCAGTTGATTGACCGCGCCATCGATAACCTCAGCTATAAGCTACTGGAAGAGTTTATCGTCGTGGCGCTGGTCTGCGCACTGTTTCTCTGGCACGTGCGTTCCGCACTGGTGGCGATCATCTCGCTGCCGCTGGGATTGTGTATCGCCTTTATCGTGATGCATTTTCAGGGGCTGAACGCCAACATTATGTCGCTTGGCGGGATCGCTATCGCCGTGGGGGCGATGGTGGATGCCGCCATTGTGATGATCGAAAATGCGCATAAACGGCTGGAAGAGTGGGAACACCAGCATCCTGGCGAAGTGCCGGATAACGAAACGCGCTGGATGGTGATCACCAACGCCTCTGTAGAGGTTGGTCCGGCGCTGTTCATCAGTTTGCTGATCATCACGCTCTCTTTTATTCCCATCTTTACTCTGGAAGGGCAGGAAGGACGCCTGTTCGGGCCGCTGGCGTTCACCAAAACGTATGCGATGGCGGGGGCGGCGTTTCTGGCGATCGTGGTGATCCCGATCCTGATGGGGTTGTGGATCCGCGGGAAAATTCCGGCGGAAAGCAGCAACCCGCTTAACCGCTTTTTGATCCGTATTTACCATCCGCTACTGCTGAAAGTATTGCACTGGCCGAAAGTCACGCTGCTGGTGGCGGGGCTCTCGATCCTGACGGTGGCCTGGCCGCTGAGTAAAGTGGGGGGCGAGTTCTTACCGCAGATTAACGAAGGCGATCTGTTGTACATGCCGTCCACGCTGCCGGGGATTTCGGCGGCAGAAGCGGCAAGCATGTTACAGAAAACCGATAAGCTGATCATGACCGTACCGGAAGTCGCCAGGGTCTTTGGCAAAACCGGGAAAGCGGAAACCGCCACGGATTCGGCACCGCTGGAGATGGTGGAAACCACGATTCAGCTCAAACCGCAGGATCAGTGGCGTCCGGGAATGACGATGGAAAAAATCATCGAGGAACTGGACAACACCGTTCGTCTGCCAGGGCTGGCAAACCTGTGGGTGCCGCCGATTCGTAACCGTATTGATATGCTCTCTACCGGGATTAAGAGTCCGATTGGGATTAAAGTCTCTGGTAACGTACTGGCCGATATCGACGCGATGGCCGAGCAGATTGAAGAGGTTGCCCGCACCGTCCCTGGCGTAACATCAGCGCTCGCTGAGCGTCTGCAAGGTGGTCGCTATCTCAACATCGATATCAACCGTGAGAAAGCAGCCCGCTACGGCATGACGGTGGGGGACGTACAGTTGTTTATTACCTCTGCCGTCGGTGGGGCGATGGTTGGGGAGACCGTTGAGGGGATTGCCCGTTATCCGATCAATCTGCGTTATCCGCAGAGCTTCCGGGACAGCCCGCAGGCGCTGCGCCAGTTACCAATCCTGACGCCGATGAAGCAACAAATTACGCTGGGGGATGTCGCCACAATCAACATCACGCCGGGGCCCTCGATGCTAAAAACGGAGAACGCACGGCCCACCAGTTGGATCTACATTGATGCGCGCGACAGGGATATGGTCTCTGTGGTTAACGATCTGAAACAGGCGATTGCCGATAACGTTCAGTTGAAGCCCGGTACCAGCGTCGCGTTTTCTGGTCAGTTTGAATTGCTGGAGCGGGCGAACCATAAGCTGAAGCTGATGGTGCCCATGACGCTGATGATCATCTTCATCCTGTTGTATCTGGCGTTCCGCCGGGTCGGAGAAGCGCTGCTGATCATCACCAGCGTGCCGTTTGCGCTGGTGGGCGGGATTTGGTTCCTGTACTGGATGGGATTTCATCTGTCGGTGGCGACGGGAACCGGGTTTATCGCTCTGGCGGGGGTCGCTGCGGAATTTGGCGTGGTCATGCTGATGTACCTGCGCCATGCCATTGAGGCCGATCCTTCACTGGACAACCCGCAGACGTTCAGCGCAGAGAAACTGGATGACGCGTTGTATCACGGGGCGGTGCTACGGGTACGACCCAAAGCGATGACCGTAGCGGTGATCATTGCCGGTCTTCTGCCGATTTTGTGGGGGACAGGAGCCGGTTCGGAAGTGATGAGCCGGATTGCTGCGCCCATGATCGGCGGTATGATTACGGCGCCGCTACTGTCACTGTTTATTATCCCTGCGGCTTATAAGTTGATGTGGATACATCGTCACCGTAAAATATCCCGTTAACATCTTCATCATCCGGCCTGCTGAAATGAAGCGGGCCGGAAAAATCATTTTAACGGTGATTTTTCATTCTTTCTGACATATTCTGCAATACTGTAAAATGCTTTTTCTGATGATAAGCGTTATCCCTTTCTGAATCTCCCGTTATTGCTATTCGTTCCCTCTGATATTTAATTTTGCCGTTACCTCTCAGCGGGTTGTGCATAAAAAGCACAACCCGCATCCTTGTGTTGCAAATAGTGTAAACATCAGTTTTATATTTCAGAATCGTGCAGTTAATCGCATTTTATTCATTTTTGTTATCAAGTTTTCGTTAAGTTCATTCTCTTTTACGCATAATGCGGGCCACTTTTACACTTCACTGAATGTTTTTACATATCAATTAATCAGTAAAAATAGTCAAAAACTTAATATCATGCGAAATATCTGAAAGGTAATCCCTTATGGTAATCAAAAAACTATCTGCGGGAGCCAGTTTTAGCCTTTTATCATTAAACACGAATGAGAAGTATCTGAAATATAAAATAAGGATTTTACTATGGGATTTGGGATGGCAAAGGACAATAAATTTGAGATCGTGGCCATTATTCGCGAAGAGCTTCTCAGAAAAACGAAGGTGGAACTGAAATTTAAAGACGCCAGCGTGGTCACTCAATTAGTAAAGGTTGACTTCGACTACTTCGTGATTACCAACAACAGCGGCATCCCACTCTCTTCAATCCAGTCTTTTATCTTGCACAGCGACAGCGGCATTATCCGGTTCAATGCCCGGTTCAGTCAGTCGCTGACCGATAAACTGGAGTGCGGACTGGCGTATCGCATACCTGAAGTGATCTTATTGGTTCAGCGCCGCCAGCATCAGCGTTTCTCCTTTTTAAAGGGGTATCATTTCTACTGTTCTGGACGCTATAAAAATGGTGAGAATTACTTGCTGCAGATTAAGAATATCTCTCGCGGCGGTTGCGCGCTGATCTCACAGAAAATAAACACCCGCTTTCTTTATAAAAATGCGCTGATTAAAGGGGCATCTCTGGATTTTGAACAGTTTGGTCGTTTGCATTGCGATCTCCGGGTCGTCAACGTTGTTGCTATCAACGAATTTGATGAAAACAATCAGCTTTATTCCTGTCAGCAGATCTCCTGCAAGTTCGAATTCAAACATCCACGCGACGCGTTGGATGTCGAAAAGGTCATTATTCATTTTTTGATGAGTAATAAATTAAAAAGTTTATAAAGGAAGGTGAACTTTATGTTGATGTGTGGAAATGAAGATTTTGTCGGTAGCAGTGTCTCAACGTATTTAAAAAGTAAAAATGCTGAGGTGACGGATGTCCCCTGGCAGGTGATGGTAGATTACTCTGCACGCTATCGCCATCGGATGATGATTTTTAATATCATCAGCCACGAACAGTCCTACGCTGATTTTGTCAGCTATTTAAATAAGAATCGCTTTAAAGTTTACGATAATGCCGTGGTGGTGATTGCCGATGACCGTCTGGCGAAATTGTGCATTGAGTTACTGTATGTCGAAAAAGTGATTGTGCTGACCGATAAATCACCGCTGCGTGATTTTGGCCGACTGACGACCCTGACGGGGGAGTGCTGGAATCCCCGCTTATTCCGTTCACAAAAACGGCTGAGCGATCGTGAACAGCAAATCCTCAGTTTGCTGGTGAGTGGATATTCACCAAATGAAATCTCGGATCTGATCAGTGTGAGCTATAAAACGATACAGACGCATAAAATGCGAATCATCACGAAGCTGGGTCTGGCCCATTCGACTGAACTGAATAAACTGATCGTCAGATTCAACCATCCGTTCTCTTTTTTATCCTGAGTTTGTCATCAGCCTGATGGCGCTTCGCTTATCAGGCCTACAGCTATCCTGAACAACGTAGGCCAGGTGAGGCATTGCCTTCACCCGGCCTGATTCCCTCAGCGGTTGTCAGAACGACTTTTTAAAGCCAATGGAGGCATTGACTGGCGCTTCCACCTGCGATTTATGCCCGCCGTTGTTGAACTGCGTTCCCAGTTCGCCGTACACCTGCAGATCGCGGTCGATGCTCCAGCTCAGACCTGCGGCCACTTCGGTGCTGGAGTACTGCTGCGAAGATTCCAGCGTTGTGGTGGCAACCGCATTGCTGAAGTGGGTTTTGTCTTTTGACCCCAGTCCCTGCCACAGGTTGACGCGTCCATATGGCTGAATCTTACCGTGACGGGTGTCATAGTCAGCTTTCAGTCGCAGCCCGACACGGGCGGTAAAGGCATCGGCAGTATCGAGTCTGACCTTCGTCTTCGTCGCGCCGCCCAGCGTGCTGTCATCAAAATCGCTGTACTGATAGATCAGCTGTGCCTGGGGTTCCAGACTCCATGCGCTTGCTCCTAAGCGGAACGCTTTGCCGATCTCCGTCGAGGCGGTCAGCGTATGGCCTTTCACGGTATGGGAACCTTTGTTTCCGGATGCCGACAGGCGAGCGTCATGGTTACCGTATTGCAGGACGTTATCCACATACATGCCATCGGTGGAGAACCAGGTAGCATAACCGCCCAGGTAAAACGCGTTGTCATCGATGTTACCGCCTTTACCCGCGCTACCCGCATGGCTGCCTTTGACGCTGCTGTCGATATCCAGAATGCTGGTGTAGACACCGGCTTTCCAGCTGGTATCCGCGTAAAGGTCAACCCCTGCCTGAATCCCCATCGTGTGGCTGGTGGTCTGCGTGCCGGTGATGTCGTCCAGTTTGGTTTTAGCGGAGTAGCCAATCATTCTCGCCCATGCACGGTGGTCTTCATCGAGACCCGGTCGTACGTCGTCCCCCATTCGCTGGTGCATATTGCCTAACAGGCTCAGGTCGCCCTGACGCACTACGCTGGCGAGACCGGAGTAGAGCATGGTTTCCGGGCGGTATTCACTGCGCAGGTACCAGTTTTCGCCCAGGCCTTTCGCGTTGCCGGCATACAACTGGTATTCAAACGCCCCGGCAGACATCCGGTTATTCGCCAGATAGAAGCCGTCACGCGTGGATTGTGCCGTGGTGGTGGCGCCGTTTTTCGCCGTCACCACTTCGATCCCGTCTCCCACCGTCGGCGCACCCAGCCCTGAACCGTCTACTTTCAGCAGCGTGCTGCCGCTGACCTTACCGCCATCGATCACCAGCCGGTCCGCAATGCCCTGACCGCCGCTGTTCTGCGCTGCGGCTAATTCAAGCGTCCCGTTTTTGCCGCTGTAATCGCCTTTCACCGTCAACGCGGAACCGATCGCCGCCCCCGTCAGCGACACATTGCCGCCGTTGGTTAATCCGGCGACCGTCTGGTCGTAGCCTTGCGTTTTCAGCGTGGTTTCGCTCGCCACAATGTGATGGGACGCTGCGCTCAACGTATTGGCGCCACCGGCCTGCAGAACCCCGTTGGCGACAAGCGTTGCGCCTTTGTAGCTGTTCGCGCCTTCCAGCGTGGTGATGCCGCTACCGGTGTGGTGGAGCTGTCCTTCGCCGCTGATATTGCCGCTCAGGGTGTAGCTGTTGCAGCGTTTCACATCCAGTATGCCGTCAGCGATGATATCGCCCTGTACGCTGCCGATCTCACCGCCATTACCCAACTGCAACGTGCCCTGCACGACGTGGGTGCCGCCAGTGTAGGAGGTGTCGAGCGTGAGCATGAGCGTACCCTGACCGGTTTTCGTTAACTGGCCGCTGCCTTCAACGTCGGTCAATAGTTCGACGTTGAAGCCGTTGGTGTCGAAGGTCCCGCCGCCGGATTCCAGCGTCACCTGGCGGGCGGTATTAAACGCATCGCCATACTTCAGCGTGCCGCCGTTAAAGGTGATCCCGGTATTGGCTGCGCCGAGGTTTTTATCGCCGGAAACCTGTAGTGTCCCTGCCGTAATCGTTGTACCGCCGCTGTAGCTGTTCTCGCCGGTCAGGATCAGCGTGCCGAGGTCGCTCTTATTGACGCCACCGGCGCCGCGGATCTCACTGTCGATGGTGGCGATATACCCTGCGCCATCGATGGTGCCGTCGCCGACGCGAATCAGCGTATTGGCAGTGTTGGTGGTGATGGCATCGCCCACTACGCGGTAGCCATCGGTGGCAAACTGCGCGCCGCTGATGATCACATCGCCCAGACTGTTATCCACGGTGACATTGCCTGCCACCCCCTGGAAAACGGCGAACGCGGCATCGGTGAACGGGGCGTTCAGCGCGCCTTCTGGCGTGGATTCATCGGTGGTCCAGTTATCGTTGCCGTGGCTGGATTGCCAGATACCATCGCCGCCGTTGATCACGCCGTTGTTTTTCAGTTCGCCATTTTCACCGCCGGTGCCGTCCCAGAAGCGCAGGGTCAGACCGCCGTGGTTCACCAGATTGACCTGATTGTTAACCGATGTCTGAACGTACAGACTGTCTGCCGCCGCTGGGGCGTTGGCAATGTCCATCACGTTGTTGGTCAGCGTGCCGGAGTAGTTAATGACGCGATAGACGCCAACATCAAAGCTGCCGCCGGGTGAGGTTTCAATGTTGAGCTTGCCGTCGAGTACCAGATCGCCGTTGACGTTAATCAGGTCGTTGAAGGCACCGCCCGGGGTATATGCCTGGCCAAACTGATAATCCAGTTGCGACAGGTCATTCAGCGTCAGAGCGCCGGTGGTCAGTTTGCCGACGCTGTTCAGTGTGGAACCGGCGGTAATATGGCCGTTATCCGCAACATTTACCGCGCCGCCAATAATGCCGTTGCCGCCCAGCGTCGCGCCTGCCTTGACTGTTACGTCACCGGTCGCCGCCGCCTGATTGCCGTTGACCAGCAGTACGCCCTCATCGACCGATGTGGTGCCGGTCCAGGTGTTGTCGCCGGTTAAGGTCAGTATGCCGTCGCCGATTTTCACCAGATTACCGCTGTCACCGCTGATGATGCCGCTGATGGTGTCGTTGAGACCCAGATTACCGAGGGAGAGGGTTTTATCGCCCAGCTCAACGTTACCCGCGCCGGACAGCGAACCGACGGATGTCGCTCTGTCGACATGGCTGATATCCACTCTACCGGTGGAGAGGTTTTTCACCGTGGTCATTTCCGCCAGTGCGCGATCGGCAAAGGACATCAGCCCGCTGTTGGTGACCGTTGCGCTGCCGCCGCTGGCATCCTCTTCCAGCGCCAGTGTGCTCGTTTCTGAAACGTTAATCGTGGATTGTCCGGCTGTTGCATTGCCTGCAATCAGCGCCTTTGCGGTGCCGTTCAGATTCAGCGTCGCGTCGGCGGCAGTGACCGTGTCTTTTAGCGTTAACAGGCTGTCGGTAATCTCCATCGTCAGGGATTGCAGACTGGTTGCCGCGCCGCTGACGTTCAGCGCCGCGCCTTTCGTTACGCTCACCGTGCTGCTGGCATTGCTACCAAATGTTCCCGTCTGGCTGGCATTGACCGTAACGTTGTGAGCTTGTCCGGTACCTTCAATCAGCGTCGTACCCTGATAGCGGTTTGCCCGATCGAGCGACAGCGTGCTGGCCGCATCATGGGTACTGCTGGTGACTTTCAGGTTACCCGCGCCCGTGATATCGCCGACAGGGGAGAAGTGGTGCGAATTCAGATCGAACACCGCATCCGCGCCAGACGTCCCCAGGGTGAGGGTGCGCTGAGTGGTGAAATCCGCGCCCAGCTGGAACGTTGAGCCGTTGTTGATAGTGACGCCGGTTCCGGACTGGCCCAGGTTGTTATCCGCCGAGATTTGCAGCGTACCGCCGTCTATGCGCGTGCCGCCATGATAGGTATTATCACCGCTCAGGATCAGACGCCCCTGGTCAGTCTTGACCAGCGTCAGGCTATCCGTACTGTCGCCTTCGCGGATCGTCGATTCGATCGTTGCGGTGAAGTTTTCGCCTGCGCCACCAGCACCGACGCGGAGCATCAGCTCATTGCTGCCTGCGGTGGTCTCCCATGCGTTCAGCGCATCGCCTTTGATGACATAGCCGTCCGCGTCAAACTGCGCGCCGGAAAACTGAACGTTGCCCGCGCTCTGATCGACCTCGACCGTACCGGCGTTGCCGGTAAAGACCGCAAAGGCTTTTTGCGCCCACGGCGCGTTGCCGATACCGTCCTGCTGCGTCCAGTTGTTATCGCCCAGGCTGCCGATAGCCATCCATTTGCCATCGCCACCATCGATTTTACCGTTGCCTTCAATCCCGGTTTTACCGTGGTTTTCACCCGTCTGCGCGCCGTCCCAGAACTGCAGCGTGACGCCGTTGGCGTTAACCAGGTTGACCTGCTTATCCAGCACCGTCTGGACGAAAATATTGCGCTTATCCTGACCCGCCGGAACGTCGCCTAATTCCAGCGTCTGGTTGTCGAGGGTGCCGCCGTAGTTATAGAGACGATAGACGCCTGGGCCAAACGTGCCGCCTGTGCTTTGGCTGACGTTCAGCGTGCCATCGAGCAGTAGATTGCCGGTGACATCGACCAGATCGTTTTGTGCGCCACCGGGCACGAAGGCTTCTCCCAGTTCAAACGCGGAGGTGGTTTTGCTGCCCAGTTGCAGACTCCCGTTGATCTTCAGCGTCCCCGCGCCGCCGTCGCCTGCGCTAAGGGTGGTGGCGTCATTCATCACAACGTCACCGCCGAGGGTGCCGGTGCCGCCCAGGGTTGCAATGCCGTTCACGGTTGTCATGCCCGTCGCGGCAGACTGATCGCCATTGACCAGCAGTGTGCCGTTGTCGACGGTAGTCACTCCTTTATAACTGTTGGCGCCGGTTAAACGGGTAATACCTTTACCGATTTGCTCCAGCGCGCCGATACCGGAAATCACCCCGTTAAGCAGGACGTTATTGCTGCGATTCACGGTCAGAATACCGTCATCAATGATCTGCGAAACCGGGTTGATACCGCCCGTTGTACCGCCCTGACCAAGATGTAAAATCCCGCCCTGTTTGATCGTCGTAGAACCGCTGTAGCTATTGTCGGTAGTGAACACCGTCGTGCCACCCGTTGCGCGGACAAAGTTGCCGCTACCGCTGATGGTGCCCTGATAAATCTGACTGTCAGCGTCATTGCCCTGCGTATCAAAGATGATGTTGCTGGCTATACCGTTGGTGGTAATGCTGTAATTGCCAATAGTCGCGCTGGTATTACTGGCATCGCGATGGTCACCTGTGCGCAGCGTCGCGCCGTTGTTAACAGCCAGGGTGCCGTCAGCCAGCGTCAGGCTATCCACAATGCGCATATCCGCCTGTGCGCCCGTCAGCGTTAAGGTATTCCAGCCACTGCCGATGTGGGTTCCCAGACTGAGGTCATCCGCCAGCAGCGTACCGATATTACCCCGGGTATTGGTGAAGGTGAGGGCATTACCCGTACCGGCGAGCGTGGTGATGTGACGCGTGTTCGCCAGCGATACGTTGCCGATGTTGGCCTTGTTGTTGGTTGTCCCGGCGAAGTTCACCTCCCCGGCGAACGTTCCGCTGTTCCAGATAAAACGATCGCTACCGGCGCCAGTATTGATGACGCCCCGCATATTGCCGCCGCTGATGTTGATAGTGTCATTGCCTTTACCAGACTGAATCGCGACATCCTTGTCGGTAGCGGCGAGGATCGTCCCGGTATTGGTGATGGTTTTGCTACTGTCGCCACTAGCATCCACCACCGGACCGTTCACGCTATTGGAGGTGACTTTGCCACTGTTGGTGATGACGGAAACGTCTTTTGCCAGGATCGCTGAGCCGCCCGTCGCGTCCTGAATGGTAATATCGGCGCGGGTGGTCAGTCTGCCGTTAGTGCGGGCATCAATCCCGTTCCCCGTGGCGTTTCCGGTATTGTTGTGTACCAGCACGGTGTAACCCGTGCCGATAACCAAATCGCCGGTCGCGTTGTCGCCGTTCTCTTTCATGAAGGCAAAACCTGAACCCGCACCGGTGACGTTGAGTAGATTATTGGCGCCGTTTTTCACATTCAGCGCCACGCTGGTGCGGATCCCCGGACCGTCGTTGGCGTTAATCATGACGTTGTTCAGCGTGATATCCGAACTTTCGGCATGGTTTTGAATCCCTGCGCCGCTACCTAATGCGCTAATAGTGACGCCTTTGGCGGTCAGCGACCCCGCACCGGCGGCAAGGCGAATTCCATCCGCCGTGCCGTTGGTCGTAATGGTATCGGCTACTCCACCGGTTCCCGTCGTGATATTCAGCGTTGCGCCATTGGTCAGGAGCACGCCTGCGGTACCGTCATCGACCACAATGGCGCCCAGCTTTTTGATCTGCGCATCTTTGCCAGAGGCGCGAACGCCAATCCCATTGCTGACATGCAATGCCTGGGATGCGTTGTTGGTTAACCGTCCTCCTTCCTGCACGTCGACACCGATACTGTCTTTACTGGCGAGATCGATAACCGCGTCCTGTTGCAGAACAATGTTGCCAAGATTCTTCGCCACATAGGCGATGACGTTCAGCCCGGTATCCAGGGATTTAATAATGGCGCTGGAGTTAAGAATGGTTTCAACAGGGGCGTTCTGTTTATTACCGTTCAACTGGTGCGCCTGACCATCGACAATCCCGGCGGTGGTATTTGATCCGGTCAGTTCAATAAGAGTCTTATCGCTGATGGTGCCTTCTGCACCCCCTTCGAGCAGCAGCGCCGCCGCGCCGTCGCCGCTTACCGTAAATGTCGCTTCACCCGTATCCACGGTGCTGCCTTTACCGGTCGCAAAGACGCCAATCGATTTTTCGCCCGTTAAGGTCATCTCGAGTTTAGATGGCTGGAGCGTCAGCGGGTCGAACGTATTGCCGGCAAAGTTTGCGCCATTAGCAATGCGGAACAACGTGGTGCGCGCCTGACCGTTATCGTTCATCACGGCTTCGCCGATATTGGCGGTCGCACCTTTGCCGTACAGATAGTAGCCAATTTGATCGCTATTTTTGAATAGCGGACTGCTGGTACTGTTAACGTTAGCCACCGCATTATCGCGGACATGAACGCCAATATTGCCGACTTCTTTGAGTGTGATCGAAGAAGACACGTCAACGGTGGCCTGAGCAGTGTTACTCCCTTCTGCCCAGATTGCATAGTTACGGTTCGACGTGCCACCGTCGCCCGCGACCGTGATTGCCCCTGTATTGCTGGATGTCACATGCGCGTTCTTCGAACTGGCGGTCAGATGGATCCCGATGTTGTTGTGGCCGTTGACGTTAATCTCACCGTCGTTACGGATCTGCTGGCCGTTTTCGCTGCCGCTGTCGCGCACGGAAATACCGAAGTTATGGCTGGTGCCGGACGACGAGTCGCCATTGAGGGTGATTTTACCGGTGTTGGTCACATTCCCGGTGGCGTTGCCAACCAGGATCCCCGCCGCGTTACGTACGCCTGTTCCAAGGGTGATTGTCCCGTCATTGGTGACATCGCCTGAACTGCGGGTCAGGATCCCGGCGCTGGGGCTGGCGCCACCTGCCATATCGACATCCTGTGTGAGATCGTTAGCGTTACGCCCAAGATAGATGGCGGCATCAAGGGTGTTTGTGAAGGTGGCCTCACCGGACACTTCAACGCCGTAAGCCGTTCCCTTACCAAATGAGTCGTCGTTACTGCGTCCGTCCACGACGTTAATCTCACCCCTGTTGATCCCGCTGGTTTGATCGGACAACTGCATACCGATAGCGAGCGTCAGAGAACTGTCCGGTTTATCCGTTGACCACGGATCGGCCGCCGCCGCCGTACCGTAGTTGTTGGTCGTGATGGCCTGGTTAATGGTCCCTTCGTTCACGACGGTGCTGTTTCCCAGCCCCTGCATACCGTAGGCACCGTAACTGTTGACCTTCCGATTCCCATCCTTATCGATAAACAAACCGGAGTTGATCGTGCCGTGGTTAATGGCGCTGGCATCACTGGCCAACATGCCAATCGCCAGCCCCTGTCCGGTAGACGTTCGCAGCACGTTCAGGGCGCCTTCATTGACGACAGAACCACCGCCATCGGCCTTCATTGCCCCATTGATACTGCCATCGACAGCCAGAGTCGCGCCCGCAACCAATGTACCGGTGGTACCTTGTCCGTTAGCATAGATGGCATGCAGTTCCCCAGTGGCCGCTGTGGTGTTATTGGTGTGCGCCTGTCCGTCAGTCCAGACATCGTAATCCCAGGTCAGCAGGTCGGCATTGGTGCTGGAGGTCAGCAGTTGGTTGATCAGGCTCGCGTAGTAGGTCTGTGCGTCAGAAACTTTACTGATAGCGCCAGAATCCAGCCATAGCTGGATCTGGCTGATATCTTGCCCGTCGGGTGTTTTGGCGCTCTCACTGCCGGCGCCAATCAGCCAGTTGTTGAAATTCGCCAGATCCGCCGTGTTTTTGATGGAAAAGGTGCGGTTACCCGTTTCAACGACATTCCCCTCTTCGTCGTAGCCGTAGGTCATTAAGGTAATGTCTTTGCCAAATACGGTGGTCTGTTTCGAACCCGCAAAGATTTTGCTCGGAACGACTGGCGCAGCACCAAACTGGATATAGTTATCGGATTGCCAGTTGACCTTGCTGTTCGGGTCTTGCGCTTTGAGCAGAGAAGAGTCTTTTGCCAGCAGACGGATAGCATTTTCTCTTACGTTCAGTGAATTATCGCCAATATTGAGATTGGCGGTTGCGCCATCTTTGGCAAGGGCAAAGCCAAACTGCTTATAGATTTGCGACACATTGGCATCAAACGTGTTGAGCACTGCATCGCCAATCTGCGAAACGCTAATAAAGTTTGCCAGGCTTGTGGTATCAAACACCTTCAGTGTGGAGGTTGTTTCGGGATCGGCCGGGTCAATCACCTGAAATTCCACGCTTTGCTGCGGCGTAGACGACTGTGTATGACTTAGGTATTCCGCCAGTTCTTCAATGGTGGTGACAGATTTTTGCTCGTGGGCGAGGTTGGTCGCGGTAATAATAATTTTGCCGCTTTCCAACAGATCCCGGATGGTAGACGATTCCACAATGCCGGTCTGTCCGTAGGCGATGTTGGGGATTGCGCCGGTGATATTCAGTTCGCTGGCGTTGTTTTTGTTTTCATATAAAAAACCGTAGTTGAATACGTTCTGATGGACACCGGCGGAGATGACATTCGGGTAATCCACGGTGATATCGCGTGTGCCATCGGTCACGATCGGTATGGCGGCGGCCGTGAAAGAAACGCCAGCAAATAAACCGGAAACAACACGCAGTCCTGTTTTACGCGAGCTGCTTTTTTTCTTCCCTTTTGATAATTCGGAGGCGACAACCCAAAGCCCGAGTGTCGCATTCCATATTATGTTGTAAACCTTATTCATAATAACCTCGTCTGCATTTCTGTTTTTAGTTGGTTGACACGTTGCGTTTGTGGTTAGGGGTGGCTCACGATGAGTTGGCCTGGGTTGTCAAATTTCGAAAACAGGAGTCCCTTCCGCAGGGCGGAATAATTTTTAGTGATTGATAACGTCTTAATTAATGTTCAGTCGTCCGTGTTGTATTTCCTTAGTAGGCTGTTAGCGATAGTGGGAGAATATATATTTCAGATGGGTGTTGTTGTGCCCTAGCTTTTTGGCAATATTGCTTTTATAGGTACCGATAGTTTTTTCGCTTTTATGCGCAATAGTGGCAATTCTGGACAGTGACCAGCCACGGGAATACATCATCATGACGTTAAATTCATTAACGCTCATGGCATTATCCAGCGGTCGGTTCACACTTGTGTTCTTGCAGTTGATGAGTTGAATCACCTGGCCGTGCAGTGCGTCAAGGCTCAATGTGCGGTCGAGAAAGTGCATCTGCATGCCGCAAATGGTCTGGAATACCGCAAAGGTTTCGACATTCGTCAGCACAAAAAGCATCAATGACGCACGCGAGGAGAGACGGCGAATGATGCTGGCGTATTTCAGAATATCCGTCTCTTCGGGATGAATAATGAGGTAATCATTATTCTGAACAACCGGGAGAGAAGAGGGCGGTGAACTGGCTGCATAATATTGCATGCCATAATAGAGTGATGTGCCGCGCAGAATATTTTTCATGCCAAGCCAGGTGTAATAATCATCACCCATAAAAATAGCTTTTGACATTAAATTCTCCTTGAGTCGGCAATAGCATCCTGCCCCTCTTTAACATTGTAAAAAAGGGTTCTTTCCCAGCCTGGGAATCTGTTTAAATCCACAACCTGTATTGGGATTATTCTCAATTGAAATATTACGCTTTGTTAAAATTTAAGATAAATCGTTTATTTCACCTCCTGAAGAATGATTGATAGATTTCACTTATGGATTGATGAAAACGGCTGGGAAAATAATGGAGCGTTTGCGGGAAAGTCTTAAAAATAGCGGAGACCATCGGAGGTAAAGGCATGCGGTGTGGAGGTAGGGGATAAACGTGATGATGTGCGGAATCGTGAGTTAAGAATATTCCTGGGTAATGTCACCGTAAAAACACTCCCTCTGCGTAATGCTCTTGAGGTTAACGTATTTTAAGTGAATAAGTCTGGGTTATTGATGCTTATGTAGAATTAAACTCTATTGGTTTTTCAATTGTCGTTATTAAATGTTATTTTTGATTTTTGTGCTGTTTATGGGCGGGCAACTGGCCAGCACTCCTTCGCCACCCTTTTGTTACA
Organism: Citrobacter sp. Ca225; assembly: GCF_030337175.1. Lineage (NCBI taxonomy): Bacteria > Pseudomonadati > Pseudomonadota > Gammaproteobacteria > Enterobacterales > Enterobacteriaceae > Citrobacter > Citrobacter sp. Ca225. The sequence continues at coordinate 14,659 of NZ_JAOWCD010000068.1, read as the reverse complement.
AAAAAACTTAACCTGCCAGCAGATCCTGTTCAACATGTTTAACCTGGGTCTCCAGCGTATCGCGAAGCTCAGCCAGCGCGCGTTCTTGTTCTGAAAAGTACGCTTCTTTATCGCGAACCGAGGTCGCCAGACGCCAGGCATTTTCTGCTTCCAGCCCGGCGATCTCTTTTATCAGCGCATCAATCTGGATCCGCAACTGCTGGATTTTCTGCTGCAGATGGTCGAGATTGTTCAACCGGTCGCTGGCCATCATTGGCTCCAGACCGCTTTGCAACTGAGTGAGCAGGGCGCGAATGGCCGCCAGATCGGCGTTTTGCCGCGCCAGATTGAGCTGCACCATCATCTGGTGCGCTTTCTCTTTCAGTTCATCAGCGACAACGTCCGGGTGACACAAACGGCTGGCCTGACGCCACAGGCGCTTAAGCTCATTACGCTCATCCGGTGAAAGGCGCTGACCGCGTGCGAAACGGTGCTGAGCATCCTGCTGCTGTTCCTGATACTCCTCATATTCATGCGCAGCCTCTTCCTGTGCCTGCCGCGTGTCGCTGTCATCCTGGCGGGAAAAATCTGCTTCCAGTTCACGGATCTCGGCGAGCAGGTCGGTAATCAGCTCCGTTTGCTGTTGGATGCGCTGACGGATGTCGACTGCGGCACGAGAGGCTGAATCCATGCCCATCCATTGCTGTTTAAGCTGGGCTAACCGATCGACCGCCAGTGAGATGTACTGCTGACAGGAGAGGTAATCTTTCTCGCGACGTCTGCGTTCTGCTTCCTGCCGACGCAGGGCGCTGGCTGCGAGCTGTTTACGCAGCTCGAGAATACGGCTCATTAATGGCCCGAGGCGCAGATGATACTGGTCGTTAAACTCATCCAGAATCTGAATGCGGGTATTACGGGTGTCAATCAGCTCACGCAACTGATTTTCCAGCGCCTTAAGTTCCAGCTTGCTGGCGGCAATCGCCGGATCCTGCCAGTTGGTTATGGCGCGCTGATTTTGTAGCCAGGTAGCAATTTCACGCATTGCATCACTGAAGCGGCGCGTCTCGATAGCCTGGGCAATTGCCGTTATTACAGGATCGCCAGATTCCCGCTGCAGATGCACAAGCTGCTGCTGGATGATCTCCTCATCCTCAAGTTCGATGGCGCTTTTAATGATTTCGAGTCGTTTGATGATTTTATTCATGACACCGTTGCCTGGCGTGACCGACACATGAATGACGATATTTAGGTTAAGTCATTCGTTTGAAAAATATAAAAAAAGTGCAAATCGCATTCTGTGGCCTGTGGGGCCTGTTCGTCCAGAATAATTCGCAGAAATTATCGTTCACTCGCCATTTTCGTTTGAGCTCTCACAATTCGAACCTCTGTTTCATTAAGGGTATTTTTTGCGCGAAAGACGCTTGCTTCGAAAAAGAGAATAAGTATAGTTCTCATTCTCTTTATTATTTAATGCGTGTCTTTTTTGGTAAGGAACCCAGGATGAAAAAAAATATTACGGCGCTGGCCGTGCTGATCGCGGCGGCATTAAGCGGTTGCGCGACCACTACGCCCACTACTACACCGTCAAATACCGTTGAAAAAGCGGCGACGCCCGCGGTGGCGACCGATACGTTAAAACGCGATCTGGCGGATGGCCTGTATGAGATGGCATTAAATCCTGCCGGGGACGCGTTGTATGTCGCCAGTGCCGAAGGCTTTAAAGATGTTCAGGGCGGAGTGATCTACAAACTGGATGCCAAAACCCTTAAGACGATCGGTCGCAGCCATACGGATCTGAAAAACTTTGGTATGGCGATTTCGCCTGATGGCAAAACGGTGTACGTCACCAACTCGCTGGACGGAGGCCTGAGCGCGTTGAACACTGCGGATGGCAAAGTTAAAAATCGCGTCCTGTTTCCTGAGCGGAACGCGGAAGGTTTCCCGTATGGCGCTCGTCAGGTGTTGCTGCATAACGGCCTGCTGTATATCGGCGCGGTCGCCGATCCTGCGGTGATCTGGGTGGTTGATGCCGAAACGCTGAAGCTGAAAACGCGCATTAAAAATACGGGCAAATGGATGACCGGTCTGCACTACTCCGAAACGACCCAGCGCATCTACGCCGCGAATGGCGGTGGTGAAATCCTGGTAATCAACCCGCGTAATCAGCACGTTGAGAAACGCTGGAAGCCGCTGGGCGACAAGCCGGCGCTGTTGCTGAATATGGCGGAAGACCCACAAACCGGACGTCTATTCGTGACCGATAACGCCAAAGCGAAGACCACGCTGGTGCTCGATATCCACACCGGCAAGGTGCTGAAGCAACTGGACGTTGGGGATTCTCTGGCGGTGACATTCAACGCCAAACGCAACGAAATTTACATCACCCAGCGTGATTCCGGGAAGCTGCTCAGTCTCAACGCGAGCGATTACAGCGTGAAAAAAAGCTGGGACCTGCCGCCGAATCCAAACAGCCTGTTGCTCTCTGCTGACGGCCAGACGCTGTATGTCACTGTGAAACAGAAATTTAATAAAGACCACTCAACCAATGCGCCGGACAGCGTTGTACGTATTGAGCTGAATAAATAATAAAAATCAGTCGGGGGACGGATGTTGTCCCCCGCCACATTGACTCTTTTTGATGGCATTCACATGAACAACACCAAAACTATTCTGGCGCTGACGATGGGCGCAATCTCTGGCTCGGCCTGGGCGGCAGACACCGCGAAAAAAGCGGAGGACACCATTGTGGTCCAGGCGACAACCCAAAATGATTTCAAACCGGGTGGCGACACGCCGCTGGCGGCGTTTCTTGATGGACAAGTCGCCAACGGCGGCAGACTCGGCATGCTTGGTCAACAAAGTGCGATGGACGTACCGTTCAATGTCATCAGCTACACCTCTAAACTGGTTGAAGATCAACAGGCGAAAACCATCGCCGACGTCGTGGCAAACGATGCGGGTGTGCAGTATGTCCAGGGCTACGGCAACAGCGCGGAAAGCTTTCGCATTCGTGGTTTGAAATTTGACGGCGATGATATGACCTTTGGCGGGCTGTCTGGTGTTCTGCCGCGTCAGGTGGTGGATGCGCAGATGGTGGATCGCATCGAAATCTTCAAAGGGGCAAACGCCCTGATGAACGGCGCCGCGAGTTCTGCCGTCGGCGGGATGATCAACCTTGAACCGAAACATGCAGGCGACATCCCGCAGGCTAAAGTCGGCGTGGACTACACGTCGGATTCACAGATTGGCACTACGCTGGATGCCGGTCGTCGCTTTGGCGACAACGATCAGTTTGGTGCGCGGGTGAATCTGGTCCACCGTGAAGGCGAAACCCGGATTCAGGACGATCGCCGTCGTACTACGCTGCTCTCCACCGGTCTGGACTACAGAGGCGATAACTTCCGCACCTCACTGGACGTGGGTTATCAGAAAAAAACCTTCCACGGCAGCCCAACCAGCGTCAACATTTCTCTGGTCGATTTCGTTCCCGCGCCGCCAAAAAATGACCGTAACTTCTCGCAGAAATGGGCGTATAGCGACATTGAAAACGAGTTCGGCATGTGGCGTAGCGAATACGACATCACTGACAACTGGACTGCCTACACAGCACTTGGCGCTCAGCACGCGCACGAGGAAGGTCTCTACAGCGCGCCGAAACTGCTGGATAAGAGCGGGACGGCCACCGCCAGTCGTCTTGATACCAACCGTATCAGCGACACGGTCAGCGGCATGGCGGGAATTCGCGGCAATTTCGCTACGGGCTTTGTCTCGCACAAGGTGAACGTTGGCTACTCGGCACAAAGCAAAAACGAAAAAATCGCGTGGAAAATGTCTAAAGCGGCGGATAACCCGTATACCAACATCTATCACAACCGCGGCGTTGACGCGCCGGCCAGTACTAACTCGAACGGTAAAGGCGGTAACTACAGCGATCCGTTGACCAGCGGGCGCACCCGGACTCAGGGCTGGTTGCTAAGCGATACGTTGGGCGTGCTGGATGACAAACTGCTATTTACCGTCGGGGCACGCCATCAGAAAGTGGTGATTCGGGGTTATGACAAAATTACCGGCGCGGAAAACGCCGCCGACGGTTTTGACGGTAGCCGCTGGATGCCGACTTACGGCGTCGTCTACAAGCCTTGGGAAGAGATATCTTTCTACGCCAACCACACTGAAGCGTTACAGCCGGGTAAAGCAGCGCCCAACACGGCAACCAACTATGGTCAGAGCACCGGTATCGTCCATTCTAAGCAGAATGAAGTGGGCGTGAAGGCGGACTTCGGGCGTGTTGGCGGCTCGCTGGCGCTGTTTGAGATCAAGATGCCATCGGCAATTCTTGACAGTGAAACCAAACATTATGGTCTGGATGCCGAGCAGCGTAACCGTGGCGTTGAGCTGAGCGTCTTCGGCGAACCGATGCTGGGCATGCGTCTGAACGCCAGCGTCACCTGGCTGCAAGCCGAGATGACCAAAACCAACAACGGTTTGAACCAGGGCAATGATGCGATCGGCGTGCCGAATTTTTACGCCGTGCTGGGTGCCGAGTATGACATCAAGCCGATTGAAGGTCTGACCGCTACCGCGCGCGTGAACCATTCCGGTTCTCAGTATGCGGATCTGGCTAATAGCAAAAAGCTCGACAGCTACACTACTCTGGATCTGGGTATGCGCTATCGCTTCGCGCTTAACCAGAACCAAAATCAGATGACCGTTCGCGCGGGCATCGACAACATTACCAACGAAAACTACTGGGCCAGTGTTGATGATTCCGGCACGTACGTCACCCAGGGAGAAGCGCGCACCTTTAAAGTGTCCGTTGGTTACGAGTTCTGAGTTCCACCTCGTTATCAGGGGCAAGGATGCCCCCTCCATTCCAGTGCCTTTAACTTGCTACCTCCAGCATGAAGTGTTAAAACGTGCCCCTTCTAAAAAAGAGACAGGGGTAGGGCGTGAAAGATGCGTCATCCGCTTCAGACAACGGCCGTTTTGAAGCGTCGTCGGAACAGAGTCCGACGCTGCAACGTGGTTTGCAAAATCGACATATTCAATTAATCGCCCTGGGTGGCGCGATTGGTACCGGGCTGTTTCTCGGCATCGGGCCCGCGATTCAGATGGCGGGTCCAGCGGTGCTGCTGGGTTACGGCATCGCCGGGGTTATTGCCTTTCTGATCATGCGCCAGCTCGGCGAAATGGTTGTCGAAGAGCCGGTATCGGGTTCCTTCGCTCACTTTGCCTATAAATACTGGGGACCGTTTGCGGGCTTCCTGTCAGGCTGGAACTACTGGGTCATGTTTGTGCTGGTCGGGATGGCTGAACTGACGGCCGCCGGTATCTACATGCAGTACTGGTTACCCGAGGTTCCCACTTGGGTCTGGGCCGCGTCCTTCTTTATCATCATTAACGCAGTCAACCTGGTGAACGTCCGTCTGTACGGTGAAACCGAATTCTGGTTTGCGCTCATCAAAGTGCTGGCGATCATCGGCATGATCGGCTTTGGTTTATGGCTGCTGTTCTCGGGGAACGGCGGTGAGCGGGCGACCATCGATAACCTGTGGCAGCATGGTGGTTTTCTGGCGACGGGCTGGAAAGGGCTGATTCTGTCGCTGGCGGTGATCATGTTCTCCTTCGGTGGGCTGGAACTTATCGGCATCACCGCAGCGGAAGCGCGTGACCCGCACAAAAGCATTCCGAAAGCGGTTAATCAGGTGGTGTACCGTATCCTGCTGTTCTACATCGGTTCGCTGGTGGTTTTGCTGGCGCTCTACCCGTGGGTGGAAGTGAAATCCGACAGCAGCCCGTTCGTGATGATTTTCCACGATCTGAACAGTAACGTCGTGGCTTCAGCGCTGAACTTCGTGATTCTGGTGGCATCCTTGTCGGTTTATAACAGCGGCGTTTACTCCAACAGCCGTATGCTGTTTGGTCTATCAGTCCAGGGCAATGCACCGAAGTTTCTGACCCGTGTCAGCCGTCGTGGCGTGCCGGTGAATTCATTACTGCTCTCTGGTGCGATCACTTCGCTGGTGGTGCTCATCAACTACCTGCTGCCGAAAGAGGCCTTCGGTCTGCTGATGGCATTGGTGGTGGCGACGCTGCTGTTGAACTGGATCATGATTTGTCTGGCGCATCTGCGTTTTCGTGCCGCGATGCGTCGCAAAGGGCGTGATACCCAGTTCAAAGCGTTGCTCTACCCGGCAGGAAACTATATCTGCATCGCCTTCCTGGCGATGATCCTTGTGCTGATGTGCACCATCGACGACATGCGTTTGTCAGCCATGTTGCTGCCGGTATGGGTCATCTTCCTGTTTGTTGCGTTTAAACTTTCTCGCAAAGTACGCTGAGAGGAAGCCGATCTCATTCGCGTAATGAGATCGGCGCTTTTGCGTTATCGTTGAAATACTCCCGCCAGCGAGCGAATATCGTTGCCCGTAGGTGACTGGTGAATGCGCAATCCAAACTCGTCTACGACAGCAAAAATATGGTCGAAAATATCGGCCTGAATGCTTTCATATTCCAGCCAGACGACGGTGTTGGTAAAAGCATAAATTTCGAGGGGGAGACCGTGATCGTCTGGCGCCAGCTGACGTACCATTAAGGTCATATCTTTGCGAATGCGTGGATGGTTGCGCAGATATTCATTCAGGTAGGCGCGAAAAGTCCCAATATTGGTCATCCGCCGATGGTTCAATACCGATTCCGGCGCATCCAGTTGTTGATTCCATTCATCTATCTCCTGATGGCGCGTCTCCAGATAAGGTTTCAGCAGGCGCGCTTTATACAGTTGCTGCTTTTCATCATCATCCAGAAAATGAATACTGGTGGCGTCAATATTGATACTGCGTTTAATGCGCCGACCACCTGATGCCGACATGCCGCTCCAGTTTTTAAACGAATCAGAGACCAGCGACCAGGTCGGAATCGTAGTGATAGTATTGTCCCAGTTGCGGACTTTCACCGTCGTCAGACCAATATCAATGACCGCGCCATCAGCACCGTATTTCGGCATCTCCAGCCAGTCACCCAGTTTCAGCATGTCGTTAGCAGAAAGCTGAATGCCCGCAACCAGCCCCAGAATCGGGTCTTTAAATACCAACATCAGCACGGCGGCCATTGCGCCCAGGCCGCTAATCAGAATCGCGGGCGATTGGCCGATTAATAGCGATATCATTAATATACCGACAATAATCGCGCCGATGAGTTTTATACCCTGAAATATCCCCTTGAGAGGAAGCTGAGAGGCAGAGGGGAACTTTTGCGCCAGATTTAATATGACATCGAGTAACGAAAATAATGAAAGCAGGGCATATATCATGATCCACAATTGTGCGCAGACAGTAAGAATCTCTGCGGCTTCGCTGCCTTTTTGCAACCACAGTGCGGACTGAATATTGACGATAATACCCTGCAGGGTGAATGCCAGACGGTGAAATAACTTATTCTGCGTAATAATTTGTAGCCACAGACGGGAGCTGGCAACAGCGCGCCTTTCAAAGGTGCGCAATACCACCCAGTGCAAAATAATATGCACAATGATGGCTGTGAGAAAAATAATACCGAAAATCATCACCAGCGAGGTGGTGTGATTCATTTCAATACCCGCTAAATCCTCAACCTGAGTAATTAATTCCTGCATAACCTCTCCTTTATTAAACAGTGACCTATGATGACTGCTGTAAGGAAATTATGCAAATGAGCCAGGTCAGTACTGTTCGGGAAGACGATTGATCTTAGTAAGAATACCGCGCGCCATCTCGATATGGCCACCCAGCCGCAAGTCGCTCAAAATCTTCATCACGCGGCTACGCGAAAGATGCGTTTTTTCCTGGATGTAGTCACTCGCGTTAACCGCAAGACGCAGTTCTTCTTTCTCTGCCAACAATGCAATAAGATTGGTGCGGATCAGTTCGTAGGTTGAGAGGCCAGCAGAGGTACGATGTGCTTCGAGAAGTTTATCTATGGCATACATATAGGTATAGGATGCGTCCTGCCAAAGGTTTTTCTCCGCAATGACACTCATTACGTGTAATGTCGGAATGATTTCGAAAAGGATTTCCCCGTTGGCTTTGTAGAAGAAATCAGCATTCGTATTCATTAACGAGTTCATGCCAACAATCATAGGTGCTTTAAGATGCTTAAGTAGTAGTTGGTCGTGGCTACGGTAAACACTTACCGTGCCTTTATGTAATACAAAAGTCATCGATTCGGCATGGTGTCCGAGAGATATGATTTGCCGCTCCCGGGCATGCAAAATGCGAGAAGTGTCGGAAACGGCATTGATTATATTGATGACATGAGTGTCTGGCTTCATAATGGCATAGCAATTCTAATTAAGGTATCTGAAGATTATATTATATTATAAGGTGAATATTATATGAGGAAAGTGTAAGAGCTTATTTGGCGTTAAAGTTACGACTGCGAATAATTCATGAAACTAATTAAAATTGATAAAGTTGCACAGATCGTAGTACGTGCTGTACGTACGGATTTGTACGTACGGATTATGAGTCTAAAAGGTCGCAAATAACTGACCTCAGCATTCATGCTGCAGAGTTAAGCAACCGACAGCGCTGACTCAATAGTATCAATTCTCACAAAAGTAAGTTGTATTAGTCGCGACTTGATCTGACACATGGCCTTGAAAGGTTGAGAGTTACCGGTTTTGATATGGGTGTCGAATCCTTATACAAAACACGAGGTAACTCTCATGCTTCATACTACCAATCCCGTCATCAAACACAAAGCCGGTTTGCTCAATCTGGCTGAAGAACTCAGTAACGTGTCGAAAGCCTGCAAAATCATGGGCGTCTCGCGCGATACATTTTACCGTTATCGCGAACTGGCCGATGAAGGTGGCGTGGATGCACTGCTAAATCGTAGCCGTCGTGCTCCTAACCTAAAGAACCGTACCGATGATGCCACTGAGCGAGCGTTGTTGATTATGCTGTCGAATTCCTGGCTCACGGTCAGCACCGGACCAGTAACGAGTTACGTAAACAGGGCGTTTTATCTCCGGCAGTGGTGTCCGTTCCGTCTGGTTACGCCATAACCTTGAGAACTTCAAAAAACGCCTGCATGCGCTGGAAGAGAAAATGGCCCGCCATGGTATTGAACTGACCGACAGCCAGATCGCCGCGCTGGAACGTAAAGCCAGCGATGACGAGGCCTGTGGTGAGATTGAAACCGCTCATCCGGGTTATTTGGGGCCACAGGACACGTTCTATGTGGGCAATCTGAAAGGCGTCGGGCGTATCTATCAGCAGACGTCCGTTGATACGTACTCGAAAGTGGCCCACTGCAAGCTCTATGTCACTAAAACGCCGATTACAGCGGCTGATTTACTGAATGATCGTGTACTGCCGTTTTATGAGTCTCATGGCCTGCCGATGCTGAGGATACTGACAGAGGCACCGAATACTGCGGTAAAGTGGAGCAGCACGATTACCAGCTTTATCTGGCGATAAATGACATTGAGCATACGAAAACGAAGGCAATGTCACCGCAAACCAATGGTATCTGCGAGCGGTTCCATAAAACGATCCTGAACGAGTTTTATCAGGTAACGTTCCGCAAAAAGTTATATGGTGATCTTGCTTCATTACAATCGGATCTTGATGAATGGCTGGCTCACTATAATAATGAGCGAACTCATCAGGGAAAATGTGCTGTGGCCGGACGCCAGTGGAAACATTACTTGATGGAAAACGCATCTGGGCTGAGAAAAACTTAAACCAGATGTAATCTGACAGATACCTGTATAAATAACCGGTAACTGTCAGATCAGGTCTGAGCTAATACAATTTATGACAGTAAGGGGAAATTACTCCCCCCCGATAAACCTTCTGAAGGCATCCCCTTAAAAGGAGGTGAGGACTCCGTTGAACTTAAATTTTCAGCGAGTTATCAGTCTGTAGTTGATGATGTGACGCCAGGAAGGGCAAATGTTTCTGTGACCTTTGTGGTGAACTATGCCTGATAAAAACTGTGTGTAGATAGGTTCGGTGTGTACACAATTTTAAAATCAGTTTGGGGGCGAAGAATGAACCTTCTGTTGGACATGCTCTTTTTGGGTGCCACAAACTGTTATGCGACCATATCGATAACCTGCACTTATTCCATTCTTCGTTACAGATAAACGCTCCCAGATAATTGTACAGCGCGATCAACCTATCTGACAGGCGCTGACAGTGTATGAATCCAGCGTAGATTGTCACTCTTAATCAACTGTATCAACGACGATGATGGCGACAGTTGCGGTCAGTGATATTCAGACTAAAGATAAAGTGAAAGCCGCTACTGCCAACGCCACGGCAATGCTAAACCTGACTTATCAGTGAAATGATGCAGGAAGCCGACTATGATGCCAGCTTCTTTTATTTTTACTCACCCGGATTAAAGCGCTCATCCCATGGCATTAAGCGATGAGCCCGCAGCCTTAGCGCCAGTGCCTCTTCCCGCTTTTGCAGAAACATCAGAATATTAATCTGGTCGCTCCAGGCATCTTCTTCCATATGCATTGTGATCCACTCGGCATTCTCCTGAGCAAATAAATCTAGCTCATTAATATTACCGCTTTGATTAAAATGCATCAGATGTAAGCGGGAGAGATCCCGCTACCAGCGTATTTGCATCAGCCAGGGAACGGATAATTGACGAATACTTTCCTGTGGTTCAAGTCGGCCCGTTTCGAATTATCCCAGTGTCACACTGGCGCGAAAGAGCTGCATTGACAGCACAATACCGTACAGTGCGGTCGCGGCCAGGGCTGGACGCAGATATTTTACCGGCAAGGTGAACGTGGATTTACGGCTTTCAGTTGCACTCATCAGTAGCAGGATGAGAAAAAAGTGCGCAACGGAGTAATAAAGAGGAAACTCGACCTGAGTGTGTAACAAAATCGGTAGGGTGGTTAACAGTGTCACCCACTGCCACAAGCTTTTTGGGCGGAGAAATAAAATAATCCAACCCCATAAAAGAATCAGCCCGCCCAGGAAGGCGACAATTCCGCCTTCCGCCTGAATAAATAACGTCTCATTATGTGGATGCTGCATCATTTCCCGGCCAGGATTCGCGAAAGGAAGATCGGCCATAAAATTTTGATACACCGATTCAAACATGCCTAAACCAATCCCTCTCCAGGGATGCGTCATGATAAGGCGCACGGTGTATTCCAGCGTCAGGAGTCGTTGTTGATTTGACCCTTCATGAGCCAACGAATTTAATACGGAACCCTGGAGCAAAACCGAACCCAACAGACCACCGATGAACGGTAAGAAAATAATCGCAAGGCGTTGGCAAGCCGTGGTTCTATCTCGCCAACATTGTTGACAGAAAAGAAGCGACGCGCAGGCAATTCCACACAGACCGCCCAGCCAGCCAATTCGGGAACGACATAATACTAGCGTCGCAGAGATGAGGATAATTGCAAAACAGATTGCGAACCTCCGCGCAGTTTCCGCACGAAACGATTTAAGCGTTCGCTGCCTGTCCGCCATCAACACCAGCAGAAGAGATAAACCTGTCGCCAGAAATGTGGCGGTGACATTACGCTGTTGAAAAATACCCGGTGCGCCACCGGAATAATTTTCAGCCAGTGCGTTAAGCGGGAAGGGAAGCCATTGTGGGCACCAGAAACCCATCAGAGAATAAACGGTTTCAATGCAAGCTGCCGCAGCGATCATATAGCTCAGAGCAACAATTTCTTTTTCCCGCGGTGGGTACTGAAGTAAGGTGAGATAGGTAAACACGCCTCCCCAGATCCCTGTTAGTCGAGGAAGAGCGATGGCGAGTCCCTGATCAGGCGACCAGAAGACGGGTAACGTAAATGCTATCGCACTGAATAGCAGGCATAAAAACGTGGGTGTCAGACGTATTTTATCCGCTTGCAGCGACAGCCGGACGATCAGCGCCTGAAGCAAAATCGCAGCCCACGATAGCAGGTTCATCGGTAAATTCATGCCGTAATCGACGCTGTTTGGCCAGGGAATATGTATCAGCACTAACCAGTAAAAACTGAGCAGGAAGTATAAAAAAAGCGGCACAAGGCGGGAAGACGTGAAGGTTTCCCCAGATTTGCAAAACGCGAGCATTCGGGCGGGCATAATATTCTTGAGTGGGTAAATCGATGTTGTATTTACCCACTCAAGATGGCGCTATTTAAGTCCTGTCCATTCTAAGACTGATCCATTCAGGCATCGATTTAATATTGCCATTGCACTGAAAAACCAAGTGTAAACGGACTGGTCTGCATATCATCAGGTTTCATCACCGGAACGCCGGCGAAAAGATCATAGCCAACGTTGCCTTTAACACCTCGCACACCCGCAACCGCACCGGCGATGCGTGTGCCGCTCCAGTAATCATTTTTCGAACCGCTGACTTCCCCGTAATCAAAGCCAAGATAGGGCTGCATTCCCCACCTGGGGAGATTCAGGTTAATGTCGTTACGCAGATACCAACCCTTATCAGCATAAATGGAGGATTCACCGTCGAAGCCACGTACCGTCCAGCGGTTACCGATAGTAAATTTATCCGGCTGCGTCAGTTTATCCGGTGACGTTTGCTGCATGAAATGCGGCTCATAGCTCATCGACAGATCGCCTGCCTTAAACGGAAATGTGCCGTCGACGCTCAGGGTAATAATGCGTGCCAGGGGATCGGCACTACCTACCATTTCTTCGGCATCGGCTTGTTCGCCAAACCAGTGCGCGGCATGTTGATAGCCCAGTCGGGAGGTGAGTTGCCCAAAGGGCAGATAAGCTAAATGTTCCAGGTTGAGTTGCCAGCTGCTGGTGTCCCGGCGCTGTACTTCCACTTCAACATCGTTGAGGTCATAGTGTGAATCACGTTTAATGCCTTTAAAACCCAGCGTTGTTTTTTGGCTGGCGCTGCGGTAGATAACGCGTTTGATTTCTGCAGTCAGTAATTTTTCACTGCTGCTGTACTGATAGTGGTAATCACCGCTATGGATTGTCTGAACCGTGCGATATTTACTGCCATAGAGTTCAAGCAGCCAGTAGCCCCACGGGACGGAGTAGAAGGCGGAAGTGTTGTCGTTGCGACGTCCATACTCATTTTTAAAACCGCCGCCATAAGCAACATAAAAAATGTCATTCAGCGTTGTGGGGTTATTAAGGTAAAAGGCCAGACCGCCTTCATAACGCCCCGTTTTTTTACTTCCGGCGTCATCCATCCACGTCCCCAGACGCCATGCTTTATTCTGGCTGCGACTGACTTCTACGCGAGTATCGCCAGGATGTTCACCGGGAACAAGATGAATACTTGCCTGCGATCCGGGAATACGCTGCAAATTTTCCAGTCCCTGTTCCAGACCGCGTAAATCAAGAACGTCGCCTTCAGCTTCCGGGAAGTTATTCCAGCGATGAACGGTGCGGCCTTCCTGATTTTGTAACAGCCATTCACTGATACGACCGGGCAAAATTCGCAGGGTTAATGTTCCCTCTTTTAAATTTTGGTCTGGAACTAAGGAAGGTGCGAATAAGTCCGAGATGTGAGATCATCGTGTTGTAACCTGAACCCAGAATGAGTAACCGGATGAGCCAGCAACTGACTTTTGCCGACAGTGAGTTTTCCAGTAAACGCCGCCAGACCCGCAAAGAAGTTTTCCTTGGCAGAATGGATGACTTGCTTCCCTGGGACAAATTACTTGGCGTTATCGAGCCTGTGTATCCCAAGGCCGGTAATGGTCGCAGGCCCTATCCGCTGGAAACCATGCTGCGTATTCACTGCATGCAGCAATGGTACAACCTGAGCGATGAGGCCATGGAAGATGCCCTCTATGAAATCGCCTCCATGCGCCAATTTGCTCGCCTGTCACTGGATAAAGCCATTCCAGACCGCACTACCATCATGAATTTCCGGCATTTGCTGGAGCAGCATGAACTGGCCCGCAAAATCTTCAGTACCGTTAATCACTGGCTAGCAGAGTGTGGCGTTCTAATGACCCAGGGCACCTTGGTGGATGCCACCATCATTCAAGCCCCCAGCTCTACCAAAAACAAACACAACAGCCGTGATGAAGACATGCACCAGACCAAGAAAGGTAACCAGTGGTACTTCGGCATGAAAGCGCACATTGGCGTGGACGCCAAAAGTGGCCTGACCCACAGTCTGGTGACCACGGCGGCTAACGAGCACGACCTCAATCAGGTTGGCAAGTTACTGCATGGCGATGAAGAATTTATCTCAGCCGATGCTGGTTATCAGGGGGCCGAAAAGCGCGATGAGCTCAGCGATGTCAGCGCAGACTGGCTTATCGCCAAGCGTCCCGGCAAAGTGAATGCATTGAAGCAACACCCGCGCAAGAACAAGCTGGCCATCCGTTACGAATACCTGAAAGCGAGTATCCGAGCGAAGGTTGAGCATCCATTTCGGATAGTAAAATGTCAGTTTGGTTTCGTCAAAGCCAGGTACAAGGGGCTGGCTAAAAATGACAGTCAACTGGCGATGTTATTCACCCTGGCGAACCTGGTTCGAGTTGACCAATTGATACGGGCACAGGCGAGATCTACCTGAAATGAGGAAATTAGCCTGAAACAGGGCCAAAATCAGCCACGAAGAGACGATTTTGGGCTGAAAATTGGAAAATTGAGCCACAGGACGTCGATAAAGGACGGTTTGGGGCGTCATATCGGGAGCTGCGGACCACTTAATCGCAACTTCC
>NZ_JAOWCD010000067.1:0-4436 GCF_030337175.1 Citrobacter sp. Ca225 | reverse complement strand
GGCTTTGTTGAATAAATAAGATTTCGTGCGAACGACCCTGTAGCTGGCTGGATTTTCAGGCAATACGCACGCTTTCTGGCATCCCAGCCTTTGTCATCCTGTTCAACGCACGCACCATGGCCATAGCTTCCGCTACCTGACCATCGTAGTCACGCAGCGTCAGTGAATCTCCCAACAACTGCTTCATTCTGTACATTGCCGTTTCCGCTATCGAGCGACGGTTATATTCCGTTGTCCATTTCCACCGTGCATTGCTTCCGCTCAGCCGCTGATTAGCAACGGCACGGTTGCGGTCTGCGTACTCACCGGGCCAGTAACCTGCTCCTTTTCGGGGAGGAATAAGCGCGCTGATTTTTTTGCGGCGCAGTTCATCGTGACAGAGCCGGGTATCGTAAGCCCCGTCTGCCGCGGCTGCCCTGATTTTTCTGTGAGTCTGCCGGATAAGGCCCGGGAAGGCTTCTGAGTCCGTGACGTTATTCAGCGACAGGTCTGCACAGACAACTTCATGTGTGTTGCTGTCAACAGCAAGATGCAACTTTCGCCAGATACGACGGCGCTCTTTGCCGTGCTTTCTGACTTTCCATTCGCCTTCACCAAAGACCTTCAGCCCGGTGGAATCAATCACCAGGTGTGCGATTTCACCCCGGGTGGACGTTTTGAAACTGACATTAACCGACTTTGCCCGCTTACTGACACTGGTGTAATCCGGGCAGCGCAACGGAACGTTCATCAGGGCAAAAATGGAATCAATAAAACCCTGCGCAGCCCGCAGGGTCAGCCGGAATACGCGTTTAATCACCAGAACGGTGGTGATGGCGAGATCAGAATAGCGCTGGGGCCTTCCTCGTGATGAAGGCGTTGCCGACTCATACCAGGCCTGAATCGCCTCATCATCCAGCCAGAAAGTGAGGGAGCCACGGTTGATGAGAGCTTTGTTGTAGGTGGACCAGTTGGTGATTCTGAACTTTTGCTTTGCCACGGAATGGTCTGTGTTGTCGGGAGGATGCGTGATCTGATCCTTCAACTCAGCAAAAGTTCGATTTATTCAACAAAGCCATAAATAGCATGTAAATTCATAAAATAAATAGATAAAATCTATCAATAACATATTTACATAAGTTTCATTAAATGCGATTAATGTAAATAAACGATCGTGGATCTAAAAAAGGAACAGTCGTGACTACAATCTGCCTTAATATGATTGTACGGGATGAGTCTCACATTATACAAAAGACCCTTTCTAATATATTAGATAAAATACCGATTTCATCATGGGTTATTTGTGATACGGGTTCATCGGATAATACATCAGAAATAATTAAGGAATTCTTTGCCCAAAAGGGAATCCCTGGTAAACTATATCACGATCAATGGATTGATTTTTCACATAACCGAAACCTGGCGCTGCAGCGTTGCGAAGGTATGTCTGACTACATACTCTTTTTTGACGCGGATGACAGGATCGAAGGAAGTGTTGATACCTCGAATTTAACTCACCATAGTTATTTCCTGAAAATGAGTAATGAGTCACATTCTGTTACGTATTACAGAAAACTCATTATCCGTAACGGATTGCCATTCAAATGGCGTGGTGTGTTACATGAATATCTTGAAGATAAATACAATGATACCGGAACTATTAATAGTAACCATTTCATTATTTCAGGGCGCAGCGGATCGCGTAACAATACATGTAAAAAGTACCATCACGATGCAGAGATATTAGCAACCGCATACCATCAGTGTACAGAGCAGGATCTCATGCCCAGGTATGCATTTTATTGCGCACAGTCATATCATGATGCTGCAGTGCAGGATGAGAAAAACAGGTCTGAGTTGTATAGTAAAGCACTTGAATGGTATCTACTACGACTGACGTTGGCCGGGTTTGCGGAGGAACGGTATTTTAGTTTGCTCAGGATTGGTCTTATTCATGAACGTTTAGGGAGAATTTCAAATTCGATCCCTTTTTTGCTTGAGGCCTTTGAGGAAAATCCGTTAAGAGCTGAAAGTTTATACCATCTGGCAAGAATATATCGTTCCATCGGAAAGTATAACCTGGCATTCAGGTTTGCCAAAATGGCTAAGGAAATAAAAAAACCAATAGCGAACTTCCTCTTCCTTGATAATGTGGTATATGATAGCTGGATTGATTATGAGATAATGATTAATGCGATTGAAATTGGTTTGTATCTTGCCGCATACCATTCGGCACGAGAACTGTTATTATCAGGTGCAAATCTTTCTGCCACATCAAAAGCTACGGAGATTATCAATTATTTGATATCTCATTCAATTATAAAAGTTTTTGATCCGGATATTATAGACAATATTAATAAAAACAGAGCCTAATAGGCTGACAATTGATACCAACTTATTGATTTAGAGTATAAGGGGGCTTTGAGGTGATTCAGTTACATCTGCTTCCGACTGCTGTCCTCCTGTTCCGGTTCTGAACGTGTGCTGTGTAATGGTAAAAGTTCTGGCTCAGATCAACATTATTTCCATCTGGCTGTTGAATGGCATGGTAACTCCAGTTCGCGTACTGTCCGGTACACATCAGAATCTCTTGAGACTGGCAGGAATGGCGTCCCGGGGTGTGCCAGCACATGTATTATGGGCGTTTACCCGCTACACGATTTTCCGCTATTTAAATAACAAGCAGCGGCCTGTCGCCTGACGGATATAGCGGGGCACTAACGCCATTACCTGCGCTGGAATGGGCGAATAATGGGCTACATTGGGCTAAATTACGTCAGTACTTGCCGTTTTACGCGTATGGCCAGTCCATGGCCTGGCATCATGAACAACCGGAACATCTTTGAGCCAGGCCCCCCTGGTAATAGTGATATGGATAGCAACCGGGCGGACGCGGTTTGCGTCGTGCCTGAAGAAGAAAATCACGTTATCAGTAAACGCTATATACAGCGAATTGGGCGACATAACCTGAATCTGAGGCAGCCGCTGTTCAGACTAGGTCGCCGCGGGTCTCATCAGGGGCAGCGAAAACGTATAGCAAAAACATTGACTATTGTTCAGGTTATACCCCAATAAATTGAAATCATTGCTCACATTTTCTATCTATTCGTACTGCCTGCATTAAAGTCCTTAATTCGTTACCCAGTTACCATATCCAATCATTGTTTTGCAATGCTAAATAGTAATTGATGTGTATTTATTGATAGCCCCCCCCTATTGAAAACGGATTGTAAATCGTTGCGTTTAATTTAAAATTTTAGGGAAGGTGCGAATAAGTCCGAGATGTGAGATCATCGTGTTGTAACCTGAACCCAGAATGAGTAACCGGATGAGCCAGCAACTGACTTTTGCCGACAGTGAGTTTTCCAGTAAACGCCGCCAGACCCGCAAAGAAGTTTTCCTTGGCAGAATGGATGACTTGCTTCCCTGGGACAAATTACTTGGCGTTATCGAGCCTGTGTATCCCAAGGCCGGTAATGGTCGCAGGCCCTATCCGCTGGAAACCATGCTGCGTATTCACTGCATGCAGCAATGGTACAACCTGAGCGATGAGGCCATGGAAGATGCCCTCTATGAAATCGCCTCCATGCGCCAATTTGCTCGCCTGTCACTGGATAAAGCCATTCCAGACCGCACTACCATCATGAATTTCCGGCATTTGCTGGAGCAGCATGAACTGGCCCGCAAAATCTTCAGTACCGTTAATCACTGGCTAGCAGAGTGTGGCGTTCTAATGACCCAGGGCACCTTGGTGGATGCCACCATCATTCAAGCCCCCAGCTCTACCAAAAACAAACACAACAGCCGTGATGAAGACATGCACCAGACCAAGAAAGGTAACCAGTGGTACTTCGGCATGAAAGCGCACATTGGCGTGGACGCCAAAAGTGGCCTGACCCACAGTCTGGTGACCACGGCGGCTAACGAGCACGACCTCAATCAGGTTGGCAAGTTACTGCATGGCGATGAAGAATTTATCTCAGCCGATGCTGGTTATCAGGGGGCCGAAAAGCGCGATGAGCTCAGCGATGTCAGCGCAGACTGGCTTATCGCCAAGCGTCCCGGCAAAGTGAATGCATTGAAGCAACACCCGCGCAAGAACAAGCTGGCCATCCGTTACGAATACCTGAAAGCGAGTATCCGAGCGAAGGTTGAGCATCCATTTCGGATAGTAAAATGTCAGTTTGGTTTCGTCAAAGCCAGGTACAAGGGGCTGGCTAAAAATGACAGTCAACTGGCGATGTTATTCACCCTGGCGAACCTGGTTCGAGTTGACCAATTGATACGGGCACAGGCGAGATCTACCTGAAATGAGGAAATTAGCCTGAAACAGGGCCAAAATCAGCCACGAAGAGACGATTTTGGGCTGAAAATTGGAAAATTGAGCCACAGGACGTCGATAAAGGACGGTTTGGGGCGTCATATCGGGAGCTGCGGACCACTTAATCGCAACTTCC
>NZ_JAOWCD010000066.1:0-74715 GCF_030337175.1 Citrobacter sp. Ca225 | reverse complement strand
GGAAGTTGCGATTAAGTGGTCCGCAGCTCCCGATATGACGCCCCAAACCGTCCTTTATCGACGTCCTGTGGCTCAATTTTCCAATTTTCAGCCCAAAATCGTCTCTTCGTGGCTGATTTTGGCCCTGTTTCAGGCTAATTTCCTCATTTCAGGTAGATCTCGCCTGTGCCCGTATCAATTGGTCAACTCGAACCAGGTTCGCCAGGGTGAATAACATCGCCAGTTGACTGTCATTTTTAGCCAGCCCCTTGTACCTGGCTTTGACGAAACCAAACTGACATTTTACTATCCGAAATGGATGCTCAACCTTCGCTCGGATACTCGCTTTCAGGTATTCGTAACGGATGGCCAGCTTGTTCTTGCGCGGGTGTTGCTTCAATGCATTCACTTTGCCGGGACGCTTGGCGATAAGCCAGTCTGCGCTGACATCGCTGAGCTCATCGCGCTTTTCGGCCCCCTGATAACCAGCATCGGCTGAGATAAATTCTTCATCGCCATGCAGTAACTTGCCAACCTGATTGAGGTCGTGCTCGTTAGCCGCCGTGGTCACCAGACTGTGGGTCAGGCCACTTTTGGCGTCCACGCCAATGTGCGCTTTCATGCCGAAGTACCACTGGTTACCTTTCTTGGTCTGGTGCATGTCTTCATCACGGCTGTTGTGTTTGTTTTTGGTAGAGCTGGGGGCTTGAATGATGGTGGCATCCACCAAGGTGCCCTGGGTCATTAGAACGCCACACTCTGCTAGCCAGTGATTAACGGTACTGAAGATTTTGCGGGCCAGTTCATGCTGCTCCAGCAAATGCCGGAAATTCATGATGGTAGTGCGGTCTGGAATGGCTTTATCCAGTGACAGGCGAGCAAATTGGCGCATGGAGGCGATTTCATAGAGGGCATCTTCCATGGCCTCATCGCTCAGGTTGTACCATTGCTGCATGCAGTGAATACGCAGCATGGTTTCCAGCGGATAGGGCCTGCGACCATTACCGGCCTTGGGATACACAGGCTCGATAACGCCAAGTAATTTGTCCCAGGGAAGCAAGTCATCCATTCTGCCAAGGAAAACTTCTTTGCGGGTCTGGCGGCGTTTACTGGAAAACTCACTGTCGGCAAAAGTCAGTTGCTGGCTCATCCGGTTACTCATTCTGGGTTCAGGTTACAACACGATGATCTCACATCTCGGACTTATTCGCACCTTCCTTAGGAATTTACCTGCCGTGGGCATTAATGAAATGCCGTCGCTATATTTATTCCAATATGACCTTAAATGGACAGCCGTTTAGCTGGAAGGTGACAGGTGGCGATGTGTTCCTGAGCTGGTTTATGCTGCTGGTGATTTATATTGCAGGCATGACATTGATAAGCATGGAATATTTTTTCATTGGCGCGGCCTTACTGGCAGCACTGATCTTAGCAATACCTGTCCTGGTGATGAAAAATCTGCAATATCAGGCAGTGAAGACCTCGTTAAATAGTATCCGTTTTGGTTTTCGTTTCTCTGCGCTTAAGGCATTCTGGAATATTCTGTGTCTGCCCATGCTGTTGCTTATGGCGCTGGGGGGGGTGATATTTTGCCTGCTACAGGTGTGTCCAACAGAAAGCCCGGGAGAAGTGATTTTCACTGTAATCGTGCTGGGGCTGACGGGCCTTGCCGGCGTGGGAATGGTCAGCGGGGTGACGTACAGTCGGTTGATGAGGATGGTGGGGGATGGCGGCCGCTTTGGTGTCCACGCATTCTCTGTGCAGATAAATGTCTGGCATTGTATTAAATCCGCGATTCTGGCCATGGCAGCGCTGCTGCCTTTTCTCGCCGTGGTCGGTTTTATCGCGATCGCGCTGTTTAAATCGATATACGAACTCGATGTGACGGGGATGGCGGAAGAGGAAATTGAAGCGTTAATCCTCCTCGAATATCAACGACAGATTGTGATAAGCCAGATTATCTATTATCTGGGCATTGCCATTTCAATGAGTTATTTGATTGTGGCGTTTCGTAATCACTTTCTGAATAACCTGCAACTCGCCGACGGACACATTCGTTTTCGTTCCACGCTGACTTTCCATGGCATGGTTTATCGCCTGGGGGGGTTATATGTGATTTCTGCTATCACCGGTGGGCTGGCGTATCCGCTGCTGCGCATGTGGCTGATTACCTGGCTGGCGAAAAATACGTACGTGGTGGGCGATCTCGATACGTTACCACTTGCTGACAGCGATGAGCGCGTGGATAACGGTCTGGTATCGCGACTCTCACGCGGCGTGATGCCGACGCTCAATTTTATGTAGTGATAAAAAAGGCCGGAGCAAGCTCCGGCCTTTATACATTATCGCTTTCCGCGATTACAGCGCGGCGATAACCGCCTGCTGCTCAATCAGTTTCGCTTTCGCCTCGGCATAACCTTCCAGCTTCTCACGCTCTTTGGCGATCACCGCTTCCGGCGCACGCGCCACAAAGCCTTCGTTAGCGAGTTTGTTTTCGATACGGCTAATTTCGCCTTCGATTTTCGCCACTTCTTTCGCCAGACGCGCCAGTTCATCGTCTTTATTGATGAGACCCGCCATCGGGATCAGCAGTTCGGCGCCGTCGATGATTTTAGTCACGGAGACCGGACCCTTGTCATCAGCAGGCAGTACGGTGATGCTTTCCAGACGCGCCAGGTTGAGCAGGAAGCTGCGGTTGTCGTTTACGCGACGCATCGCGTCATCGCTGCAACCCCGCAGCAGCAGCTCAAGCGGTTTGCCCGGCGCAATGTTCATTTCCGCACGGATGTTACGTACGGCAACGATCGCCTGCTTCAGCCATTCGGTGTCCGCGAGTGCGGCTTCATCAACCTGTGCGGCGTTATATTCCGGGAACGGCTGCAGCATGATAGTGTCAGCGGTAATGCCGGCAATCACTTTCACACGCTGCCAGATGGTTTCAGTGATGAACGGGATGATCGGGTGCGCCAGGC
Source organism: Citrobacter sp. Ca225 (assembly GCF_030337175.1). Classification (NCBI taxonomy): domain Bacteria; kingdom Pseudomonadati; phylum Pseudomonadota; class Gammaproteobacteria; order Enterobacterales; family Enterobacteriaceae; genus Citrobacter; species Citrobacter sp. Ca225. Next base: position 71,764 of record NZ_JAOWCD010000066.1, on the reverse strand, counting down.
GCAGCAGACCTTCCAGCACGGTCACCAGCGTATGGCGGGTGCCACGCAGTTCAGCTTCCGTTCCGCCGGCCATGACCGGTTTGGTCAGCTCCAGGTACCAGTCACAGAACTGGTTCCAGGTAAACTCATACAAAATGCCCGCGGCGATATCGAAGCGGAAGTTATCCAGTGCTTCACGGTACGCTTTGGTGGTCTGGTTGAATTCCGCGAGGATCCAGCGGTCCGCCAGCGACAGTGTCATCTCGCCGCCGTTGAATCCGCAATCCTGTTCTTCGGTGTTCATCAGCACAAAACGGCTGGCGTTCCACAGCTTGTTACAGAAGTTACGGTAACCTTCCAGGCGCTTCATGTCCCAGTTGATGTCGCGACCGGTCGAAGCCAGCGCGGCGAGGGTGAAACGCAGGGCATCGGTGCCGTGCGGTTCAATGCCGTCCGGGAACTGTTTTTCGGTACGTTTGGCAATTTTTTCAGCCAGTTGTGGCTGCATCATGTTGCCGGTACGTTTTTCCAGCAGTTCCGGTAACGAAATACCGTCGACCATATCCAGCGGGTCAATTACGTTACCCTTGGACTTGGACATCTTCTGGCCCTCGTCGTCGCGGATCAGACCGGTCATGTAGACGGTTTTGAACGGAACCTGCGGCTTGCCATTTTCATCTTTGATGAAGTGCATGGTCATCATGATCATGCGGGCAATCCAGAAGAAGATGATGTCGAAGCCGGAAACCATCACGCTGGTTGGGTGGAACTGACGCAGTGCGTCGGTGTTTTCCGGCCAGCCGAGGGTGGAGAAGGTCCACAGCGCGGAGGAGAACCAGGTATCCAGCACGTCGTCGTCCTGACGCAGGGCTACGTCTGCGCTCAGGTTGTTTTCCTTACGCACTTCGTCTTCGTTGCGACCCACATAGACGTTACCGTCGTTGTCGTACCATGCCGGAATACGGTGACCCCACCACAGCTGACGGGAAATACACCAGTCCTGAATATCGCGCATCCAAGAGAAATACATGTTTTCGTACTGCTTCGGCACGAACTGAATGTCGCCGTTCTCAACGGCTTCTACCGCCGGTTTTGCCAGCACATCGGCACGGACGTACCACTGGTCGGTCAGCATCGGTTCGATGACCACGCCGCCACGGTCGCCGTACGGGACGGTCAGGTCGTGCGGTTTAATTTCTTCCAGCAGGCCCTGCGCGTCGATCGCCGCAACCACCGCTTTACGTGCGGCAAAGCGCTCCAGTTTCTGGAATTCCGCCGGAATTTCGTTGGAGTAGACGTCGGACTCATTGCCTTTGGTGTCGTACACTTCCGCCGTTTCGCGGATATCTCCATCAAAGGTGAAGATGTTGATCATTGGCAGGGCATGACGACGACCGACTTCGTAGTCGTTAAAGTCGTGCGCCGGGGTGATTTTCACGCAGCCGGTGCCTTTTTCCATGTCGGCGTGTTCATCACCGACGATCGGAATGCGGCGGTTCACCAGCGGCAACACCACGAATTTGCCAATCAGATCTTTATAACGCGGATCTTCCGGGTTAACGGCTACGCCGGTATCGCCCAGCAGGGTTTCCGGACGAGTGGTCGCCACCACCAGGTAATCTTTGCCGTCAGCCGTTTTTGCGCCATCTGCCAGCGGGTAGCGGATGTGCCACATCGAGCCTTTAGACTCGCGGTTTTCCACTTCCAGATCGGAAATGGCGGTGCGCAGTTTTGGATCCCAGTTCACCAGGCGTTTGCCACGGTAAATTAGATCTTCTTTGTACAGGCGGACAAAGACTTCTTTCACGGCATTGGAAAGACCTTCGTCCATGGTGAAGCGCTCGCGCTCCCAGTCCACGGAGTTGCCGAGACGACGCATCTGACGGGTGATGGTGCCGCCGGATTCCGCTTTCCACTGCCAGATTTTATCGATAAAGGCATCGCGACCGTAGTCGTGGCGGGTTTTTCCTTCTTCAGCGGCAATTTTACGCTCAACCACCATCTGGGTCGCGATACCGGCGTGATCGGTCCCGACCTGCCACAGGGTATTTTTCCCCTGCATGCGCTGATAGCGGATCAGCGTATCCATGATGGTTTGCTGGAAAGCATGACCCATATGCAAACTGCCGGTGACGTTCGGCGGCGGGATCATGATGCAGAAGGACTCTTTGCTTTCATCGCCGTTAGGCTTGAAATAGCCCTGCTTTTCCCAGTGCTCGTAAAGCGGCTGTTCGATATCTTGGGGGTTGTATGTCTTTTCCATTATTTCCAGGTTGCCGTATTCAGGTTAAAACCAGCCACGCGGTAGGCTTTGTAGCGTTCGCGTGCCGATTGTTTCAGAGAATCTTCGTAAGGGACGAAGTCTATCACTTCTGTGAAAGCGGTGGCAAAATCTGCAAAGCCAACGCGCAGGCTGATGAGCAGATCGCGCGGACTGCTGTTGCGTTTTTCCGGCCAGGCGATTTCTACCGGCGCACCGCCGCGCGGCCCTTCACCGGCCAGATTGTGCGGGACGAAACGGTCAGCCGGTCTGGCCCATAGCGCCTCATCCAGGCGAATCGCCTGTTTTTCGTCTTCGCAGGCAATCAACACGCGTTTGCCGCTGCGCCAACGTTCTGCGGCAATCTCACACACCAGTTGCTCGACGGCGCTAAGGCCAGCGTGTTGTGTGTCGTTGTCCAGAAGATAGAACGTTGCGTTTCTCATGATATGGGGCTTCTTGTGGTGGATTTAAATGCGTTGTCTTCTTGCACACCGTAGACCGGATAAGCGCTGCGCTTATCCGGCCTACGGGGCAATTTCAAACTTACTCTTCGCCGGAAAAACCGGCACGATTGAGCAGGAACTGCGACAACAGCGCCACCGGACGACCGGTTGCGCCTTTGGCTTTCCCGGAACGCCATGCGGTACCGGCGATGTCGAGGTGCGCCCAGTTGTACTTGCGGGTAAAGCGCGACAGGAAACAGCCTGCGGTGATTGCGCCGCCAGGACGGCCGCCGATATTCGCCATATCCGCGAAGTTGGATTCCAGCTGTTCCTGATACTCATCACCCAGCGGCAGACGCCATGCGCGGTCGCCCGCTTGTTCGGACGCGCCGATCAGCTCGTGCGCCAGCGGGTTATGGTTCGACATCAGACCGGTAATGTGGTGGCCCAGCGCAATCACGCAGGCGCCCGTCAGGGTCGCCACGTCGATTACCGCTTCTGGCTCGAAACGCTCAACGTAGGTTAAGACGTCGCAGAGTACCAGACGGCCTTCGGCATCGGTGTTCAGCACTTCAACCGTCTGACCGGACATGGTCGTCAGTACGTCGCCCGGACGATAGGCGCGACCACCTGGCATGTTTTCACAGCCTGCCAGCACGCCGATGACGTTGATTGGCAACTGAAGCTCCGCCACCATGCGCATTACGCCATACACTGCCGCCGCACCGCACATGTCGTACTTCATCTCGTCCATGCCTTCAGCTGGCTTGATGGATATACCGCCGGAGTCAAAGGTGAGCCCTTTACCGACCAACACAATCGGACGCACGTCTTCGGACGGACTGCCTTTGTACTCAATCACTGACATCAGCGATTCATTCTGCGAACCGTGACCGACGGCGAGGTATGCGTGCATTCCCAGCTCTTTCATCTGCTGTTCGCCGATGACGCGGGTGACCACATTCTTGCTGTAGCTGTCAGCTAACTGGCGCGCCTGAGAGGCTAAATAGGCGGCGTTACAGATGTTCGGCGGCATGTTGCCGAGATCTTTCGCGGCCTTAATGCCGGCAGCAATGGCCAGACCGTGCTGAATCGCACGCTCGCCGCTGGTCAGCTCACGGCGGGTCGGCACATTGAAGACCATTTTACGCAGCGGGCGGCGCGGCTCGCTTTTGGTGGTTTTCAGTTGATCGAAGCTGTACAGCGTCTCTTTGGCCGTCTCGACAGCCTGACGCACTTTCCAGTAGTTGTTGCGGCCTTTGACGTGCAGTTCGGTCAGGAAGCAGACGGCTTCCATTGAGCCGGTATCATTCAGAGTGTTGATAGTTTTCTGAATCACCTGCTTATACTGACGTTCATCCAGCTCGCGTTCTTTGCCACAACCGATGAGGAGGATACGCTCGGACAGTACGTTGGGGACATGGTGTAACAACAGGGTCTGACCCGGTTTGCCTTCCAGTTCGCCACGACGCAACAGGGCACTGATGTACCCGTCGCTGATTTTATCGAGCTGTTCTGCAACCGGAGAAAGGCGGCGTGGTTCAAAGACGCCCACGACGATGCAGGCACTCCGCTGTTTCTCCGGGCTACCGCTTTTTACACTAAACTCCATGCACTACGCTCCTGAATCTTAAAGACAACGGCGGCGCCTGCGGTTAGAATTGCAAGCTTTCGTAACTCATATCCGCAGTTGCGGTGACTTCGTGTTAATCTTAACGTTATTACGGCATTGGCACATCAGAACGCGTTCTGAGTGGCGAATCCGCTGAGTATAATAATTTTAGCGACGATTTCGACGACTCAAGAGAATAAATGACGTTTAAGCCATGAAACAAGCTAAATTCCTGCAAAAGACGAGTTTTTACGGGCGTATTTAAAGTGATAATCATAAGATATCTGGTGCGGGAGACGCTCAAAAGCCAGCTTGCCATCCTCTTCATTCTGCTTTTGATCTTCTTTTGTCAAAAGTTAGTGAGGATCCTCGGCGCAGCGGTTGACGGTGACATTCCGGCAAATCTGGTGCTCTCGCTGCTGGGCCTCGGCGTGCCTGAAATGGCGCAGCTTATCCTGCCGCTCAGCCTGTTCCTCGGATTGTTGATGACGCTGGGCAAACTGTATACCGAAAGTGAAATTACGGTGATGCACGCCTGCGGTCTGAGCAAGGCCGTGCTGGTGAAAGCCGCCATGATCCTGGCGTTGTTCACCGGGATCATCGCCGCCGTTAACGTCATGTGGGCGGGGCCGTGGTCGTCAAAACATCAGGATGAAGTGCTGGCCGAAGCGAAAGCCAACCCCGGTATGGCCGCACTGGCGCAGGGGCAGTTCCAGCAGGCCACCAATGGCAGCTCGGTACTGTTTATTGAAAGCGTTGACGGTAGCGATTTCAAGGATGTGTTCCTCGCACAAATTCGCCCGAAAGGTAACGCCCGTCCTTCTGTGGTGGTCGCCGATTCCGGACATCTGTCGCAGATGCGCGACGGTTCGCAGGTGGTCACGCTGAACAAAGGCACCCGCTTTGAAGGCACCGCACTGCTGCGTGATTTCCGTATTACCGACTTCCAGGACTATCAGGCGATTATCGGTCACCAGGCGGTGGCGCTGGATCCGAACGACACCGACCAGATGGACATGCGCACGCTGTGGTCCACTGATACCGATCGCGCCCGTGCGGAACTGCACTGGCGTATCACGTTGGTATTCACCGTATTTATGATGGCGCTGATGGTCGTCCCGCTGAGCGTGGTCAACCCGCGTCAGGGCCGCGTGCTGTCGATGCTGCCCGCGATGCTGCTCTATTTGATGTTCTTCCTGATCCAGACCTCCCTGAAATCCAATGGCGGGAAAGGAAAGTTGGACCCGGTTATCTGGATGTGGGTGGTCAACCTGCTGTATCTGGCGCTGGCGGTGGGTCTTAACCTGTGGGATACAGTGCCGGTGCGCCGTCTGCGCGCCCGTTTTTCGCGTAAAGGAGCGGTGTGATGCAGCCATTTGGTGTCCTTGACCGCTATATCGGTAAAACCATTTTCACCACCATCATGATGACGTTATTCATGCTGGTGTCGCTTTCCGGCATCATCAAGTTCGTCGACCAGCTGAAAAAAGCCGGGCAGGGGAGCTACGACGCGTTGGGCGCGGGGATGTACACCCTGCTCAGCGTGCCGAAAGATGTGCAGATTTTCTTCCCGATGGCGGCATTGCTTGGTGCGCTATTGGGACTCGGGATGCTGGCGCAGCGCAGCGAGCTGGTCGTGATGCAGGCGTCGGGTTTTACCCGTATGCAGGTTGCGTTCTCGGTGATGAAAACCGCGATCCCACTGGTGCTGCTGACCATGGCCATCGGCGAGTGGGTTGCGCCGCAGGGCGAGCAGATGGCGCGTAATTACCGTGCGCAGGCGATGTACGGCGGTTCGCTGCTTTCCACCCAGCAGGGGCTGTGGGCGAAAGACGGCAATAACTTTGTTTACATCGAACGAGTGAAAGGTGACGAAGAGTTAGGCGGTATCAGCATTTATGCCTTCAACGATCAGCGTCGTCTGCAATCCGTGCGCTATGCTGCGTCGGCGAAGTTTGACCCGGAACAGAAGGTCTGGCGTCTGTCGCAGGTGGATGAGTCGAATCTGACCGATCCGAAGCAGATCACCGGTTCGCAAATGGTGAGCAGTACCTGGAAAACCAACCTTACGCCAGACAAACTGGGCGTGGTGGCGCTGGACCCGGATGCGCTCTCTATCAGCGGTCTGCACAACTATGTGAAATACCTGAAGTCGAGCGGCCAGGAGGCCGGGCGCTACCAGCTCAATATGTGGAGCAAAGTCTTCCAGCCGCTGTCCGTTGCGGTGATGATGCTGATGGCGCTGTCGTTCATCTTTGGTCCGCTGCGTAGCGTGCCAATGGGCGTGCGGGTGGTGACGGGGATAAGCTTTGGTTTTGTTTTCTATGTGCTGGACCAGATCTTTGGCCCGCTGACGCTGGTGTACGGTATTCCGCCGATTATCGGCGCCCTGTTGCCAAGCGCCTCGTTCTTCTTGATCAGTCTCTGGCTGATGATGCGTAAGTCATAATCGTTCGCCGCCATCCGGCAACGTAAAGCGCAGTGCCTGATGGCGCTGCGCTTATCCTTGGTACTAGCGTTTTCTGCCGCCCATCAGGCTGCCTAACATCCCGCGAATGAGCTGATTGGTGACCTGACGCGCTGCGCTTTTTGCCACGCTCTGCACTACGCCATCGCGCTTGCCACCGCGCGGTCCGGTACTGCCGAAGAGGATATCCTTCAGCCCGCCGAGGATCCCGTCGTCAACCGCCACCTCTTTGCCTTTCGCCGTCGGGTTACTTTGCGCTTCGGTCGTCGCCTTGACACTTTTTTGCAGCATTTCAAACGCGGATTCACGATCCAGGTCGTCTTCATATTTGCCATAAACCGGAGAGTGGTTGATAAGCCCATTGCGCTCATCATCCGTCACCGGTCCCATCCGTGAGCACGGGGCGATCACCATTGCCCGCTCGACGACCGATGGACTGCCTTTGGCATCGAGGAATGAAACCAGTGCTTCACCGGTGCCCAGTTCCTGAATCGCTTTCTCTGTATCAAACGCCGGATTGGCGCGCATGGTCTGCGCGGCGGTTTTCACCGCCTTCTGATCTTTCGGCGTAAAGGCGCGCAGGGCATGCTGAACGCGGTTGCCCAACTGACCGAGGACGTTATCCGGAATATCCGCCGGGTTTTGCGAAACAAACCAGACGCCAACCCCTTTCGAGCGGATCAGACGGATCACCTGTTCAATTTTATCCAACAGCACCTGCGGGGCGTCGTTGAACAGCAGATGCGCTTCGTCGAAAAAGAAGACCAGCTTCGGTTTTTCCAGATCGCCTGCTTCCGGCAGTTGCTCGTAAAGCTCGGAGAGCATCCACAGCAGGCTGGCTGCGTAGAGTTTTGGCATCTGGTAGAGCTTCTCGGCGCTGAGAATATTGATGATCCCTTTGCCACTGGCATCGGTCCGCATCCAGTCTTTGATGTCGAGCATCGGCTCGCCAAAGAAGTGCGTCGCACCTTGCTGTTCAAGCGTCAGCAGCCCACGCTGGATCGCTCCGACTGAAGCGCTGCTGATGTTGCCATACTGATTCTGGAAGGATTTAGCGTTATCGCCGATGTATTGCGTGATGGCCCGCAGATCTTTGAAATCCAGCAGCAACAGACCCTGGTCATCGGCAATACGGAAGATAATGTTCAGCACGCCGGACTGCACCTCGTTGAGGTTCAGCAGACGCGCCAGCAGCAGCGGCCCGAGGTCTGAGACCGTGGCGCGAACCGGATGACCTTTTTCGCCGAAGATGTCCCACAGTACCACCGGATTGCTGTGCGGTTGCCAGTCGGTAATGCCGATATTTTTCAGTCTGGCGAGCAGTTTTTCGGAAGCCTGGCCTTCGGCAGCGATGCCCGTTAAGTCACCTTTTACATCGGCCATAAAAACCGGTACGCCAATTTCCGACAGCGACTCGGCCAGCTTCTGTAGCGTGACGGTTTTCCCGGTCCCGGTCGCCCCGGTAATCAGCCCGTGGCGGTTCGCCATCCCGGGGAGTAAAAACAGTTCAGTGTCTGGCGTGCGGGCAATCAGCAGGGGTGAGCTCATGAGATTTCCTCCATTTATCCTGCGTCGAGTATAGGCAATGTGAGTGCAAGAGAATATGCGCCGGGGAGAGAAAATCACTTATAGCGTATTGCCGTGGTAAATCTGGTATCCCAAATCGATCGTATTGTGGTTGTGGTCGTTGTTCTTGATTTTGCTCAGCAACATCTGCGCCGCCATGCGGCCAATGTCAAAGCGGGGGGTGATGACGCTGGCAAGACTTGGGATCATCTGTCGGCCCATCTCCAGACCGTGGAAACCGGCAATGGAGACCTGTTCCGGCACGGACAGGTCGCGTTCCCGGCAAAACAGCAGCGCGCCCATCGCAATATCATCATTGGTGCAAAACACACCGTCTAAATCCGGGTGGGCAATCAGCGCGTCGCGCATCAGTTGCATGCCCAGACGAATCGACGAGATCGCTTTCGGGTTCACGCGCAGCGGCGTCAGGCCTCGCCGCGTCATCGCATCGCAGTAACCGCGAAAACGCTGTTCATCACGGATATCGTCTTTCGAGCCGAGATAAAGAATTTTGCGCCGCTGGCGTTTATCCAGCATGGTGCTGACCATATCAAATGCCGCCTGGCGGTTATCAAACCCGACTTCCATATCCAGCCGATCGCCCTGAATATCCATTAGCTCGATAATGGGAATGGCCGCCGAGCGCAGGAATTTCACCGTGCGCAGGGTGTGATACTTCTCGGAAAGAATGATGCCGTCGATATTGTAGGAGAGCAGATTGATCACCGACTCTTCTTCCGACTCACGATCGTAGTTGTAGTTGGCAATCAGCGTCTGGTAGTTATGGTCGGATGTCACCGATTCGATACCGGCAAGAATGTCGGCGAAGAGCTGGTTCTGAAAGGAGGGAATGAGCACGCCAAGCGTGTAGCTTTGCGCGTTCAGCAACATGGCTGGCGCACGGTTCGGGATGTAGTTGATCTCCTCCATGATCTGCGCGATACGCTCGCCAGTTTCCTTTGCGACCTTTTTCGGCGAGCGGATATAGCGGCTCACCGTCATTTTGGTTACGCCCGCGAGCGTGGCGATGTCCTGCAAAGAAATTCTGTGGTTCCTCATCTTCTCTCCGGTACCGGGGAGCGGCGGCGACATCGCCCCCCGGTGGTTAATCACGCCTTAATGCAGAACCGCATTCAGTGCCAGCACGCCCAGCAGTCCCATGATTGAAATCAGCGTTTCCATCACGGTCCACGTCCGCAGCGTTTCACCGACGCTGAGGTTAAAGTAGCCCTTGAACAGCCAGAATCCCGGATCGTTTACGTGCGAAGCGATTACGCTACCGGCCCCGGTCGCCAACACCATCAACGCCGGATCGGCATGGGTGACGTTAATGATCGGCAATACCACGCCAGCGGTCGTGATCGCGGCGACGGTCGCCGATCCCAGTGCAATACGCAGTAACGCGGCCACTGTCCAGCACATCAGCAGTGGCGACAACGAGGTGCCGGTCATCAGGTGCGAGATATACTGACCCACGCCGCTGTCCACCAGAACCTGTTTAAACGCGCCGCCACCGGCGATGATAAACACAATCATGGCGATGGCACCGATAGAGTCACCGACGATATCCATGATCTGTTCAATCGTCCTGCCATTGCGTCGGCCGAGAGTGAAAATCGCCAGCACGATGGCGATAAACAGCGCGACGGCAGGGTTCCCGATAAACTCAAAGAATACCCGTACCGAGTTGGTTTTGGGCAGTGTAATTTCGCACACGGCGGCAACGGCCATCAGTATGACGGGGATCACCGCCGCAAAGATACTGTTCCAGAAGGACGGCATCTCCTCTTCGGTGAACAGGTGCGGGTTAAACAACCCTTCCGGCGGCGCTTTTTCAAAGCGGGTCAGCAGTTTTGAAAACAGTGGACCTGCGACAATCACCGTAGGAATGGTGATAATAAACCCGTACAGCAACGTAGTGCCGAGGCTGGCTTCAAAAATCGTCGCAATGGCTGTCGGTCCCGGATGCGGCGGCAGGAAGCAGTGGGTGACCGAAAGGGCAGCGACCATCGGCACGCCGACATACAGCAGCGGCAAACCGGATGAGGCCACCACCGTAAATACCAACGGCAGCAGCAGTACAAAGCCGACTTCGAAGAACATCGCCAGCCCAACGACCAGTCCGGTGACGACCAGCGCCCACTGTACGCGCTTTTTACCAAACGTCCCGATCAGGGTGGTCGCGATGCGCTGCGCGGCCCCCGTATCAGAAATCAATTTTCCCAACATTGCGCCAAAACCGAGGATCATCGCCAGCCCGCCGAGCGTGCCGCCGATCCCGTTTTGAATGGAATGTAAAACGGCCTGTGCGTCCATCCCTTCGGCGAATCCCACGACGGCTGCGACCAGGACCAGGGCGATGAAGCCATTGACTTTAAAGCCAATCATCAGGACCAGAAGCAGCGCGACGCCTGCCGCAATTATGATTAATGGCATAATCTTATCTCTTATGTGTGCCAAAAAGGCAGCGCTGGTGCGCTGCGTAGGGTTGTTCAGTGGTTACACTGCGACCAGCATGCCGCCGTCGACGAACAGCAGGTGTCCGTTGACGAAGTCCGAGGCTTTGGAGGAGAGGAATACCGCCGCGCCAATCAGCTCCTGCGGATCGCCCCAGCGGGCGGCAGGGGTACGTTTGCATAACCATGAGGTGAAGGCTTCATCTTCCACCAGCGCTTTGGTCATTTCCGTTTTGAAGTACCCCGGTGCGATGCCGTTAACCTGGATGTTATGGCGCGCCAGTTCAACGCACATACCGCGAGTCAGCATCTTCACCGCACCTTTCGAGGCGGCGTACGGGGTGATGGTGTCGCGACCCAGTTCACTTTGCATTGAGCAGATGTTGATCACTTTCCCGGCCTGGCGCTCCACCATTCGGCGGGTTACCGCCTGGGAGACGAGGAACACGGCGGTCTGGTTAACGGCGATCACGTCGTTCCATTCCTGCTCAGGGAATTCGGTAAATGGGTGACGGCGCTGGATCCCGGCGTTATTGACCAGCACATCAATCGGGCCAATATCTTTTTCGATATGATCAATTGCGGCGTCAATATCCTGTTTATGCGTCACGTTAAAAGGAGCGGCAACGGCGCGGATCCCTTCTTGCTGTAGCTTTGCGACGGCAGCCTCAGCCCGTTCTGACGTAATATCGTTAACGATAATCTGCGCGCCATACTTGCCAAGACCCGTTGCCAGCAAATAACCGATCCCCTGGGCGGAACCGGTGATCAGAATATTTTTACCTGCCAGTGAAAAAAGATCGTTCATGATGTTATTCCTTATTTTTCATTCTCAAAGACGAGCTGAACTTTCGCCGCCTGGGTTTTGTCGCTGGCGAAAATCAGCGCCTGTTCCAGGTCGGTAAACGGATATTCCGCACTCAGTAGCGGCAGCGGATCGATAACGTTATGCGCCAGCCAGGAGACTGCGGTGTTAAATTCAGTGGTAAAGCGGAACGAGCCTTTCAGGGCGATCTCTTTGCCGATCAGCATCATCATCGGGAAGTCCGGAACGGCACCACCCATACCAACCTGCACCATCACCCCTTTTGCGCGGGTGACTTCCAGACAGGTGGTAATGGAGGAGGGATGACCGGAGACCTCGAAACTGATATCGAAATAGCCCTTCTCCGTTTTCCACTGGTCGAGCGCGTCATGCTGGGGATTAACCAGCGTATCCGCGCCCATTTGTTGAGCCAGCGATAGCGAACGGGGGCTGACATCGGCACAGACCACTTCCGCTGCACCCAGCGTTTTCACCGCGCTGACGATCAGGCAACCGATGGGGCCGACGCCGGAGATAAACACTTTCTTACCCTGGAGATCGCCAGCCTCATGCGCAGCATGGATGGCAACGGCCAGCGGTTCAGCAAAGGCCATGACCTTTTCGTCCGCCTGTTCCGGGTAAGGAATACACTGGGCGGTATCGACCGTTTTAAACTGGGTAAAGCCGCCGTCGACGTGCGGAAAATACATCGCACTGCCAAAAAAGCGCATTTCAGTGCACTGGTTTTCTTCATGTTGAAGACAGTATTTACAATGACCGCATGGCTTAGACGGATTAATGGCAATCGACTGCCCTTCGCGTAATGTTTCTGAATCGCTATGGACCACTTTACCAATAACTTCATGGCCTAAAATCATCGGTGCTTTGACGGTAAAATTACCGACTTTACCTTCCTGATAATAATGTAAGTCGGAGCCGCAAATTCCTCCGCGGGTTATTTTTACGAGCGTGCCTTTATTATTCCATTCGATATTCTGTTGTGTTACGGCAACAGAGCGCTTACCCGCGACAACGCAGGATTGAGTTTTCACTTCCATAAATGCCTCACTGGGTCAGGTCTTCATCTCCGGTGCATTTAAGCGGTTTTAATTGTCCTTATTTGTGAGTTAGATCACACTGGAAAATTGTTACACTACAATGTTACGCATAACGTGATGCGCTTTATAATTCTCATCTATGGAAACAAAAAAGCGTGAAATTGCCGATTGTGCAGGCGTAATATCGCGCCATGAAATATGACGCAGAGGGTTTTACATGGCCGGGGAAAGCTATATTTTGATGGGCGTTTCAGGAAGTGGTAAATCGTTAATTGGTAGTAAGGTGGCGGCATTATTATCGGCGAAGTTTATTGATGGTGACGATCTCCATCCTGCCAAAAACATTGATAAAATGTCCCAGGGAATACCATTAACCGACGAAGACAGACTGCCGTGGTTAGAACGCTTAAATGATGCATCTTATAGTCTGTATAAAAAGAATGAGACCGGGTTTATTGTGTGCTCATCATTAAAAAAGCAGTATCGCGATTTTTTACGTAAGGGCAGTCCTAACGTGCATTTTCTCTGGCTGGATGGCGACTACGATATTATCCTGGAACGGATGCAACGTCGGGCAGGGCATTTTATGCCGGTCGGTTTGCTGAAAAGTCAGTTTGAGGCGCTGGAGTGTCCATTGGCGGAGGAAGCCGATATTGCGCGTATCGACATTAATCATGACATTGAGAATGTGACGGCGCAGTGCCAACAGGCGGTTCTGGCGTTTCGCCAGGCACGAGAGCGACTCAGCACCTCACTCTGAGTTGAGAAGCGCTGAGTCAGACTGTCAGAAATCGGCTTTCAGCACCACACGGTAGCGGGCTTTACCGTCGCGCACGTGCTGGATTGCCTCGTTGATTTTCGACATCGGGAACAGTTCGGTGGTTGGCGAGACCTTGCTGCGTCCGGCAAACTTCATCAGCTTACGCAGTTCATACGGTGTACCAGTCGCCGAACCGGAGACGCTGCGATCGCCGGCAATCAGCGTGAAGGCAGGGACCGGTAGCGGCTTCAGTACCGCGCCGACGGTATGGAAGTTGCCGCCGTAAGCCAGCGCTTCGAAGTAGGGTTGCCAGTCGAGATCGACATTGACGGTGTTGATAATGAGATCGAACTGGCCTGCCAGCGCCGTTAATGCCTGCGGATCGCGGCTGTTCACCACTTTATCGGCACCCATCGCCAGCACTTCTTTCTCTTTCGCCGGGTTAGAGCTGAACGCGGTGACTTCACATCCCATTGCATGCAACAGCTTGATAGCGATATGTCCCAGTCCGCCAATACCGATCACCCCAACGCGGCTGGTGGCAGTGACGTGGTGCATCAGAAGCGGTTTAAACACCGTGATACCGCCGCACAGCAGCGGACCGGCGGATTCAATATCGATGCTTTCTGGAAGCGGGATCACCCACTGCCAGTCTGCGCGCAGCTTCTCGGCAAAGCCGCCACGATTAAGAATGGTGGGCACCGCTCCTTCCAGGCAGTTGATCTGATTACCGCTGATACAAGCATCGCAGTGACCACAGCTGCGCGCCGTCCAGCCAATCCCCACGCGCTGGCCGATCTTCAGGCCTTTCCCCTGCGCCGCGCTACCGAGGGCGGCCACGCGACCAATCACCTCATGTCCGGCAACCAGTGGATACTGAGAGAATCCCCACTCGTTGTCGATCATCGACAAATCGGAATGGCAGATACCGCAGTAATCGACCTGCACCTCGACATCCTCCGGCTTGAGTTCGCCTGCATCGTATTCAAAGAGTTCGAGTTCGCTACCCGCCTCTTTTGCGGCATAGCTTTTAATCATCGACATCGTGTTTCCCTCAGTGTGGTGTTGAACAGAAAAGTGTAGAGCATGGGAAACGGCGTCGCTTTGCAGAAGGGGGGATTAAGAAGAGCGCGGGATGGATGTATGCTGATTTTTTCGACACTTAACGGAGAAGACACACGCTAGCGCTTGCATGGTTGCGTGCTACAGGTATAATCCACAACGTTTTCCGCATACCTCTTCAGTGCCGAAGTGGCGAAATCGGTAGACGCAGTTGATTCAAAATCAACCGTAGAAATACGTGCCGGTTCGAGTCCGGCCTTCGGCACCATCGGAACATAAATAGACGTCAACGGACGTCTTTTTTTGTGCCTGAAATCCGCGCCACACAAGGCTTTCCGCGATTTTCCTTTCAACAGAAGTCAATCTGAGTCAACCCACATCAAGTCACTTGTGAGTATAGAACCGAGTATATATGCTGGTTCGATAATGGTTGTATACTCACAGTGGCACATGGAAGGAGAACTTTTATGGCTCTGACAGATATCAAAGTGCGTTCCGCAAAACCGCAGGAAAAGGAGTACACCCTTGTCGATGGGGATGGCATGTTTTTGCTTATTCACCCCAACGGCTCAAAGTACTGGCGGTTCCGCTTTCGCTTTGGTGGCAAGCAGCATCTGATGGCTTTTGGTGTTTACCCTGAAACTTCACTGGCTGATGCCCGTCAAAAAAGAGAAGAGGCTAGGAGGCTCGTTGCTGCTGGAATCGATCCTCGCGAACACAAACGTGCTGTGAAAGAAGAACAGACGAAAGAAGCTATTACCTTTGAGTCAGTTGCCAGAGAGTGGCACGCAGCAAATAAAAAATGGACAGAAGAACATAGTCGGCGGGTGCTGAAGAGCCTGGAAGATAATTTGTTTCCAGCGATTGGGAAGCGAAGTATTGATAGTTTTAGTACGCGCGATCTCCTTGTGCCTATCAAAGTAGTTGAGGCTACAGGGCGTCTTGAAGTGGCTTCGCGTCTTCAGCAGCGTACCAATGCGATTATGCGTTATGCAGTGCAAAGCGGTTTGATCGATTACAATCCTGCTCAGGAGATGGCTGGGGCAGTTGCTTCCAGTAATCGTGTCCATCGACCAGCACTTGAACTGAAACGCTTACCTGAACTACTCCACCGAATTGATAGCTACACCGGACGGCCTTTAACACGTCTGGCTGTTGAGCTAACGTTATTAATCTTTATTCGTTCCAGTGAGTTGCGTTTTGCCCGTTGGTCCGAGATCGATTTTGAAAGGGCAATGTGGACAATCCCGGCGGAACGAGAAGCTATAGAAGGTGTTAAGCATTCGCAACGTGGTTCTAAAATGCGTACACCTCATTTAGTTCCTCTGTCTCGTCAGGCATTAGTAATCCTTCAACAGGTCCACAAGATCAGTGGTGATCGTGACTTTGTTTTCGTTGGCGATCATAACCCTCATAAGCCCATGAGTGAAAACACGGTGAACAAGGCACTGCGCGTCATGGGATATGACACGAAGGTTGATGTTTGTGGGCATGGTTTCAGAACAATGGCTTGTAGTTCATTGATCGAATCTGGATTGTGGTCAAGGGACGCAGTGGAACGGCAAATGAGCCATATGGAACGTAACTCAGTACGTGCTGCTTACATTCATAAGGCTGAGCATCTTGATGAGCGGCGACTGATGCTGCAGTGGTGGGCTGATTTTTTGGATGCGAATCGGACAAGGGAAGTTAGCCCTTATGATTTTGGTAAATAGTATAATTCCTGGCGCTTGCTATGCGTGAATTTGAAAAGCCGGCTTGAACTATAATCAATACTTTTTTATAACTGTATTATTCAGGCGACTCTGAGGTGCACTATGAAAACTTTCGATGCCCAACTTGCGATGAGCATTGTATCGCACTCAACTGGAGGTTTTAGTTATGACACTCTTGCTAGAGCGTTGATTTCTAAAGATAAAAATGAAAGCCCTGACGTCCTTCTTGAGTCATGTCGAAGCTTTTGTTTATCGCTTGAGGAAAAAGGCATTTTGAGACGATGCCACAGATGTTCTCATTCTCAAGATGAGTATTTCGAGTATATTCCCCACTAACATCTGTCCCTGAAAAAATTTTCAGGGACAGATAACTCCGTTCTTGTCATCCCCCTTTTTCTACTGTAGCTTGTGTAACACGATTCGGGGGGGGCGATTGTGAGCAACATCAACTTAATAACTACATGTACAAATGGAAAACACTTCGGTTGCGGAGATATATTGAGCCTGAGTCAATTTTCATCAGGTCGAATTTCTTCAAGTGTGCTCGTAAATTCTTGGTGTAATGCTCTGAATGAAGCTATATCTACATCTGCAACAGTATGTGTAGAGGATCTTTATAAAGGTGGGCACTGGGCGACGGCTAAAGTGATTTTAAATGATTATCCTATTGATTTATGGGTGCTTTCTGCTGGCTTGGGCCTCCTTCACCACAAAGACAATGTAGTACCGTATAAAGCGACCTTTGCTGTTGGATATGATGAATCAATACCATTATATTCTCAAGAATATGTAGGGAAAAGTTTTCATAGAACATGGTGGAAAGAAATAACCAATAGGTCTATTTTTAAATCTAAGCATCCTACATCTATTGTAGAGTTAATGAAAAAAAGAAAAAAAGACTATTATATTATCTGTGGTTCTCCAGATTATATTAATGCAATTGAACTGGATATTATTAATGGTCTTGAGTATCTGGTTGATGCAAAAAAACAACTGCTTATTATCACTTCCAAAAAAATCAATGGCAGGTTGACTGCATATCTTTTCAAAACCAACCAAAATATGGCTCAGTGGTTAAGATGCAATATGCTCATGCTTAATATCAGTGTGGCAAAATACATTGTGAAGGAATTTACGTCAAAACAACTTAATGATTTAAATGAGTTATCTCAAAAGTTAGTAGAAGAACTCAAGGAGTTACCTGAGCGTGAAGTAAAAAAAGGAATTCGCCGCAGCCCAGCGGAAGTTAAGTCTTTCATTTTAAAGCTTATGCAACAAAAACCTGGTATCAGTGCAACACATGCGTTGCGAGAGTTTCGCGACGCGGGAAATTCATTTGAGGAAAAACGTTTCCGGGCTGAGTTTAAGGCCCTGATGGAAGCTAAACCTTAATTCTACTTGCCTGGGTTTCATGGTAGAATCCCCCGTTTTTTGAGGCTTTGCAGTGGCGTCACAGGAGAGTAAGTTGTCGAAGCTAAAGTATTTTTTCCCTGATAGTCAGGATTTTATCGATCCCAGTTTCGACTTCTTCCGCGAAACGCGTAACGAACATCGCGTGCGTCAACGTGACGATCATTATCCGCATGAGGTTTTTCCTCATCCTTACGATGGTATGCTGGTTTCTAAAGCTGTAGTAGATGGTCTTGGCGGTGGTGAGAGCAAATATACTCGTGCCCAGCGTTTGCGTTACTTCCGTAATGGAATGAAGCACTTTTTCCGCCTGCCGGAAAATATGGAAACTATGGGTGATTGCGGAGCCTTCACCTATGTTAACCAGGACGTCCCGCCATACCGTGTGGAAGAGGTAATTGAGTTCTACGAAACTTCCCGCTTTAACTATGGCGTTTCTCTCGATCACATCGTCTTTGGCTATGAGAAGCCAGGTGAAGTATTCAGTGGTGACGTGTTGGCTGAATGCCGCCGACGCCAGGATATCACGCTGACCTTGGCTCAAGAGTTTTTGAACAAGTCCCAAAGATCTTGTTTCACCGCCTTTGGCGTTGCACATGGATGGAGCAAAACCTCCTACCGTCAGTCTGTAGAGGCTCTGCTGGCCATGGGATATAAAAATATCACCATGGGGGGGATGGTGCCGTTGAAAACGGCGCAGATCCTTGAGACTCTCGAAGAGATTAAACCGTTGCTGAAAAGTGATACGCGTGTCCACTTGCTTGGCATTGCCCGTCCAGAGAGTTTTGCCGACTTTATCAAGTTTGGTGTGACCAGCATTGACTCAACTACACCTCTGCAGCAGGCTTTCAAAGATCGGAAAAATAACTACCATATGCTTGATGGCCCGGCCTATACCGCTGTGCGTGTCCCTCAGTTTGATGCGAATCCAAGTTTGAGTCGCAAAATAAAATCTGGCGTGATTGATCAGGATATTGCACGGCATCTGGAAAAGGATGCCATGAATGCCCTGTTCGAATACGATAAAGGGGCTTTGTCCCTTGAGAAGACTCTTGATGCAGTCCTGGCTTATGAACGCCTGCATTCGGGTGAAAAAGAGGCCGACAAAATCCGTGCGGATTATGAACGCACTCTGGGAGAACGCCCCTGGAAACAATGCCAGTGCAATATTTGCCAGGCCATCGGTATCAACGTCATCATTTTCCGCGGAGCAGAACGTAACCGTCGCCGCGGTTTCCATAATATTCAGGTGTTGTACAACCGTTTACAGCACACATTGTCATTACGCTCAGAGGAACTGTCATGAGTGAATATCGTGTTCCCGCCCTGAGAATCCGACAGGGTGAGGAGAGGCAACTCTATAGCCTTGCGATAGAAGGTAAACAGATCAGCAAAATTGCAGCGATTTCGCGTATTCGTCGCGGCGAAGAGAGTTTGGTTGGTTATCAGCGTCCAGAAGTACGTAACCATATTCGCGAAATTCAGCGCTACATTGAGAGCGCAAATCCGATGATACCAAACCCGGTGATTATCGCTTTTGATAAGCGTGTGCGTTTTGAACCGCTTACAGATAATGGCGACATGGGGCATCTGGTGATACCTTTCTCCGAAGATAAGGATTTTGAGAAGCCAGGGTTTATTGTGGATGGTCAACAACGTACCGCTGCTTTGCGGGATGCGGAAATCGACTCGTTTATGATGCCGGTCTCCGCTTTTATCGCTAATGACGCAGAAGAACAGCGTGAACAGTTTATGCTGGTTAACTCCACAAAACCGTTGCCCAAAACGTTGTTATACGAACTGGCACCGCATACCCACGGCCGTCTGCCATCCGATCTGCAAATGCGTAAGTTTCCTTCACTGCTGACTCAACGACTGAACTTCGGCGAAGGTCCACTTGCGGGGCGCATCAAAACGGCGACCAATCCTGATGGGGTTATTGCTGACAACTCGATGATCAAAATGATTGATGCCAGTCTTCGTGAGGGAGCATTGTATCGCTTCCGTGATCCGGCGACAGGGTTGGGGGATGAAGGGAAGATGGTGAAGCTGCTGAACAACTTCTGGTCAGCTGTGGAAACCGTGTTTACTGATGACTGGGATAAAAAGCCTCGCTATTCCCGCTTGTTACATGGCGTTGGTATTCTTGCGCTTGGAAGCTTGATGGATGAAATCGATCATGTACATCAGGACTATAAAGGTGAACCTGGTTGGACTGAGATCCCTTCCTATACTCGTTTTGTCGAAGAGTTAAACCGAATTAAGCCGCTTTGCGCATGGAGTAGCGGGGTATGGAACTTTGGAACAGACATTGATGGCCAGCCCGTTATTCGTAAATGGAATGAACTGCAAAATCTTTCAAAAGATATATCTTTGGTCACTGATTACTTAGTAACCAGCTATATGAAAACCGTAAATGCAGATATTTAATCCATAAGTTAAATAAAAAGCCTTCTATTGTTAATAGGGGGCTTTTTAATTATTAATGCAATAATCTCATGTTGGGATTATTTCTGCATAGTATTCATTTTTCATCTCAAAACATGAGCTGCAATCCATAAGTATGAGTGATTTCATTGTCTTTTTTGTTATGTGAACTATATCACACCTTCTCAGTCCTCTTACTGGCGGCAATCGTCTGTTGGAATTGATCAAACTTATCTTTCACGTGTATTATTTTTTCATTACGGAATGCTATTTTTCCGATCGTAACAACGATTCCCTTCATGGCTGAAAAAATACAATGACTACACAACCTGGTACATTATCAGAAGGTGATTTGGTTACTTCTCCGTTATTTAGTGGGATTGCTAAAATTCTGCGTTTATACTCAGCTGAAAAGGCTGAAATCGCATGGTTTGTTTCACCTCTGGAATCAGAGGTTAATCGCCAGATGGCAGAGATTTGTACGCTGGCGCCAGCAAAACTTTATGACGAAAGTACCGTCTACTTTCGATCGGCGGAAAGTGGGTTATGGTGCCGCGGACGCTATGGCGGACCAAGGCCTGGTAATAAGCATCTGATAATTATCCGTTCTGGCCAGAATGTCGTTGTGGATCTGGCAGACATATTTTATCCCAACTATGGGCAGGGCTTAGCAATGAACCCAGCCCATTTTCTTGCTGCCCGTTCAAACGATGCTCCGTTTTTTTACCCTCTGCGCGAGCGATTTGTCAGCGCGTGGATTAAGCAGCGTGCAGCATGCCGATCTATGTCTTCGTTGATCAGCAGTCGCGTTGAGGTCGAGCCTCATCAGATTGCTGTTGTTCGTCGAATTCTCCAGGACCAAAACCCCAAATACCTGTTGGCAGACGAAGTAGGACTGGGCAAAACCATCGAAGCGGGGCTGGTCATCCGCGAGCATATTCTGGAATGTAATCGCGACGCCAGGGTTTTGGTAGTCGTGCCGCAAGCGTTAAAAGGCCAGTGGAGTGAGGAGTTGATCGGACGCTTTGCATTAGGTGAAGTGATGATGGGAGGAGGGCGGACGCGGCAAATCCGGCTTTGCAACCATGATGAGATTACCGACTCCTTGATGCAAACATGGGGGCCGACGTTGATTGTGGTGGACGAAGCTCACCAACTCGCACGTCACGCTTGGGCTGAAGACGTTGCTAAACGCGCTCAATATACCGCGTTGACAACACTTTGCCATCAAACGGGCATTGTGTTGTTACTCTCAGGGACGCCGATGCATGGCAACGAACTGAACTTTCTTGCGATGTTGCATTGCCTCAATGAAGAAGCCTGGCCACTGGACCCGGCAGGTTGTGAGCATTTTATCCAACGCGTGGCAGAGCGTGAGAGCCTTGGCGGGATCTATACCGCGCTCCAGCCTGAAAACGACAACGGGATTATCGAAAGCTGTCTTGAGGAGTTGTCCGCAAAGTTTCCTGATGATGAGGAACTTCAGGGTTTAATTGATGAGGTGCGGCCGCTTGTTGATTTTATCGCCGATGAAGAAGGCGAAGAGCGTAGCGAGAAAATTTTGGCGCTTCGCAATTGGTTAGGTGAGCATTACCGTCTGTTTCATCGACTGTTACGTAACCGCCGCGAAGATCCTTCTCTTGCCTGGCTTTTCCCTGGGTTAGCGGGGCTGAATATCGCGCACTGGGCCGTCAAGCCTGAAGATGTCACCTTAGACGAACTTCTTGAAGACTGGCGTTCTAGTGCCAAAAATTCTCCTGAGAAGCATCGCCATATCACCACGGAGAATCTGAGCGATTGGGTGGATGCGCTGTTCACCAGTCCCCTGACATTTTCACGTCGGGCACGTTTAGCGCTGGAACAGGGACCCGCCAGCATAGATGAACAAAATTACCTTGAACAAGCGCTGGCAATTGCGAAGCAAGAGCAACGCCAAAAAGACGAGCAATTGATGATCGCCCTTAACGCATGGTTTGCGAATCACAAAGAAGGGAAAGCGGTCATATTCTGTAGTGAAGAAGCGGAATCCGCTCATCTTTTCACAAAGCTGGATCTACAGTCCACTTGGAAAATCGTCCGCCACGCGCCGGATAAGTACGCGCTTAACAACCACTGGCAGGTGCTGATATGCGACAGGCGTGGGGAAGATGGCCTTAATCTTCATGGGAAAAATCGTCTGGCCGTTCATTACAGCCTGAGTCGCGATTTCAACCGTTTTGAGCAACGTCTTGGGCGCTTCAACCGCTACTCAGGCAACTTAAGGGGCATCAAGCCGGTAGAAAGCCTCGTCATCCTGCCTGGAAGAGATGGCCTGTCATCGGAGTGGACCAGGCTTTTAGATCAGGGCATTAACCTGTTCAGACAAAGCGTAGCCAGCCTGCAGTTTGTGTTGGATGAGCAAATAGAGGCTATGTGGCGGCGTTATTTTGAGGGCGGTCTTGCCGTCATCAGTACTACCATCGATGCCCTGGGGGGAGAAAAAGGGTTCGTAGCTGTTGAGCGTAAAAAAGTGTTTGAGCAGGAGAACCTGCTTTCTATGGAGCAAGAGGTCATTGCTTCACAGGCATTTTCTGAGGCATTGCTGGAGTCGGAAGATGATGCGGAACAGCGAGCGCTGGACATGCTGCAATGGATCACCAAAGCACTCCAGTTTAATCAACAAATTGAGGAAGATAAAACCGGGTTCAGGTTACGCTTTGAACGAGATGAATATAAGGGGCGCACGCTCGTTGATGTGCAAACTTTCATCGACAACTGTTTGCTTGGACTGGATTTTTCAGAGGGCTATCCTCCTTCTACAGCAATCATGACCCTCTCGCGTACCCAGGCTAGTTTGCACAAAAATACTTATCCTCTCCGCTACGGGCAACCTTTCGTGGATACCGTCTGGCAACTTATGCAGAGTGATCCTCGCGGTACGACGATGGCGATCCTACGCATGATGAAAACGATTAAACTCCCGTCGCCACAGTTTTATTTCCATTTTCAATGGTTAAGCAGCGCTAGCCTGGATGGCGATAATAAGCTGGTAGCTCAACGTCAGGGAGATGAGCGTTTTGCCCCGCGGCTGGAAACCTTCTGGCTCGATGCTAATGGTCGCGAAGTTGATGAAAAGATTATCGCTGTTTTGGAAAAACCGTACGATAAAAAAGGGACTGTGCTCTACGAAGATATGAACCTGCGAACCGATGTATGGCCACAGATGACGCGTTGGTTTGATCCCGAAGCCTGGAAAAATACGGTGCTGGAGTTAACAGAAAAAGCGAAGCAGCGTCAGCAAATTCGCTACCCTTCGAGTGACGTATTGCCTATTGGGCACCAGTTGATGGCGGTGAAGGCGATAATTTTGTGCAGCAAAGAGACTTTCCAGATGGAGTAAAGAATGGAATTCCAATGGAGGCAACTCCGTGAGCTACTCGCGATGGACGAGTGTCAGGACAATAATTTTGTAATCCATCAGGATGACGGTCAGTTTTTCTATCGTCTCTGGCGATGTCTGAACGATGCAGGCGCGGGGATCTCAGACCGATTACATGGCTATTATGACGCTTTACAATGTGCCCGAGCTCATGGGCTTCTGCCGTTGCGGCTGCCGCTCAAAGAGCGCATCTTATCAGAGGATTTACTGCGTGCTGGCCTACGACGCAGCCGGGATTATCCTGGTGAGGTTCTGTTAGACGAGAACGCATTACAGATCGCGCCAGAGTTATTGGCAGTGTGGCGAAAGGAGAAAAGACGTCTGCTCCAGACCCCGCCGCTGGATACGTTGTTACCGATTCTGTTGAATGACACTAAATACACTCATTACACATCTGTTGGGCAGCAGCTTGCTGTACGCACGGTGTTGACGAGTGATAAAGACCGTTTTTTGTTTATTAACCTGCCAACGGGGGCTGGTAAGACGCTCATTATCCATTCTCTGATGCTGGCAACTCCCGCAAGTCAACTGACACTGGTGATTGTTCCGACTATCAGCCTTGCTATTGAGCAGGCTCAGCGCGCTCAGTCCATGTTACTGCAGGCAAACGCCGACCATGGTGGCGAATACACTTGGCACTCTGGGCAAACACCAGAGGCACGCGAGGCGATTAAGGCCCGTATCAAAGCCGGTAAACAAAGGTTACTGTTTTGTTCACCGGAGGCGGCATCCAGTGGTTCGCTGCTATTGCTTCTATTTTCACTGGCCAAGCGGAAAATGATTGGCGCTCTGGTCGTGGACGAAGCCCATCTTATCGATCAATGGGGTGCGGAATTCCGGCCGGAATTCCAACTGCTTGCGCCGTTGGTAAAATCATTGGTGGAAGTGAGTAAGGCGAGCATTCGCACGGTACTTCTTTCCGCGACGTGGAGTCAGGCAACGCTCAATACCCTTAAAGAGCTCTTTGCCGGTGATAACCCTCAGGCGATCGTTGAAGTTAACGGCAGTTTCCTGCGACCAGAGCCTATGTGGTACGTCAGCAAAGCGGACGATCGTGAAGATCATCGTCGGCAGGTGGAAGATGCGATTTCAACGCTACCGCGGCCGTTGATCCTTTACGTTACGACGGTCGAGGACGCCATCGACTGGCACCAGTATTTGCTCAAAGCCGGCTATAAGCGCTGCGGATTGGTCCACGGTAAAGTATCTCCACGCCAGAGAGAAAAGCAGATAGCCGACTGGGCTGAGGATAACGTTGATATCATGGTTGCGACCTCTGCATTTGGCGTCGGGATGGATAAAAACAACGTACGCGCGGTGCTGCATGTTACCGTCCCGGAAAACATCGACCGTCTCTATCAGGAGAGCGGGCGTGGAGGGCGTGACGGCTATGCTTCAGTAGCACAACTCATTTATAGGGACGATCAGATCTCTTTGGCTCGTCACCTTAACCGCGATAACCTTATCGGTGCAAAAAAAGGGTTTCTACGTTGGCAAAAAATGCATCAGAACCGGGAATCGGAATCACCCGGTTATTTCTCAGTTTATCTGGATACCAAGCACGACAGCATCAAAATTGATTCTCGTGCAAATGTCGCGTGGAACTGGCGCACACTCCTCATGCTCCAACGTGCCGGCTTCTTGAGTCTGCATTTTGCTGCACCGGATCTCGAACAGTTTGCCTCAGATAATGTGGACGATGCGAAGGTAGAACAGTACTTTAACCATTATTTCAGCCATATTGGCGTCAAACTCCATCGTGAAGGTCATCTTGATGTGCAGGAGTGGAATGGCACGTTAAAAGAACTGCGTTCCAGAGAGTTGCGTGCCCGGCAAAAAGGGTTTCAGGTGCTTGAAGATTGGTTGAATCATCAGGAAAATCCGCTATGTAGTGTCCTTGAATCGTTCTACACGCTTGATGGTTACGCCCCAGAACTGGCTTGTGGTGGTTGCCCAGGTTGTCGCTCTCAGGCGTTGTCAGCATATACGCCTACGCTGGGCTTGAATGCATATTTGATTTCTGGCGAAGAACGCGAGCGCATCGGTAGCGATATGCGTATTTATTACTCTCCGGCCCGATCCTCCGCTTTGCTGCTTCGCCAGTGGATCGACTGGATCGCACGTTTGCTAGTCACACGTGAGATTCAGGCCATCCGCGCAAGCTCGACCGTACTATCCCAATTAAGCCAACAACTTTATAAGAGCGTGCCATTCTGGTGCGCGCTTTCACATGACGATCCCTCGACAAACTGGAATGAACTGGTACTTGTCCTGCCCGGAGAGAGCCTGCCAGAACTTGACCCGTTTAGTGATATCAAACGAATCATTGTGGCCCCAGAGACGCTCCCTGAAAAAAACGTTCGGGGAAGGCTGTGGTGGGAGAGTGATCCCAGAGCTCGTACGCTGGACCAATTTATAAGGAGTTTAAGCAGTGGCAATCATTAATAACGCCCATCCGGGTAGCCAGATTCGCTTGATCTGCACAATTGATAGGGTCCTCAATCGCCGTGGAGGAAAACCGATTTTGCATGAAGATTTGGTTGAACTGCTGCGTCCCCAGGCGCTGCCGCAATCCGATATTGGTGCGGAGCGTTTTCGGAAGAACCTGGATTTCTGGTTGGAAGAAGGGCTATGGCAGCAGACTGAGGCGGGTATTTCCCGACATACTCCACTCGCGAATGAGCGCAATCTGCCGAGCCGCGTATTACGCACATTGATAACAAACGAGCCAAAAGAGTCATTGTTGGAAGGCACCCGTGGACAGCCTTTCCTACTCAGTATCACCGCGTTGCTTGCGCAGGATAATTTTGCCTTCATCGGCAAGAGCACGCTGACAAAAGAGAGTGTCACGGGAGGCGTTGGACCGCTGCTCAAGGATTCGAACAACGAAGGCGTACGTCGCCAGATCAACTTATCAAATGAAGCGACAACGTTCCTTGAATTTGCTTTTTTCCTCGGTTTTGTTGAGCCATTTATGGATGGATATCTGGTTGATCCGACGCGAGCTATTGAGGGCGTACTGGACCGTGTGCTGGAGAACCACAGCAACCTTCCCGCAATTGACTTCATATCCCGGCTTGCAGAAGTCTTACCGATGATCGATGGCGGAAGCTATCGTCAGCAGGTTGAACCAATGATTACGGCAGATAACTGGACACCGAAAGATCCATTACATTTGAGCGCCTCTCTGAGTCAGGCGCTGGTGCGTCTTGAGCTGGCACTGAAGATAAAGTTTGAGATTAGGGCTGATGATCATCAGGCGCTATTGTTAACCGGGCCGGACGGTAATACCCAACGGATAAGCGCCATTAGCCCTGGGGAGCTTTTAAAATGAAAATGCTGGAATATTGGCCGTCTTTACCGAACATCAGACAGTGCATTCGTACCGAGGCGGAAGAGCTTTCGGACCATACGCTGCTGGCCGTTCATGAGCCAGCCCGGATCTTACGAATGAATACCGACGGCAGTCCGTTGGCGTATGAAACGGAAGAGCAGTTGCTAAAACACTTTCTGGAAGTGCAGCGCCCACTGCCAATCATAGGCAACACAGGGGTAGGGAAGTCCCATATTATCCGTTGGCTGGATGCGAACCTGCGCCTGCGCCCTGAATTTAAAAATAAACAGTGGCATATTGTCCGTATACCCAAAAGTGCAAGCCTACGGGAAGTACTTGAGCTTTTACTGGAAGGGCTTGAGGGCGAAATTTTTGATGAAGCGCGTGAGGATATCAACAAGGTCAGCGATAAACGCTCACCCAAAGAGATCGCTGAATGGCTTTTGATGTTGATGGGGCAAGAGCTTCGCGATCTTCATGCGCGTTCAAGCGCTGATTATGAGCAGCTTAAGCAGGAAGCGGCGGAAGCAAGCCCGGAGCAGCAGAATGCACTGCGCAAGAAGTCCTCTGAGTTAAAGAAAATCAATATTCATGCCGCAGAAAATGCCCTGCCGACGCTGATCAACGACGCTTATTTCAAACAGTTCTTACTAAAGGAAGAACAGTGCCTGTTCCGTTTCGCCAGCCGTCTAATCAGTGGCGCAAACAGCGATGAACTTGAAGAGGGTGAACAGCAACTTAAAGCCAGCGATCTTGATTTCCAAATACACCTAAGTGATCTGAGCCTTCCGACGCGTTCGTATATCAGTCGGACGCGACTCAATACGCATGAACCTGGTCGGCAGGAAGCCGCTGATATTCTGAACCTGGTGCTCGGTAAAGCAGCACAAACCCTTTTTAATCAGCTGTTTAATTTCCGGGGGCGCAGCTTTTCCGATCTATTTCTACAGATTCGAAAAGCATTGCATGAACGGGGAATGACCCTGATGGTGCTGGTGGAAGATATGTCTCTGATCACCGCTATTGAAGATGTGCTTATCGACAGCCTAGAGCGTGAGGGGACGCGCGATGGTGAAGAAGTGCTTTGTCCGGTGTGCTCGGCCTTTGCGACGACTGAAGGTTATCAGGGATATAACCGTCGTCGCCAGGGTATGCGTGACCGTGCGAAAGGTGAATGGCGGATCGAAGAGGTTGTAGGTGAGCGTTCAGAGACGCGGCAGCGGATTGTCGACTTTTGCAGTCGCTATATCAATGCCGCGCGTTTTGGGGATAAGTCTTTGCTCGAGTTCTGGAAAAAACGTACCAGCGATACGAACTGGGTGCCAAACTGGGATCAGCATGCTGAAGCCATTGAGGGTATTGATGCTTTTGGCTACAGCTCTCTGGGCTATGCGCTTTTTCCCTTTAATGAACGCGCAATTCATGCGCTGGCGGATGTTCACTGTGGCGATGGTAATAAGGGCATAAAATTTAATCCCAGAATCATCCTTAACAAAATCCTGTTAAACATCTTGTTCAACTATCGGGTTATGGCACAAGAAGGACGGTTTCCGCCTCCGCAACTTGATGGCATTACCGCACCTCATGGGCTGCGAACCTGGCTGAGTCGAAAAACGTTGGCGGAGCAGGACCGCTCTGAAACCGTCGCGGCTATTTGGGGATATCCGGCAGACAATGGTCCCGCCCTTGCTACCGCATTGCCTCCTGCGGTTGTGCGCTGCTTTGGCCTCAATGATTTGGCAAACGAACTCGCGTCGACTGAGAAAGGCGCGATCAACCCCGGTAATGCTGCAACGGTTGGACGAAAAATCGAGCCTGTCAGTGCGAAAACGGTGAAGCCAAACCCTGTTCCGCAAGAATCGGTTGAGCCTGTTGATCCCCTCGAAGCACGTGTTTACAAGATGGAGGCCAGCGTTTCCGACTGGATACTGAAAGATGTATTACTCGATCAGGATACGGCGAAATATATCCGTAACTCGCTGGCAATGATTTATGACCAGCACGCCAATGCTGACTGGTATGGTGCGAAGTCTAAGCCCGATATTCGCAGTGGGAATTTCGTTAACATTAATGTCCCAAATGCGCACGGTAACAGGCTGAAACAGGTAGTGAATTTTGTCTCCGAGGCGGAGTATAAGAAACGGTCAGTCTGGATAACTGAGGTATCGATGGCCCTTGCACGTTTCGGGCTCTATATGGACAAAAAAAATGGTCCGGACTGGACTTATTCGAAAGCTGCGGAAGATTATCTGGTTATACAGTCCTTTGCTGACCGTTGGGTGCCCTACGCTCTCACTGAACTCCTGCGCAGCAAGCGTGAAAATCAGGGGATGATACTGACTGAACATCTGCAGTTGGCCCGGGCCCTTGGCATTATCAAACCGAATGCGACCTCCAAAGAGGTGCTGAATCAATTGCTAATGAACAAAGAGGCATTGATCGGCCAACATAAATCTGCCGCCACAGAGAGCATTGCCAAAGTACGCTCTGACGCTCTTGATAAGTGGGAGGAGGTGAAGTCGAAATGGCTAAATCTCTATGCCCCAAACGATCATGCATTGGAAGGCGATATTGTGCAGAAAATGGTGCTGGAGGCCCTGAAACAACCAGCAGACAGCAGGATAGAGCAGGCGGCGAACAGAACGGTAAGAGAGATTGCGTCAACGCTGACCGAGGTCACGTATTTCTCCGATTGCGAAAACAGTGAGGCATTCGCTCAACTTATCGAGGATGCCGTATCGTTGTTGGAAGAGTTACGTGAAGAAGGTGACTATCCGGTTAATGCTGAGGTGGACTGCAGTACGCTGCAAGCAGAACTAAGTGCTTTAAAAGAAGGTGGCACGTGGGCAATGATCCTCAAATTACGAAGCATTACGCAGAAAGAAGAACCACTTGCTTTGTGGCAGTTGCTTTGCGATTTAGATGGAAAATTACTCAAGCGTTTTACAGATACTCTGCAGCGGTGGCAAAAGATTTGTAAGCAAACCTTTAGTGCGATTACGGGGTACAACCAGGATAAAGGTGGTCACCGAATCAGTGAGTGTCGCGCGCAAATTGACAGAGTCCTGATGGAGATGATGCAGGATCTTCAGATCCTCAAAGAGAATGCAGGAGGTAGCGATGAACACGCTTAAGCAGCAACTCATCCAACTTCGCAAGGATTTTCAACTCAAGAAGCAGGTGAAACAAGAAGATAATGTTTACGAAAAGTACCGGCAAATTCGCGACGATTTGCACAACGTTGCTTCATCTTTAAAGGAGACGGCAACTCAGCTTGATGTCATTACTCAACTGCCTTCACCGTTGTCGCAAATCACTCTTGATAGCCATGAAAAAGCGGCGATTTATGACGCTGAAATCGCTCTGAAAGAATTTGCGGAAAAATACCAGCATATGGCCGATGAGGCGCAGCAAAAAGGGGGATTAGGCGAGACGCTCAATGCGCTGATGACCGTCCAGTCGAAATTTGCAGATAAAATTGATAGTAACTGGCAGGCATTCATCCACAATCTTGAAAGCCAACAGATGCTGGAAACTGTCTTCCTTGAACAGCAAAAGACGTTGGGGCTCAATCGTATCTACAACGAGTACCGAACGGCTCTTGATGGGTTCAATCATCAGAAAATGATGGGGCCCGCTAATCCCATTGTGATTAAAAAACTACAGCAGTACTGTGATGACATGGTCGAGTTAAAAGGCAAAATGGATTTTAAAGCGCCAGCCTGCGTCCTTGATTTTTTCCAGGCGCTCAATAATAGCAATCGCGCACCGTTGACTTTGCTGACGCCTGAAGTCCTTAGCTGGCTGACGGAAAAAGAAATGCTGAACTCATTCAATGTGATGCGCAAAGGTTTACTGGGATGAGTGAAATCACTACTGCTGTGCTGCATCACGTCCTCGACGCTCTTGAAGCAGAGGAAAATGCATTGCTGGTGTGGGGAGACACAGGTGGCTTCTTCAGTGAAGAAGAGTTACTGACTCACATCAGAAGAGAGTTGGGCGTTGTTTTTAAACGCACTCCGACCGATGAGGAATGTGATAATACACAATTGGCGATGCTAGACGCCGCCATGCTGATCCAAGTGCCGCACCTCAGCGGCATGCCTGTCTGGCGAACCCGAATGGGGGAGACGGTCCATCTCTTGCGTAACTTGCGCCAGTGGATGCATGGGCAAAAGCTGGACCAGAGCAAAACGCTGGTATCGGACTATCGCTTTATTCGCCGGCCGCGCACTTATCCCGATCGCATTTACGAACCGACCACGCTGATTACTGGCTGGAAAAAGCAGCTGAAATTAAGCGAGCGCGTTTGTGACATTATGCGCCAAGCGCTGGCGTCAGATAAGTCCTTCCTGCTGGCGGGTTTTCAGGTGCGATCTACCGAACGCATTATGCAGTGCTGGCAGGATCACAAGGTGAAAAGCGACACGGCCAGCGGAACCATTATTTGTGCCGGTACCGGTAGCGGTAAAACGCTGTCGTTTTACCTGCCTGCGCTGACCCGTCTTGCCGAGGAGATTTGCAGCAACCCTGAGCGCAAGGTGCGTATCCTCGCTATCTATCCGCGAAAAGAACTGCTAAAGGACCAGTTTGCTGAAACTTTTTCACAGTGCCGCAAGCTTGACGACTATATGCTCACGGCGGCCGGACGAAAAATTCGAATCGGCGCCTTTTTTGGCGATACGCCAGTGAAAGCGGAATGGTCGAGGAAAGACGTTAAGGGTAAGGTTGGGCTGCCGTTCGGGTTGATGAAATGCCAGCATCCCCACCCGCATCATCCTAAGCAAGCGTGCGGAGGGGCATTGATTTGGCGTCGTGAGGACATATTTGACGCGCGAGAGGTGCTCACCTGTACGCAGTGCCAGCATCAATTGGATCAGAGTGAAATCATGATCACCCGTGATGCGCAGCAAAATCGCGGCGATGCCCCGGATATTCTATTTACCACAACGGAGATGCTGAATCTCCAGTTGAACTCCACCTGGAGTAATCATCTGTTTGGCGTCGGAGAGGGCTATGGCCCGACGCTGGTCCTGCTTGATGAGGTCCATACCTACAGCGGAACCACCGGCGCTCAAACTGCGCTGTTGCTACGGCGCTGGATGCAGCGCACCGATTGCCTGCCGCATTTTGTTGGCTTGTCGGCAACGCTTGCCGACGCGCGGCACTTCTTTGCCAAACTGGTGGGCGCACCTGAAGAGCAGGTTGCGCTGATCCACCCCTACGCGGAAGATATGATCGAAGAGGGGGCTGAGTACCTGCTGGCGCTGCGAGGCGATCCTGTCTCTGAAACGGCATTACTCTCCACCACCATCCAGGCCAGTATGCTGATGGCGCGCATGTTGGATAGTGAAGCGAATAAGTCGAAAGGCACGTGGGGTAAGAAAACCTTCATCTTCACCGACACTCTTGATGGTAACAACCGTCTGTACCATGACCTCAGCGATGCCGAAGGCTGGGTCACGGGGCCAGGGGCGTCGCGCATTGATCACCCACCGTTGGCCGTATTACGCAGCCCCTTTGATGATACTGCACCTGAGCGGTCTAAAACCGAACTGGGGCAGAACTGGAAGGCGGCTATGGAGATTGGTCACGACCTCGCGCAAAACAAATCTATTTCCCGAACGTCGAGCCAGGATGCTGGTGTTGATGCATCAGCGGATGTCGTGGTCGCTACCTCTTCGCTCGAGGTGGGATATAACGACCCGCTGGTCGGTGCTGTTGTTCAGCATAAAGCGCCTAACGATGTCGCCTCTTATTTACAGCGTAAAGGTCGTGCCGGACGTCCACGGGGCATGCGTCCTTGGATGCTGGTAGTGCTTTCCGAGTTTGGCCGCGATCGCGTCGAGTTCCAGCGTTATGAAGGGCTGATGAGCCCGGAGATCAAACGTCAGGGCCTCCCGCTGGGCAACCAGCACGTGCAGAAAATGCAGGCAGCTATGGCGACCCTCGACTGGATCAGCAAAGTCGGGCAGTTCAAAGACCTCTGGGGCATGTTGAAAAAAGTTGAACATAATCAGCTGAAATATGACCGAATGTATGGCCCGCTTATCAAGCTGATTGAGGAGGTTCTGAGCGGCGGTAGACGGCTGAACGAGTTGACGCGCTACCTTCAGGACGCCCTGCAATTATCTGACGACGCGGTGCAGAATATCCTCTGGAGCCCGCCGCGCTCGGTCATGTTTGAGTTTCTCCCAACCATACTACGTAACCTCAGAACTCGCTGGTCGGTTAACGGCGTGGAGTGGGCCGGACTGCGCCCGAATCAGCCGAATGGCGAGGGCGAACAGCACCGGAGCAATTCACCCGCCCCGGAATACATCCCGCAGAACCTGTTTAGCGAGCTGAATTTGCCGGAACTGGACATTCGCCTGAAGCGTGGATTTGACGATGAAGACCACTGGGAAACTCTCTCTTTCTGGCAGGGAATACGTGAATTTGCGCCTGGGCGACTCTCTAAACGCTATGCCGTCAAATCGAACAAAAGTACCGACTGGCTGGTGCCACAATCCTACGAGCCGATGGCTGGGGAAGGGCGGCAATTCGTTGATTTCCAGATAAGCGATGCGTTCGGTGATAGCTGGCAAAACGAGTGTGAAGTTGACTATCAGGGAAAAACCATCAAGGTTGTTAAACCGTCGAAGGTCATGACCACCCGGGCCGACATTCGCCGTATAAATGATAAAAGTAATGCGCAACTGCAATGGGTACTCAACGTCATTAACCCCGCTATTGCTACGCCAGACGAGGTGCCGAAGGGACCCTGGAAGCACACGCTGAGTGATGTCACGTTCTACAACCACCAGCATATGACCCCGCTGGAACTGGTCCGCTTTTCTACCGGATCGCAGGCGTCGCTTCGGTTCAGGAATAAGGAGCGGGCTCACGTTGATTTCACCTGGGTTAATGGCGAGGAACAGGTTGGCGTAGGAAGTCGTCAATGGGTGGATGCAATGCGCCTGCGTTTTAACCTCACCTGTGATGATGTGCTTGGTCTGCTGCATCAGGAAGAAATTCAGCGAGGCATGCGCCCCGTTTATTTTCAACATCTTGTAAGACAGTCGCCGGAATTTGAATTTGACAGCTTCAACGCGGACTGGGCCATTGAATGTTTTATGGCTCAGCTTGCGGAGACACTGGCAAACGGCGCTCACTCCTCGGTTGAGTCGGCATTACGAGAAATGGCCTCCGAAAGAGGGGTAGAAAGGCTGGCAGAGATCCCGGCCAGCCTGTTCCAGCCGGATACCGACAATGAAGCAGGCACTGACCAGGCGCTACAGATTGGCCTCAACAAACTTCTTCAGCGACCGGAAATACAGCAACTGCTGCTGAACTGCGCGCAGGCGCTCTGGAAACCCCTGGCTGAAATCGACGGTTTTGTTGAATGGGCACGCCAGGTATTAGCGGATACCTTGGCTGCGGGTGTGCAGCAAACGCTAAGCACGCTGCTTCCAGACGTTGATGAGCGGGCGGTGGTGACAGACTCCTTTTGGATGAGCGATCCCGACAAGGGCGCAGAATGGCTGGAGATCTGGCTCTGTGAAATGGAGTCTGGCGGTAGCGGTATTCTGATTCGTTTACAGCAGAAGTGGGCAGAAGATCCTGTCTCCTTCCTCAATGTGCTGGTGCGTAATCTTTCAGCCAGCGACTACGAGCAGATCGATTACGATCTGCGAACTGTGTTGCAGATGCTGCAAACGGATGAGGCGCTTCGTATGGCGATCTCAGCCGTACGTGAAGCCAGCAACATGGACGCCCGGCGGGAGGCTAACAAGAATCTGCATTTGCGGCTTTCACAGCGCGGTCTGCGCCTTTCCCACAGCTTTACCACGGTGCTGTACTCGCGGATTCTGCGGGCGGGCAGCAGCGATGACACAGACACCCAGCTTTATCAGTTACTGTCGGACTGGTCGTCGCTTGAAGTGAGCGCGGGTATTGAGTTCAGTATGAACACCATGGCACACGCGCTGGCGGTGAACGCGCTTAGTGTGGAAACCGATGCTTCCGTCGTGTTTAACGCGCAGTGCCGGAACCAAAACCTGCTCTGGCCGCGTGGCTACACGATCCGCCAGGCTGAGCTCGGCTTTTACAATATGTTTTGCTCGCGCAAAGTCACAACCGAGCGTCTGCTTGCTGGCGCGTTATTTAGCGAACAAATCGAAAAGATTGCTCTTGAAGATGACTGGCTTGGGCATTTGCATGCGGCGCTGCGTAAAGGCGGTCGTGCGGAGCTGATCCTCACTCGCCAGCAGCGAAATCAATTACATCAGGTCATTACCACCGTGCAAATTGAACCCATCGATCATTTGGGACTGCTGCTGTATCCGCGTCTCGGTGAAGTCCGCCGTGAGCAGGATTTGCTCATATTGCGTATTGAACTGGCGGAGGCGATGCAATGATCGGACGAGCAAAACAGCGGCAGATTTTTTTACATGGCTCCGCAGGGCAACGGCAGTTGCGAGAAGTCCTCAGCGCCCAGCTTGTTGCTCTGATTATGCAGCCAGAGCCAATCTGGCTGGTTTCGCCGTGGGTGAGTAACTTCCCACTACTGGACAATCGCTCAGGCCATTGGGACAGCATTGATCCTGCATGGGGAGGCCGGGAGATGGATTTCATTGAACTGCTAGCCTGTGCGGCGAATAACGGTGCGCCGCTTTCGCTGGTGACCCGCGACGACCCTATGAACCGTATCTTTGTAAAAGCATTGGAAAAGCGCCTGAGCAGCTTTGCGAATTTTCGTCTGGAATGGCGTAACCAGCTGCATACAAAAGGTTTTTTGACGCCTAACGTCTTCCTGAAGGGCTCTATGAATTTTACCCGGAGCGGCGTCAATCGAAATGAAGAATTTGTAGAACTGAACTGCGATTCGCATATGATCGGTGAAGCGATGGCCGAATTTGAAAGTCAGTATCTTTTTAGTGGATCACAGGAAGCGTTCTGATGTGTGCAGATTGGCTGAAAAACTTTTACGCTGAAGATAAACATCTGGATTATGACAGGGCGATGCAGGGCGGTTATAGCATCCAACAAATGAACACGCTGATTCAGCGGGCCGCTGCGCAACGGATGCCCTGCATCGTTCCTTCTACGCGAACGGGAAAAACGGTGTTTTATGCTCTGGCAGAGAATGCGAGAAGCCTGGACGAATTACGGCGCATTTTGACCGCGGCGCTGGGTTCCGCCGACACTAATGCGGATATCAGATCCCTCTATCACACTAACGATCCAGGGGAACAGTTGCTTCTGGATAAATCTCCGGACGGAATTCTGACCTTCGACTTTTTACCGGTGCCGGATGGATCGCCGCAACAGGTAAAAGAATGGCAGATAGCCCGAATGAAACGGGTCTACGCCATGCTGCAAATGGTGATGGATCTTTATCATCAGAGACCCGTCTTACATTCGCTGGTCAGTCGGCAAACTGGACGAATCCTCAGAGATTTCTACACAGCATGCCACGCTCGCGATGGCAAGATTGCCGAACAGTATCTGGAAGAGTTACGCGGAAATCAGATGCTTTCTTCTCTTAATCTCCTGTTTCTTGAGCTACAGGGGATGGCGGCTTCGGCAAAATGGGACTCGATTCTCAACCACCCTCGGCTGGAAGTATTGTTGCGCGGTCGGGTGCCGGAGCGTATCCAGCGCCTGCTGTTGCGATCCTCTGGCCATTTAATGCTTAACGCCATCCGCGATGCGCACTTCCCGCTGGACAGGCGTGAGGATGCAAGGCGACTGGTGCTGGGCTTATTGCAGCTGTACAAGCATAAGCCCCGCTTTGCTCATCAGGCGAGTTTTCTGCCTGACTGGCAAATGTGGACCATGGGGGCCGCGCTGCTGGGGATCGACGAATGGCAAACGGCGTCGCCTCTATTAGATCCTGACTGGATACAGCAGGTCGAGGGGTGGGTGACAGGCGCAAGTTCGCTGCCCGCGCCGATAGAAGCGGAAGAACAGGCGTTGATCCAGGCGCCGGTTGTCATGCTGATAAGCCTTGAAAACGCGACCGATTTGTTACTTGAAGCGCTACTGGCGGACGCTGAGCGCGAAAGTGAGATCTACGCACAACTGGCGGCGATGCCTGAAGCAACACGACAGGCATTGCAAAAAATACCCAAACTCTGGGAGGCGTGGCAGGCGCTGAAAAAACGCTGTGAACCACAAGACTATGGCTGGAGCCGCTGGCTTGCAGATATACAACAGGCTACGGAATCCGAACGGTTTGAATCACTGCGCCAGCAGGCGACCGTTCACTACATGGACTGGACGCCGTCAACCTTCAACGAAACGCAGTGGCAGGCGCTGCTGGAGCAGCAGTCCAACGCCCAGTTGAGCAAAGTTTTACGAGACGTACTGCCAACCTTTCTGAACTGGCTGGAAGAATATGACGTTCAGGTATCTGCCTCCTTGTGGCCGGACTGGCTTATGCTGCTGGCCGTTGAGGATATTCGCTCAGAGGAGGATGTGCGTCTCGGTGGAATGATTCTGGATAAATTCCTTTCCGGTACCTTCACCCGCGAGGAATATGCGTCCGCAATTGAATCGGTGGCAATGCTGTGCTCTGAAAACCTGTCGGTAAGAACCTTGGGCTACTCACTTGATATTGCTGAACTTCTTTATGATAAAGTCACGGCTGACGATGCCGCCAGATTAGGTTTCTGGGTCACCTTACAGGAGTTGCTCAAGCAGCGCTGGGAGCGTCTGGATGTCAGCATGCAACTTTCTGCACGCTTGGTGGAAAGGCTCTATCTCGGCGAACATGCGGGACATGCTTTCCCGGAAGAGGATAATACGCCGGGTGTAGCGTCTTCGCTTCATCGCGATCTCAGTGGTAAAACGTTGGCGATTTATAGCCTGATGGAAGGGGCGGCAAGACGTGGGAAAGAGGCGTTGCTTCAGCTTTATCCAGGGCTACGAGTGGAACTCAACCACGATCACGTCGCTACTCCGGCGCTGGTGAACCTGGCGGAAAAAGCTGAATACTTTATCTTCGCCAGCGGCAGCTCAAAGCATCAGGCGTTCTATACCGTGACGGATTATCGCAAAGAGATAATCTATCCCTCAGGTAAAGGGGCGTCGAGTATGATCGCCGCCTTCGTCAGTGCACTGGGGTAAACAGCAAATAAGGAATAGCTTCTGCTATTCTTTATTGTTATTCACCACGGTAGATGCAGCCTGCGGAGCATGTCTCTTTCACGACAACTGCGCTAAGGATCGGGAGTTGTGTCTTAATCTGATTCCAAATCCATTCAGCAAGCACTTCGCTGGTGGGGTTTTCCAAGCCTGGAATGTCATTGAGATAGTAATGATCCAGCCTATCTAAAGTCGGTTTAAAAATTGCTTTTAGTTCGGCAAAATCGATAATCCAACCGGTATGCTTATCCACTTCACCGGTAATCTCAAGGCGCACGACAAAAGAGTGGCCGTGTAAGCGGCCGCATTTATGGCCTTCCGGAACATTGGGAAGACGGTGTGCAGCTTCAAAGGTGAAATCTTTGTATAACGTAGTTTTCATGGTGACCTCATTTTTTGTTATACAGTAACAATAAGAACCAGGATTTCCTAGCATTTCTGAGTTAGTTACCACTACTCTATTGATAGACAAAAATATTCCGGTCGAGCTTAATCCGGGCTGTTTTCGAGTGTGAGCCTATGTGCAGGCTGAGTATGCAACTAAATTGCGGGTTATCGCCGGCCACTGCCCAACATTGATCGCTGCGCGTGGTTCCCACTTAATGGTTTAAAGATTGGCGACAAGAAAAAACCTCAGCATTCTCATGTTGCCACAGTTGCTGGAAGGCTGAAGTTTCCAGTACGACAAATCAGGCAGTATCGTTCACCATAGTAATTGGTCTTGCATTGTGTGCACTGCCAGTCGGCTTTACTGACTCTGGGGATAACATTGGGGAGGAAGCGCTGTAGCCGTCTGGTTAATTGACTTTCACCCGCATCAAGTTTCACATAAGGGCAATGTTGCTGACCATTATCGGTAAGGCCCGCTTCGATGTGCTCAAACCACGGACGCTCAGTTTCGTACTCAGGATGGTATTGCAGTGCGCTGTTGCAAAAATGGCAGGTGTAGCGGTCGTAGAGTGCAGTTTGCGCAGTACGGGCACCGGTCAGGCGACCGTTACCGTCGAGAGCGATAAAAGATTTGGCAAACATATTTCAGGTTCCTGTCAGACAACACGCAGGCGTAAGCCGTCCCGCAAGGGCAGACAGACGCCATATGTGTTAAGTGTGAGGGATAAGAATTAACAAGAGATGCGGTGGTTCAAACGATGGGAAGATGACGTAAATAAGCTCAGATAATCCGTTCCTCTGTACCGGTTCGGGGACGTCCGGTTAATGGGCGATCGGGTACTTCGTTGCACCCGTACAGTAATAAATCATTCTTCTGTTCAATCTTGGTCATGTACTCCAGTACCTGGCGCATGTTGGTAATGCTTCCCGGATCGCTGTAGTGCACCGGTATATTGATATCGGATTCGTAGTTCGGTTTATGTTCACAACGATAGTAACAGCCGTCATGTTCCGTGATTTCACGCCAGCATGCCCCGGCCTTCTCCATCCAGAAAAAGGGCTTCTGAGTCTTATTACCATCCAGCCAGAAAGCCACATGCGCATGGAACAGGTGATCCTCGGTCCATTCAATTACCCAGAAATAACCCACCACTGCGGACATACTCATCATCATATCCATGAGTTGACGGACGTCAGGCTCCAACTGGCGGTGATCCGGGTGGCGATATTTAAAGGTATTTTTTTGATAGAAAAGATCCAGCCGTATTACCCTCAGACAGGAATAGCGATTGACCATTGCGTTAATATGCATATCAAGGACAGATTTCATAAACCAGTCCGATGTCCAGTTGCGATTTTTCATAGCGTTATCTCCTGATCGCCGATAGCAGGATCAGTTTTGAATTAATATGTGGGATAGTGTCGATGCCCTGAAGCGGGCATCGCAGTATTTCTGTTTGAGTACCACAGCATTGAATTGAGATGCTGAAGAGAAATCCATAACAGGGAAAACAAGCGACTGTAGGTGGATTACAGGCAGCAGATAGAACTGGCTGCGGACAGTAGTTGATTACTTGATTACAAACAGGGAGTGAGTATTAATTATATTAATTAACCGAAATTAATATTCCCCCGGGTAGTTCCTTTGCGATGGGAAATAATACGGACGATAAGTTAGGTCCTAAAGCCCTATTTATTCCTCTCGACTGTATATACCTGTTCCGTACTGAGGGCATTTTTTTCTGCCTCCATACGTCAAACCGCACATGTTGCATTGCCAACGGGTGGTCGTATTGACCGGTGGGAGTTGTGCCAGAAAGCGCTGTAGCTTCGTCACTGCTGAAGGCTTTCCATTGACGAGAGCAAGATAAGGGCATTGCAGCAGTGCTTCCGGTTGTCCCTGAAGTATGCCGTGTTCGAACTAGGGCGGTGATGCTCTGGTGGGGGGATGGAAAATCAACGGGCACCGGTAATGGTGGCATAACCATTCGTCATCAATCAAATTAAGCTGGCTGATTGCGACAATCTCACCTGTTTTACGTTGTGCAATATAGCGTTTGGGTATCTGCATGATCCGGCTCTCACACTGGCCGGGTGACACGGATGTAATCATCAGTGAGAGTCTTAAGGCCCCGGTATGTCCGTTGTTTTATTGCCAGCCATTGCTTCAGAGTGTCGGGAAGCGACAGATGCAGCTCATACCATTCCTTCATATCCTTGCCCGTTACCAGTTCACACCAGCACAGCAATGTCAGCGTCTGGCGTATGCCTGGCTGTACATGCAGCCGGAATAACATCTGTAACTGGTCCGCCAGACGGCTTTTCCCCAGCCGGTAACATTCGCTGAGCAGCACGCCGGGCAGAAGGGAATAATCGGTGTGTTTCGTCAGACCGGGGGCGGCAGAACAGGATTCTAGTTGGTCGGTGCGGGTGACTGGCAGCAGGCAATGTGGAATGACGACTTCTGTTACGCTACCCTCCGGCATCGGGCAGGCGGTTATCGCCAGCCTGTGCCACTGTGTGATGTGCTGCTGGCATAAACCGTGTAATAGACTGACGCGGGTAAAATCATCCAGCCAGACCTGGTAATGGTTGAGTAATGGCGAATTGTTCATTTCTGATATTCCTTAAATGAGTAACTGACATGCAGCCGTATGCCTCCGCAAGAAGCGGATACGAGATGACGCACTGGTTTGGGTTAACGAACGGGAAAGGGTTTAGCGCTGAGGGCGGGATGCATCAATACGGGCCTGCAGCCAGGCTTCGACTTCACTTTGCAACCAGCGGGAACTTCGTCCCAGTTTGATGGGTTTTGGAAATATGCCATCTTTGATGAGTTGGTAAATCCATTTATCACTGACACCCAGCAGGCGGGTGATAAAAGTCATATCGACGAACTGGTCCTCAGACAGGGAAGGTTTACTGGCCATAATTGGATTCTCCGGTAGCTGAATGGGTACCGGAGTCGGCTTATGAATGACTGCTGCCCGCTCCGGCATACGTACCGGTAGTCACGTAAAAAAAGGGGAGATGATCGCCCGCAGACTTTCCTAAGATGCTGTCAAATTTTGTATCTACAACATTGGGTTCTACATATCTAAATCTTGGCATCATGAAGAAACGTTCCCTAACTTTTGCTCGGCTGATGAGAAATCAGCTTGTACAGACAGATTTTTCGTTTATTCATAAAGTTTTCTTTCTGTGTAACTCATTGATATTTTATTTTTTACTGTTTTTCGATGCTACGTTTTTCCTACGGAATTCGTTTGTTTTTTATGTGATTTAAGGTTGATTTTTTCCATTCTATCTACTCTATGTCTTCTTTTTTAGTATATAAAAGTACTGAAAATCTATGTGATTGGAGATAGTATGAACAAAAAAGAGTCAGATGAAGGAAGCCATGATTGGGAAAAAGCACGTGTTGCGAAAGAGCTGATTAGGCTTGAAAAGCAGGCTGCAGAAAAACGTGCGCGATTAAAAAACAAGCTAAAATGGTTAGGTAAAGAGCCTCGGGCATCCTTTTTTTATTTTTTTTTCCTCGCTCTTTATTTCGAAAAAATAAGAGGTCAGTTGGTAGTACCGAAAGCTGAACATGATATTAACCCTCTATCAGCAAAGGCTCTCGGTACAGAAAGGATTACCATGAAGATCAGTCATCCGCGAGATGACTGGCCTGTTATTGGGGGAATGACGACCAACACCGATTTAGATTCTCTTCAAAAATCTGAATCAAAGACCACGAAAGCAGATGAAAAAAACAGTTTGCTGCTGTCACATTCCAACAGGCGAGAATCCCCTGAGATAGACTTAGATGAGCTTCTAAGAAAATTTGATATTTCCACTGTAAAAAATAAACCCGCCAACGGCGTTTTTTTTCCTGGTTTTATGTCTGATTTTGCTGGAGTGGAAGATATCCTTGAATACATTACAGAGACATTATTAAACCCTAAAATAGATGACCCCGTTGCTTTAATGAAAAAAATAAATAAAGCCTGGTCTGCTGTCTATGCTGATTTTCCTGAAGCGTTCTCGTGGATGGATGTTAAAAATGAAGAGCAATGTATTTGGGTATGGAATACGCTGAAGAGCAAAGGAGTTTCCCCCCCACTAAATCCTCTTAACAATTATCAACGATGGTATTTTATCTGTGCGACTTTTGATTTATGGAATGGTTGGACGAATGAACAACTTGAAGAGCTTAAAAGCAAACGTAAAAAAGTAAATCAGCACTTTCTGAAGTTAATGGAGTCTCCTCAATCACCTCAAGGCCATAAGAAAATATTAATGACTGAGCTTGAGAAAGCCTGGGCCCAGCAAGTTAGAAGGATGCAGCCGAAAAAGGCTATTGACCTTGCGACATTGCCAGCAAAATCAAAGAAAAAACTGGCTAAGTTATCGGAGGGATATGGTGAGTCAGAAATGGAAATACTAGTGAGACTTATTGACAATGAATATGTTAGAATCGTAAATAAAGATTAAAAATAATATTCTTGGCTGATTTTGGATTTAACCGGCTAATGTCCATCCATCAATCCAGAAATTTTCAGATATATATCATCTCCTTGAGTATATCAAATTAACGGCAGGATCTCACAGTTCTGCCGTTTTTGTTTCTATTTTTAAAGGAGCAGTAATGAAATATTCTGAAGGCTTCCAGCCAATACATAACTCACTTTCTGAGTTACCGCACTGGATATCGGATCGTATTCTGCAGCAGATAAAACAGC
Source organism: Citrobacter sp. Ca225 (assembly GCF_030337175.1). Classification (NCBI taxonomy): domain Bacteria; kingdom Pseudomonadati; phylum Pseudomonadota; class Gammaproteobacteria; order Enterobacterales; family Enterobacteriaceae; genus Citrobacter; species Citrobacter sp. Ca225. The sequence goes on along the minus strand of NZ_JAOWCD010000066.1, from coordinate 28,742 downwards.
TAACCTGCTATGAACCGGTGATCGGCATCATGGGTAAAACCGGGGCGGGAAAGAGTAGTCTGTGCAATGCCCTGTTTGCCGGAGATATATCACCGGTCAGTGATGTGGTCGCCTGCACACGCGACCCCTTGCGGTTTAGCCTGCAAGTAGGCGAGCGCGTTATGACCCTTGTTGATCTACCTGGCGTGGGGGAAAGTAGCTTACGCGATGCTGAATACACTGCACTGTATCACGAACAGCTTCCCCAACTGGACCTAGTGCTGTGGTTGATTAAGGGTGATGATCGGGCGCTGGCGGTGGATGAACATTTTTACCATCAGGTGATCGGTGAGTCTTACCGGCATAAGGTTCTGTTTGTTATCAGTCAGGCCGATAAGGCTGAGCCCACCAGCTGCGGGAAACACTTATCCACGGAACAGAAACAAAATATCAGCCGTAAAATCTGCCAGTTGCATGAACTCTTCCAACCTGTAAACCCTGTCTGCGCGGTGTCGGTACGTTTGCAGTGGGGGCTGCGGGTGATGGTTGAACGGATGATTCGTTGCCTGCCACGCGAGGCCAGTAGTCCGGTGGCGGTACAGCTTAGTGCTCCACTTCGTACCGATGCCGTTAATAAAAAAGCCCGTGACGATTTTGGTGAAACGGTCGGCTCGGTACTAGACGCAGTAAGTTCCATGCCCCTGATACCAGCTCCGGTTCGGACAGTCATCCAGTCTGTACGCGACATCGTGGTATCGGTCGCTCGTACAGTCTGGAACTTCTTCTTCTGAATCGCTCCTGCTAACCCATTATTTCCTCAGCCCTGTCGCGATTATGCGACAGGGCTTTTTGTTTTTATTCTTCCATCATGAGGAGTCTGCTTATGACCCGTCTGGCTTCGCGCTTTGGCGCAGCAAACCTTATTCGTCGTGACCGTCCGTTAACCCGTGAAGAGCTGTTTCGTGTGGTACCTAGCGTTTTTAGCGAAGACAAACATGAATCCCGCAGCGAACGATATACATATATACCCACCATCTCTCTTCTCGAGAGCTTACAGCGGGAAGGTTTCCAGCCTTTCTTTGCCTGCCAGACCCGTGTTCGTGACCCTGGGCGTCGCGAGCATACAAAGCATATGCTGCGCCTGCGTAGGGAGGGGCAAATTACCGGCAAGCAGGTCCCGGAAATTATTCTGCTCAACTCCCATGATGGCTCCAGCTCGTATCAGATGCTGCCGGGATTATTTCGTGCGGTATGCCAGAACGGACTCGTCTGCGGTGAGTCGTTTGGCGAGGTGCGGGTGCCGCACAAAGGGGATGTGGTGAGTCAGGTGATTGAAGGGGCGTATGAAGTGCTGGGTATTTTTGACCGTGTGGAAGAGAAGCGGGATGCCATGCAGTCGCTGATGCTGCCGCCACCTGCACAACAGGCTCTGGCACAGGCTGCACTGACGTACCGTTTTGGTGAGGACCACCAGCCGGTGACAGCACCTCAGATACTCTCCCCACGCCGTTGGCAGGATGAGAGCAATGATCTGTGGACCACATACCAGCGTATTCAGGAGAACCTGATTAAAGGCGGGCTTAGTGGCCGGAGTGCAAAAGGTGGGCGAACGCATACCCGCGCAGTGCGCGGTATCGACGGCGATGTGAAGCTCAACCGGGCGCTGTGGGTAATGGCGGAAGCGATGCTGAGTGGGTTTCAGTCCTGAGCTTGTTATCAGGATGTTAGGAAAGGACACTCCCTGTCCGTTTTGCCTCCATTGGATTGAGCGTTTTTTCACCGTATTTCACGGTGTGCCGCGTCGGGCCTGCTTCCGGAGGCAGATAAAAAATAGTTCATTCCATGTCCATACCCTGTCCGCCCCCTTCTTTAGAATCATTTCATATTCAGTCAGTTAACTATTACGGAGATTCGAGATGACACAGGCAGAGCGCCGTCACGACCGGCTGGCTGTCAGGCTGTCACTGATAATCAGCCGCCTGGTTGCCGGTGAAACGCTGAACATGGCGCGGCTGGCTGCAGAGTTTGGTGTTTCAGTCCGTACCCTGCGACGGGATTTTCGCGAACGGCTGATGTACCTCGACCTTGAGTATCGACGGGGGCAATGCCGCCTGCGCAGTACCGGTGGAGGCGTACAGGGCGAGCTGGATGCGCTGACCTTTGCTCACCGGGCAGGACTGGCCGATATTTTTCCGGGGCTGGACCGGCGTCTGGCGGGCATGCTGCTCACTGCAGGAGGGATGCCGTGTCTGGTATGGCAGCCGCCACAGTCTGTGTCCCCGGCCATCTCACTGGTGTTCTACCGTCTCGTCAGTGCCATAACCGCCTGCCAGCGGGTGCTGCTGTTGGCCGAGGGAGAGCGCTGTAACGGGCTGGCCCCGTACCGCCTGATATCACTCGACGGCTGCTGGTATCTCACTGGTGAACTTAACGGGTATATCACCGTGCATCCTCTGGCGACCATCCATGCGGTGACAGTCCTGAACACCACTTTTACCCCGCGAAAACGTCTCAGCCAGTTAACCACACAGACGGGCTTTATCCGGGCTCTTCCGCACTTCAGCTGTATTCGCGAAGTCCTGTCTCCTGGACCCTCTGAGGAGGAGCAGGGCAACACACTGATTTAATTACCTCTGTTAAGAAGGAAAAACAATGACCTGGCATTACGAGAAAAATGGCATACGTCACGACAATGTGACCGAAGACGACATCACAGGCCTGATTAAGCGCGGTGAACTCACCGCTGCCACGCTGGTGTGGCGACAGGGCATGCTGGACTGGCAACCGGTCTCCGCTACCCCGCTGGCTTCGGCGCTGCTCCACAGCACCACACCACCAGCGCTGCCGGGGAGTCGCATTCCGGGCGGAGTGGTATGGACGCTGGCATTTGCTCCCTTCATTGGTTATGCGCTCGAGCTGTGGACTGCAGGGCTGAACGGAATGTCTTTTGACGAGGCATATGAGGCTGTCTCGGGCGGGCAGTACTGGTTTATCACGCTGCTGCTCAATATCGCTCTGGGGTATCTCGATGAACGACGCCTGCGTAAGGCCGGAGTGGATACCACCATGTTCGGCAAACTGGCCTGGCTGGTGCCGTTCTATTTGTGGCGTCGGGCGAAAAACCTCGGTCAGAAACCGGCTTACTTCTGGGTATGGCTTGTGATGCTGGCCCTGACCGTCTGGGCCTGAATCACCGCTACCTGATACTTTCTCTGTTAAGGACCAACGTAATGAAAACACTGATTAAAATACTGGGCATTACCGGCAGCCTTCTGCTCTGTGCAGGGGCTCAGGCCCAGCCCTATAACCGGACGCTACCTGCAGTCGTCAATGACAACAACGGGAATATTTTCTGGTGTGATGCGCATCGTCAGGTTACCGGAAAATGCGAAGCCATGTCTGTTGACCGCCTGGGTGGGATGGTAACAGTTCGTTCAGCCCCCTTTAAAGACTGCGAAGGTGGCCTGTGGGGCTGGATAACTATCATGCGCAACGATGTGTCGAAGGGATTCACTATTACTCCGGATAAGAAATTCGGTCTCACCGTAAAAGATCTGTGCCGTCCGGGCACGGTAGTGACCTTTAAGCCCAACCAGAAGAAGCCGGAATATGACGACCTGGTGGCACTTTACCAGGGCAAAGAGTTGTTTCGCTACCGGCGCTTCTGATAAAACCCGATACCAACCTCCCTCATTTTGCCCGACAGCGGGCTGGATTAATTCAGGAAGAAAACCATGCTGAAAATAATGACCTCTACTGTACCCGCCCTCATTCTGTTACTTGCCGCATTCAGTGCTGGTGCTGCTCAGCTTCCGGCAAGCCTGATGGATAAAGACAATCCCGGTCAGGAGTACTGGTGCCAGGGAAACGACATCAACACCTCCATGTGCTCACTGGCCGATGTCAGCGACGACCATAAATTTGCCCTGATTCAGGATTTGCCCGGTCCAGCCTGTGAAGATTTAAGTTTCGGGATTATTGACCTGGTATTTAACACCGGACTTAACATCCCTTATGACGGTGGCAACTGCAAAGGGGATGTGAAGGCCGGGTTTGTTCGTGGCGCAAAAGATAATGCCCTGTATGTGAAGATTGTCCGTGGCAGCAAAACTCTGCGCCTTTATAAGGTGCAGACGGGTTTCTGATAATCACCCCACACCTGCTGCATACTCCCATAGCCCCTGACGCGTCTGCGTCAGGGGCGTTTGCTTTTAAGGTACACCGAATGTCTGAATCTCATATGCTTGCCACCGGGACCTTTCACCCGACAGCAGACTGAAGCGGTTACCCGTCGGTATCACAACATCAGCATTGAAGACGACCAGGGTAGCGACTTCCGCCTGGTGGTTCGTTACTCTGAAGGTCGAATTGTCTGGCGGGCGTGGTGCTTTGAACCTGATGTCGGTGAAGGGCTTAATCGTTATATCCGCAAGTCAGGCATCCTCAGAGCATCCTCCTCCTGACCACACCCATTTATCATCCCTGCATGTCCTTGATTTCCCATACGCCAGCCATCGTCGCTGGCGTTTTTATTGACGGAGAATATCCATGACGACACAAACGCAATGCGAATTGATGCCCGCTAATGAACCTCAATTTGACCTCACTGCAATACCAGTACCTGACGAACAACGTCTCGATTTCTGGCCGCTGTACTTTGGCGCTATCCCGCAGTGGATCACGCTGGAACCCCGTATTTTCGCCTGGATGGACCGCTTTTGTGATGAGTACAGCGGAGGTATCTGGTCCTTTTACACACTCAGCAATGGTGGCGCGTTTATGGCCCCTGATGCTGACGGTGGTGATAAATGGCACCTGTTCAACAGCATGAGCGGTAATGGTGCGGAAATGAGCGTGGAAGCCGCAGGTATCGCGGTTTGCCTGATTGAATACAGCCACCACGCCTGTCGCACCGAATGCGATGCCATGACGGAGCACTATTACCGCCTGCGGGATTACGCTCTGCAGCACCCTGAATCCAGCGCCATTTTGCGCATTATTGATTAAGGATACTTATGATGGAACAGTCACTCATCCCACAGACACCGGTACTTCCACTGACCGCACAACGCACGGTAAAACGCGCTTTAACGCTGCTTGACCGGCACCTGCGCGAAACAGGCGTGGCATTCACCTCCACTCAGGCTGCCCGTGACTGGCTGAAACTGAAAATGGCGGGACTGGAACGCGAAGAGTTTATGGTGCTTTATCTCAATCAGCAGAACCAGTTGATTGCCCACGAAACCCTGTTTGCCGGTTCCATCAGCAGCACGGAGGTTCATCCCCGTGAGGTGGTCAAACGCGCCCTGCATTTCAATGCAGCAGCAGTGATACTGGCGCATAACCACCCTTCTGGCGACACCTCGCCCAGCCAGGCAGATAAGACCATCACGCAGCGTCTGGTGCAGGCGCTTCAGCTCGTTGATATCCGTGTGCCTGACCATCTCATTGTCGGTGGCACGCAGATATTGTCGTTCGCTGAACACGGTCTGCTTTGAGGTATTACATGAAAATTATCAGTAAACGCCGGGCGATGAAGATTTACCATCAGCATCCGGCCTCCGCATTTTTCAATACTGCACCGGCAGATACCAGTGGCACGGCAGTGTCTGTCATTACACCGGTAAGGTCGTTTCTGACATTCCCGGCGTGCTGGCGGTATACGCCGAACGCCGCCAGGACCGCAACGGGCCTTATGTCTGTCTGATGAGTATCACCCTGAACTGACAATAAAGAGGTTATAAATGAGCAACACGACATGGGGCCTGCAGCGGGATATCACTCCGCGCCAGGGAGCACGTCTGGTGCAGGAGGGCAACCGGGTGCACTATCTGGCTGACCGGGTCAGTATCACCGGTAAGTTCAGCGAAGCAGAATGTCTTAAGCTGGATGTGGCATTTCCGCATTTTATCAGTCAGATGGAATCGATGCTGACCACTGGTGAAATGAATCCTCGCCATGCCCACTGTGTCACCCTGTACCACGATGGTTTCACCTGCGAAGCCGATACCCTTGGCAGTTACGGCTACGTATACATCGCCATTTACCCCACTCATAGTTAACTACTTTCACAAGAGCAAATATGAAAACTCTACCTGCAACAACTCCGCAGGCGGCGACGCTATGTCTGTCGCCCGTGGCAGTCTGGCAAATGTTACTGACACGCCTGCTGAAACAGCACTATGGTCTTACGCTAAACGATACGCCGTTCAGTGATGAAACGGTTATACAGGAACATATCGATGCCGGAATTACTCTGGCTAATGCCGTTAACTTTTTGGTGGAGAAATATGAATTGGTTCGTATCGATCGCAAAGGATTTAGCTGGCAAGAGCAGTCCCCATATCTTCGGGCTGTAGATATTCTGCGGGCACGACAGGCAACTGGTTTGTTACGAATAAACAGTAATAACTCTGCGTTGTGAATATTGCGAACTATCTCCCGATTTACACCGCTGATCTTTGTTCCTTGTTTACTCATTGCATAATGCGCCTGCTGGTACTGGTGGGTGCGTTTACTTTTTTACGGAAAAAATACCATGCAAACTGAAGTCGAAGTTTTAACCGACCGAAATATTACCCGGAGATGCTACCTCCCGATAATAAAAAACGCCCCAGGCTGAAATGATGCAATCGGGTATAATCACAGCGCCATCTTTGAGTTGGTTTATGTGCTGCGTTAAGCGCTGATTTTTGAAAGAAAATAGTTGAGTATATAACTGAGTATATAACATCAATACATTAACAATTAATCACTTGTAATTCAGTTGATTAAAATTGAAAGGCGAGTCCGGCCTTCGCACCAAATCTAAATATAAAGCCCTCAAAAGCAGTTTTTGTACCTTAAATCCGCGCCACGCAAGATTTCTCTTTCAATCATAACCATCCTCATCCATGTCTACGAACTTCACCGAATTCATCAAGGTACTGCCCAAAAATGCCCCATCCAGCAGACCCCCTCATCACCCCTTTGCTGAATGTATCGTCATTAGCCAGTGAGTGATGTTTTCATTCAACGCATCGTTTTTGAAGAGGGCGCTGCCGGATACTACGCGATCGACGCCGCTGGCGATTATCTCCGGCAGTTCTTCCAGTGCTAGCGAACCGTCGACGGCCAGCAGAATGGAATCCCGCTTCCCGGACGCATTGAGTAATGCAACAACCTGAGCGATGCGCCTGAGTAAGGCAGGCTTGCTGAGCTTGCTCCCGTAGCCCGGATTGACCGCCAAAATTTGTACGATTTCAACGTCTTCAATGACCGGCAGAATGTGTTCCAGCGGTGTCGCCGGGCACAGACTGACCCCTCGCAACACCGGCATTGTGCCGCCGGAGACTTCCGCATTTTGCTCACCCAGCCAGTGGAGCATATGGTGCAGATGCGGCGAGTTTTCTACCTGCAACGTGACGCAGTGTGCTCCCGCCTTTACGCTTGCCTGCACGACGGGCCAGGGATTATCCACCATCAGGTGAACATCCTTAATTATCTGCGCTGGTAATTGCGTGATAGCCCAGGGACCGACGGTGAACTGAGGGCAAAAATGCCCGTCCATCAGATCCAGGTGAAGAACGGGTTGTTCAAGCGCGCGAAGCGTTTGCAGGTACTCACCGAGTTTGAGCCACTGACCGGCAAGAATACCGATGCTTAACGGGTAACGCTTCATTAACGAGACGCACTCTGCGCGATTCAACCCGGAAAAGGGACGGTTCATTTTGAGATCCTTATGGCATCAATCCATTGAAGACGCGTTTTTTTCGGGGGCAGCTCATCAGCGATTCCAGTTTTTCCACGCAGGCAAGGTAGTGGGGCGTGGTTTTATGGAACGCAACGGCGGCTTCATCCTTATAGGCTTCATAAATATAAAAGCGGCTTTTCACTTCCGGATCCTGTAACACGTCGAAGCGGAGATTTCCCTCTTCACGCACCGATCCCAGATGATTGAGGCGAAAGACGTCGATAAATTCATCGACTTTATCGTCGTGGACGTTAATTTCCACCAGAGTGACATGCATACTGTTCTCCTTGAAACGCATGGGCCCGCCTGGCAGGCCCATGACTTCTTAGTTTTTCTCGCTCAGATAGAGTTCATACGCGCGGTCTGCGGTTTCATTACGATGTACCACCGCGTGGACGGCCTTCATCATGGCGACAGGGTGTTCGGACTGGAAGATGTTACGTCCCATATCGACACCGGATGCGCCCTGGTCGATGGCCTGCCAGCACATCTCAAGCGCTTCGCGTTCCGGTAATTTTTTACCACCGGCGATAACAATCGGAACCGGGCAGCCTGCGGCGATGCGCTCAAAACCTTTATCGACGTAGTAGGTTTTGATGATCTGCGCGCCCATCTCTGCGGCGATACGCGTGGCGAGCGAGAAGTAGCGCTGATCGCGCACCATGTCTTTCCCCACGCCAGTTACCGCCATCGTCGGCATGCCGACCTTGATACCGGCATCAATCAACTGAATGATATTTTTGATCGACTGGTGCTCATACTCACTGCCGATATACACCTGTGCCGCCACGGCGCAGCTGTTGAGACGAACCGCGTCATCGATGGAGAGCGCAACCGCCTCATTGCTTAACTCGGTGAGAATCGAGTTAGCGCCCGAGGCGCGCAGGACTACCGGTTTGTTGGTGGCGGGCGGTACCACACTGCGCAGGATACCGCGTGTGCACATCAGCACATCGGCGAGCGGGAACAGGGGGGCGATATTGATATCGATACGTTCCAGTCCCGTCGTCGGCCCCTGAAAATAGCCGTGGTCAAACGCGAGCATGACCGTTCTTCCCGTCTCAGGATTAAAAATGCGCGATAGTCGGGACTGCATCCCCCAGTCAAGTGCGCCGCACCCCTTTAATGTGAATGGGGTATTGCGTTGCGGCGTATCGGTATGGAAATCCTTACCATCTTTGATGTCATCTAAATCAGCCATTTTTTACTCCACGGTTAAGGAATGAAACTCAAAAATCGTACTTATCGATATTCTCTTTGGTGAACACCACGCGCTCAGGCAGCAGCACAATGCCGTTGCCTTTCGCCTCATAGCTGTAGCCCTGTACGCTGTTCGGCGAGACTTCAACCTGGCCCACGCCCGGAATGTCCAGCTTGTCGCCGGTATTCATGTCGCCTTTTTTCAGCAGCGCGTCAGCCACGTACACGGAGATCTTGCCCTGCTGGACCACGTCCCAGAGGCCAAACTCTTTCACCGTGCCGCGCTCAACATAAGGGCGCATCACGTTTGGCGTGCTGAAGCCGACAATCGCCACGCTGGTGTTTTTCAGGTTTTCAGCAGCCTGAGCGGCGGCGGGAAGGGCGTTGGCATCCGGCGCGATGATGGCGTCGAGATCGGCATAAGCCTTAATAATGCCTTCTGCGGTTTGCAGCGATTTGGTGGCGTCGTTATAACCAAACTGCGTGGTGACGACTTCCCAGCCAGGATGATCTTTGGCGATCTTGTCTTTCGCTTCTTTTACCCACTGGTTTTGATCGGTCACGGTCGGACTGGAGTAGAAGAAGGCCACTTTGGCTTTCTCTTTTTTGACCTGATTTGCGGCCATATCGACCAGCATGCCGCCTAACTGGGCAGGAGTGCCCTGGTTGATGTAGTACGACCGGCATTCCGGTTTGGTGTCAGAATCCCAGGTCAGCACCTTCACGCCGCGCTGCATGGCACGCTTTAACGCCGGGCATAAGCCATCAGGCGACACGGCGGACACCACAATGGCGTTATACCCCTGGTTGACGAAGTTATTGATGAGCTGAACCTGACCGGACACGCTGGGCTCCGTCGGGCCATCGTAGGTGACATCGACGCCCAGCTCTTTGCCTGCCTCGAGGGCGCCGTTACCGCCGCTGGTAAAGAATCCCACGCCAACCAGTTTTGGGATAAACGCGATTCGCTCTGCGGCATAAGCGTTGAGAGTGAACGCCGCCAGGCTAAGGGTACTGATTACGGCAATTTTTTTAATGCTCTGAATAGTCATGTACTTTTCCTTTATGGCAATGGGTTTTAGGCCTGCCGGATAGCGCGACGACGCGCCAGCCAGTCTTTGATTTGCTGACGATGCAGGCTGACAGAACGACCTACGACAACGACAATTAGCAATGCGCCGGAGAGGGCGCTGGATACCTGATTGGGCACGCCAGCCATCTGCAATCCCTGCTGCAGATAGCCCACCAACAGCGCGGCGATGGCGGTACCGAGAATTGACCCGGAGCCGCCGTAGATATTGGCGCCGCCCAGGACGACCGCTGTAATGGCTGGCATCAGGAAAGAGGCGCCCAGATCGGAACGTGCAGAGCCGAAGTAAGAGACCAGTAGCACCGCCGCGACCGCCGACGCAAAGCCGGTCATCGCGTACAGCGCGTACAGCGTCCGGTTCACCGGGATAGCGCTATACAGCGCCACGCGGGGGCTCTGCCCAATCAGGAAGACATTGCGTCCGGCGTGGGTCCGGTGCATCAGCAACCAGAAAAAGATCACGCTGACGAGAAAGAAGATCAGGGGGACGGGCAGACCCAGCACATCGAGATTGGCAAAATCGGTGAAGCCCTGCGGGAAGCCGCCGATACCTTCATAACCGGTCGCTCCCGCCATCCCCGACAACAGCAGTGCGCTGCCGCCGAACAGGTATAACGTTCCCAGGGTGATGACCAGCGGGTTCACACCGGTGTAGATAATCAGTCCGGCGTTGATCAGTCCGCACAGCGCGCCCAGCGCGAGCGTCAGAATAATGGCCAGCGGCAGCGGTACGCCGCCCTGGAACATCACGCCCAGCGCGATGGCGCACAACCCCATCGTCGAGCCAAAGGAGATGTCGATCCCGCCGCTGACGATCACCATGGTTAAAGGCAGGGCGACAATGCCAATGCAGATAAAGTCGCTGGTGCTGAACAGCAGGACGTTCAGATCCAACAGGCGTGGGTTCAGGGCGCCGAATCCCAGAATTTCAATCACCAGTAGCGCGGCGAGCGCCAGTTCCCAGCCGTAACGATGTAAACGAGTCATCAGGCAACCTCACGTTTTTTGGCAGTGCGCACAGAGTCGGTGTTTTTTGCCGACGGACGCGGTTGGGGCGGCGGCGTGAAGCGGGCATATTTTTGCCGACGGATATTGCGTTCCAGCGCGCAGCGCAACCGGCCGTCAAATACCAGCACCGCCAGCAGGACCAGACCGGCAATAAAGTCATTCCACCACGCCGGAATGCGCAGCAGGACCAGTACGCTGTCGATTTGCGTCAGGAAATAGGCGCCGAGCACGGCACCAATGATCGTCCCGGAACCGCCCAGCAGGCTGATGCCTCCCAGCACGCAGGCGGCAATGGCTTTCATTTCCAGCCCGGTTCCCGTCTGATTCGGGATAAAGCCAATCTGTGAGGCAAAGACGATCCCGGCCAGCGCTGCCATGCAGCCATTGAGCGAAAAGGCCAGAATCCGAATGGCTTCGGTACGCACGCCCAGTTGCCGCGCGCCCTGTAAATTATCCCCGGTGGCATAAAAACAGCGACCAAAAGCGGTTTTTGCCAGCAGCCAGGCCATCAGCAACATCAGCAGCAGGGTCAGCCAGCCAATGGCGGAGATACCGAGGAAAACCGGGGCGGAGAGTTGCTTAAGTTGTGCCGGTAATCCTTCAATCCATTTACCGCCCGTCCACAGCAGCATGACGCCGCGATACAAGCCAAGCGTGCCCAGCGTGGCGACAATCGCCGGGATCTTCAGCCAGGCGACCAGCACGCCGTTGATAAATCCTGCCAGCAGCCCCAGCAGCAGCGTCGCCACGCAGGCCACCGGCAAGGGATATCCCGCGTTCAGCAACAGCCCCAGCAGTACCGCGCACATCCCGGTGATTGAGCCGACCGACACGTCGATGTTGCGGGTCAGCATCACCAGCGTTGCGCCCATCGCCAGCAGCATGAGGATTTGGGCGCTGCTGAAAATCATTGTCAGCGTCTGAACGCTGAGGTACTGGCTGTCCAGCATCCCTGGCAGCACGAACAGCAGCAGCACGGCTAACAGGGCGGTGGCCTCGCGGTTATTCTGGATAAATTTCAGCATGGCGCCTCCCCGGAATGTGGTGTAGCCCCTGACGTGCGGTCGCCGAACGCCACGTGCATGATGGTGTCGACATTAATCTCGTCGCCTTGCAGAGCATCGTTGCCCGTTTCTCCCTGGTGCATGACGTAAACGCGATCGGCCATCTGTTCTATCTCCTCCAGATCAGAAGAGATGAACAGCACCGCGACGTTCTGGGCGGCAATACTGCGGAGCAACTGATAGATGTCATTACGCGCCGAGACGTCCACACCGCGCGTCGGCTCATCCACGATCAGCACCTGCGGCGAGGCTTCAAGGCATTTGGCGATCAGGATTTTTTGCTGATTACCGCCAGAGAGCGTGCGGGCAGGCTGTTCAGGATCGTTGAGCTTGATATTAAGCGCGCGGCGATAGCGTTCGAGCGTGGCGCTGTCTTTGGCCGGATTAGCCCAGAAACCGCTGTGGTTGTGGGTTAATGCGCAAACATTCCACGCCAGCGAGGCATCCAGATTCAGCCCTGACGATTGCCGGTCCTCCGGCAAATACACCAGACCGTGCTGTAGACGTTCGCGGGTGGAAAGTGAGGAGATATCCTTGCCGCCGAGTACGATGCTTCCGGCCCGTAGCGGTCGTAGCCCGTAAAGCGTTTCGGCAAGTTCGGTACGTCCGGCACCGACCAGACCGGCCAGCCCTAAAATTTCCCCGGCGCGGACCTCGAAACTGACGTTCATAAACCCTTCGCCGGTCACATTCTCAAGACTCAACACCGGCGTGCCCGCCTCGTGCTGCGGACGGTTGCCGGGCAATTCCAGCCACAGTTTTTGCGTCGCGCTCAGCGCGTTGGTGCGTGAGGCAGGCGTGATGGCCTGGATAATCTCGTCAGTGGTCAGATCCGCCGTTTTTCCGGATAGCGCAATGATGCCGTCCCGCATCACGCTAATGTAATCCGCTATCTGGCGTATCTCTGGCAGCTTGTGGGAGATAAAGACGATCCCTACGCCAGTGCTCAGCAATTCACGCAGGCGGCTGAATAAACGATCGGTTTCCGCAGGCGTCAGTGAGGCGGTGGGTTCATCGAGGATCAAAATTCGTGAATCGCGCATCAGCCCGCGCATGATTTCGACCATTTGCCGGTCGGCCACATCCAGTGAACCCGCCGGGCTGTTGATATCAAACTGGCAGCCCAGCGCGGTCAGCATCGCCGCCATTTTTTGCGCCGAGCTCTGGTGTTTGGGCAGACCAAAGAGAATATTCTCCTTTACCGTCAGGCTGGGGAAGAGCAGAGGCTCTTGCGGGACAAGGTAGATGCCTAACTGATGCGCCAGAATGGGCGTCAGTTTTGTACAGCGGGCTCCCTCAATCTCAATGATTCCGCTATCCGCAGGGGTAATGCCGGCGATGATTTTCATCAGCGTGGATTTCCCGGCGCCATTCCCGCCCAGGAGCGCATGGACTTCGCCTTTGCGTAAGACAAAATCAATCCCTTTCAGGACGTTGACGCCGGAATACTGCTTGCAGACAGACTGCGCGCTGAGTAGTGGGGCGATCTTTTCTTGACTCATTTGCATGCCACCTCCGTTCGGCCTGGGTAGAATCAGGTTGAACAAATGTATTGTGCGATTCGAATTGTTCATAACCTTATGACCTAACTGCTCATAAAACCGACGAATAGATCACGTTTCATGCTAAAATGATCGTCAATATTAAATTTGTTCAAACGAAAGCCACTGAATTGTGGGTTTAATCACAGTTATTAACGACCAATGAATGAACAATTGTGTTCAGAAATTCGATATGTTCAAAGTGAAGACAGAATGATGACTATTAATGACCCGATGATTTCCGAGCAAGGGATGTGTGAAGAAGAGCTGGTGGCACGTATTGCGTGGTTCTATTACCACGACGGTATGACGCAAAGCGACATCAGCAACAGACTGGGGTTGACGCGGCTTAAGGTGTCGCGCCTGCTGGAAAAGGGGCATCAGTCCGGGATTATTCGCGTACAGATTAATTCTCGCTTTGAAGGCTGTCTGGAATATGAAACCGAATTACGTCGTCACTTTGACCTGAATAATGTGCGGGTCATCCCGGGACTTCCCGGCGCGGATGCATGTGTTCGCCTGGGGATCGGCGCTGCGCATATGTTGATGGAGTCACTCCAGCCACAGCAGATTCTGGCGGCGGGCTTCGGCGAAGCGACCATGAATACCTTAAAACGGCTCAGCGGGTTTATTTCTGCTCAGCAAATTCGCCTGGTGACGCTGTCGGGTGGCGTGGGGCCTTACATGACCGGGATTGGACAACTCAACGCGGCCTGTCCGGTCAGTATTATTCCGGCGCCGCTTCGCGCCTCTTCTGCGGAGATTGCCCGGACGTTAAAAAATGAAAATAGCGTCCAGGATGTCCTGCTGGCCGCCCAGGCAGCCGATGCGGCCATTGTCGGTATCGGCGCTATCAACCAGAAAGATGAGGCCACCATTATTCGCTCAGGCTATATCACGAAGGGTGAACAACTGATGATTGGCCGCAAAGGCGCGGTGGGCGACATTCTGGGTTACTTCTTCGATGGTGAAGGGCAGGTGATCCCGGAGATGAAGATTCACGATGAACTGATTGGGTTAACCCTCAATACCCTGAAGACGATCCCGACCGTGATTGGCGTCGCCGGGGGCGTGAATAAAGCGGAAGCGATCGCCGCCGCGATGAAAGGGGGCTATATCAACGCATTGGTCACCGACCAGGAAACTGCCGCCGCCATTGTCAGCGGACAGTAATGCGTATCTGTCGTGCAGGCGTACGGCAGGGGAGTAACAGAATTTCCGTTTGTACCGTGGAGAAAGCATTGACGACCTGACAGATATAATAAGCCGAGGACTAAAACGATGGCCCGACTCTGTACCCTCTCTGACTCAGAACATTACCTGATGGCACTGGACGCCGGAACTGGCAGCGTCCGCGCCGTGATTTTCGACCTGGAAGGCAAACAAATTGCGGTGGGACAAGCGGAATGGCGACACCTTGCCGTACCGGATGTGCCCGGCTCGATGGAATTTGATCTGGGAAAAAACTGGCAACTGGCCTGTGATTGCATTCGCCAGGCACTGCATATCGCCGGTATTGCGCCGGAAGCAATAGCTGCCGTTTCCGCCTGTTCGATGCGCGAAGGCATTGTGGTCTATGACGCAGAGGGAACGCCGGTCTGGGCCTGTGCCAACGTGGATGCCAGAGCGGCACGGGAAGTCAGCGAGCTTAAAGAGATCCACGACTACACTTTCGAAAGCGAAGTCTATCGCAGCACCGGCCAGACGCTGGCGTTGAGTGCCATTCCGCGTCTGCTCTGGCTGGCGCACCATCGTTCGGACATCTATCGTCGCGCCTCGACGGTCACGATGATCAGCGACTGGATGGCCTATATGCTCAGCGGCGAGCTGGCGGTCGATCCTTCCAATGCCGGAACCACGGGCCTGCTGGATCTCAAAACGCGCGACTGGAAACCCTCACTACTGCAAATGGCCGGACTGCGGTCGGATATTCTCTCGCCGGTCAAAGAGACCGGCACGCTGCTGGGTAGGGTGACGGCTCAGGCTGCAGCCCTGTGCGGGCTGAAAGCCGGCACGCCGGTGGTGGTGGGCGGCGGGGATGTGCAGTTGGGCTGTCTCGGCCTTGGGGTTGTTCGTCCGGCGCAAACCGCCGTACTGGGTGGCACATTCTGGCAGCAGGTCGTGAATTTACCTGCGCCGATTGTTGATCCTGAGATGAACGTACGCGTTAATCCGCACGTCATTCCGGGAATGGTACAAACTGAATCGATCAGCTTTTTTACCGGCCTGACGATGCGCTGGTTCCGTGATGCCTTCTGTGCCGAAGAAAAGCTGATCGCCGAGCGCCTGGGCGTCGACACTTATACACTGCTGGAGGAGATGGCTTCCCGGGTGCCGGCAGGGGCATGGGGCGTGATGCCGATTTTCTCCGACCGGATGCGTTTCAAGAGCTGGTATCACGCCGCCCCTTCGTTCATCAACCTGTCCATCGATCCGGAAAAATGTAATAAGGCCACGCTGTTCCGCGCGCTGGAAGAGAATGCGGCCATTGTGTCGACCTGCAATTTACAGCAAATCGCCGATTTTACCGGGATCCATCCCACGTCGCTGGTGTTTGCCGGGGGAGGCTCGAAGGGCAAACTCTGGAGCCAGATTCTGGCAGACGTGTCAGGGCTGACGGTCAACGTTCCGGTCGTCAAAGAGGCGACGGCGCTGGGCTGTGCGATTGCCGCTGGCGTGGGGGCCGGGATTTGGTCATCCATGGCTGAAACGGGCGAACGACTGGTGCGCTGGGAGCGGGAGCATGTTCCGGACAAGGAGAAACATGCGCTTTATCGGGAATCGCGCGAGAAATGGCAGGCGGTATATCAGGAACAGTTAGGTCTGGTCGATCACGGGTTGACGACCTCTTTGTGGAAAGCGCCGGGTTTATAACAGGAGATCGTCATGATTAAATCGAATGAAGCGCAGCATGAGTACCGTTTTGGCGACAGTGGCCCGAAATACCTCATTCGTGGCCCGGTATGTGACATGGGCGTCGTCATGCTCCAGCCCGGTCAGTCTTTTCCCAACCATCGCCACATCGAAGCCTGTGAAATTTTTTATACCCTGGCAGGCGAAGTGACGCTGTACCTGAACGGTGAACCCTACACATTAGGCTCCGGGGATGTGATGCACTGCGATCCCGGTGAAGCGCATTTTCTGGTGAACAAAGGGGAAGTGCCGTGGAAAGGGGTCTTTGTGAAATCGCCTCATATACCGGGTGACAGTCATCCGGTTGAGCCTGCCGGGTATTAGCTTTCGGGATCATCAACGGTCGGATAGTCAGTGGCTGTCCGACCATTTCGTTAGCGTAACCTTCTCGTTACATTTCGTTGCTTACCGTTTTGTGATCAAGGCTAAAAAACGCACAGCCTGCTCCTCTCTCTGATTTACCTCTACGCATGGCCTGCATTACAGTGAATCTATAAATAAGAACGTTGTTCTATAATGTAGAACAATAATGGAGCGACCTGAACCCCGACGCTCGGGAGAGTGAGACAATGTCTATCAACACCATTTTTACGCCGCAGGATGAACCGTTCTATGCGGTGAAAACCCACGCTGCCGGCCCCCAGGGGGCATTGCCGCTGACGCCGCAAATGTTACTGGAGTCTCCCAGCGGTAACCTTTTCGGCATGACGCAAAATGCCGGAATGGGCTGGGATGCTAACAAACTCACGGGCAGAGAAGTGTTATTGATTGGCACGCAGGGTGGTATTCGCCACTCAGATGGCCGCCCTATTGCTCTCGGTTATCACACTGGGCACTGGGAGATTGGCCTGCAAATGTCGGCGGCGGCGAAGGAAATTACCCGTCTCAGTGGCATTCCTTTCGCGGCATTTGTCAGCGATCCGTGTGACGGTCGTTCGCAGGGGACGCACGGCATGTTTGATTCGCTGCCTTATCGTAACGACGCGGCGATTGTCTTTCGCCGTTTGATTCGTTCGCTACCGACACGGCGGGCGGTCATTGGCGTGGCGACCTGTGATAAGGGGTTGCCCGCAACGATGATTGCGCTGGCGTCAATGCACGATCTGCCGGTGATCCTCGTACCGGGCGGGGCGACATTACCGCCCACCTTCGGCGAAGATGCCGGAAAGGTACAAACCATCGGTGCTCGTTACGCTAATAATGAGTTGAGTTTGAAAGAGGCATCCGAACTGGGGTGTCGCGCCTGCGCGTCGCCCGGCGGCGGATGCCAGTTCCTGGGGACCGCAGGGACATCACAGGTAGTGGCGGAAGCGTTAGGACTGGCGCTGCCGCACTCAGCGCTGGCGCCGTCGGGCCAGGAGGTGTGGCTGGAGATTGCGCGTCAATCGGCGCGGGCAGTGATGGCGCTGGATGAAAAAGGGATTACTGCCCGCGACATCCTCACCGACAAAGCGATAGAGAATGCGATGGTGGTGCATGCGGCCTTCGGAGGCTCGACGAATCTGCTGCTGCATATACCGGCGATCGCCCATGCCGCCAGATGCCGCCTGCCGGATGTGGCGCAGTGGAGCGCGATCAACCGCAAAGTGCCGCGCCTGGTCAGCGTGTTGCCCAACGGCCCGGATTATCACCCGACGGTGCGTGCATTCCTGGCGGGGGGCGTGCCGGAGGTGATGCTGCACCTGCGTCGACTGGGACTACTGCATGAAGATGTGATGACGGTAACCGGGCAAACACTCGGTGAAAACCTCGACTGGTGGGAGCACGCTGAACGTCGGGCGAAATTCCGTCAGTGCCTGCGCGATCAGGACGGTGTGGATCCTGATGACGTGATCCTGTCGCCGGAAGGGGCAAAAGCCAAAGGGATGACCTCCACGGTGGCGTTCCCGGTGGGTAATATCGCACCAGAAGGGTCAGTGATCAAAGCGACGGCGATCGACTCGTCTGTGGTGGATGATGACGGTGTTTATCGCCATACGGGCAAGGCGCGCGTATTTGTCTCGGAAGAGGCGGCGATCAAAGCCATCAAACAGGGGCAGATCCAGCAGGGCGATATCATGGTGATTATCGGCGGTGGGCCATCCGGCACTGGCATGGAGGAGACTTACCAGCTCACTTCGGCGCTGAAGCATATCTCATGGGGGAAAACCGTATCGCTCATTACCGATGCCCGTTTTTCCGGCGTATCCACCGGCGCTTGCCTGGGGCACGTTGCGCCGGAAGCGCTCGCGGGAGGGCCGATCGGCAAATTGCGCACGGGGGATGTGATTGAAATTGTGGTCGATCGCTTGTCATTGAAAGGAAGCGTGAACTTTATCGGCAGCGCACAAGCACGACTGACACCGGAAGAGGGCGCGACAGTTCTGGCGGAGCGCGAGTTACATCCCGACCTGAAACCCCATGACTATCTGCCTGACGACACCCGACTGTGGGCTGCATTGCAGGCGGTAAGCGGTGGAACCTGGAAAGGGTGCATCTACGATACGGATAAAATTATTGAGGTGATTAACGCTGGGAAAAAAGCACTTGGGCTTTGAATAATTAAAATTAATTAATCAGTCGCCGGAACACTATTTTCGGCGACGAATAATATTGTCCTGAAATATATTATCCTTCACGGGAGGATGTCTTTTTTTTATTTTCTTGAAAAGTGCATCGTTATCACAGAAGTTAAAATACATAACCGCTAAAGCAAATATGACAATTGTTGTCTCATCGAATCCCTCTCTACAATCTTCCTCGTAAGCATCATCTGGTAAGCATACGGATAAAGGGTGTATTCCTCACAAAGTTCACGTTCAGATATTTAATTTTGTAGGTCCCGGTCATTCGGAACGTATTTCTCTCATATTCTCTGGAGGTAGAAATGCAGTTAACAATGAAAGATAAAATTGGTTATGGACTGGGGGACACCGCCTGCGGTTTCGTCTGGCAGGCCACGATGTTTTTACTGGCCTACTTTTATACCGATGTTTTTGGTTTGTCGGCAGGCGTAATGGGCACATTATTCCTGATTTCACGCGTGCTGGATGCGATAACCGATCCATTAATGGGGTTAATGGTTGACCGAACGCGTACCCGCTACGGCCAGTTTCGTCCCTATTTGTTGTGGGGAGCGATCCCGTTTGGCATTGTCTGCGTATTAACATTTTATACGCCTGATTTCTCCGCTCAGGGCAAAATCATTTATGCCTGCGTCACCTATATTTTATTGACGCTGGTTTATACCTTTGTGAATGTTCCCTATTGTGCCATGCCCGGTGCCATTACCGCTGACCCAAAAGAGCGCCATGCTTTACAATCGTGGCGTTTTTTCCTGGCCGCTGCCGGTTCATTAGCCATTAGCGGCATTGCCCTGCCGTTGGTAAAAATTATTGGCCAGGGGGATGAACAGGTCGGCTATTTCGGCGCGATGTGTGTATTGGGTATTTGTGGCGTAGTGCTGCTGTTCGTGTGTTTCTTTACAACGAAAGAGCGTTATACGTTCGAGATTCAACCTGAATCATCGGTTAAGAAAGACCTTAAATTGTTGATGGGGAATAGCCAGTGGCGAATTATGTGCGCCTTTAAAATGATGGCAACCGGTTCGAACGTGGTTCGCGGCGGCGCAACGCTCTATTTTGTCAAATACGTGATGGACCATCCTGAGCTGGCAACGCAGTTCCTGCTCTATGGCAGCCTGGCGACGATGTTTGGTTCTCTTTGTTCGTCTCGTCTGCTTGGCCGATTCGATCGCGTGACGTCGTTTAAGTGGATCATCGGCATTTATTCACTGATCAGCCTGAGTATTTTCTTTATTCCGTCAGACAATATCGCGCTGATATTTGCGCTGAATATTGTGTTCCTGTTCGTCTTCAATACCACCACACCGCTGCAATGGTTGATGGCCTCCGATGTGGTGGATTATGAAGAGAGCCGAAGTGGACGTCGCCTCGATGGCCTGGTGTTCTCTACCTATCTTTTCAGCCTGAAAATCGGTCTGGCCATTGGCGGCGCGCTGGTGGGCTGGATCCTTGCCTTCTCCAGCTACTCGGCAAGCAACGCCGTGCAGCCAGATAACGTCCTGATGACCATCAAAATCCTCTTCTGCATCGTACCGGTCGTGCTTTACGTCGGTATGTTCACACTGCTTTCGTTCTACAAACTGAGCAGCAAGCGTGTGGAAGAGATCAGTCAGCAGCTGCAACGTCAGCGCACCGCGCAGCCTGAGAGCAAACCTGCCGATGCCGCTGTGGCAGTGAACTGAGGAGAGAACCATGTATCAGATTGAAAACCCGATCCTGACCGGCTTCAACCCGGACCCGTCTCTGTGTCGTGTGGGCGAGGATTACTATATCGCCACCTCAACCTTTGAATGGTTTCCCGGTGTGCGGATTTATCATTCTCGCGACCTGAAACACTGGTCTCTGGTCAGTACTCCGCTCGACAGCGTGGCGCTGTTGGATATGAAAGGCAATCCGGATTCTGGCGGCATCTGGGCGCCTTGCCTGAGCTATGCCGATGGCAAATTCTGGTTGCTGTATACCGACGTAAAAATCGTTGATTCGCCGTGGAAAAATGGCCGTAACTTCCTGGTTACCGCGCCATCTATTGAAGGGCCGTGGAGCGCGCCTGTGCCAATGGGCAACGGCGGGTTTGACCCTTCACTCTTTCATGATGCGGATGG
The DNA here is from genome assembly GCF_030337175.1 of Citrobacter sp. Ca225. Taxonomy (NCBI): domain Bacteria; kingdom Pseudomonadati; phylum Pseudomonadota; class Gammaproteobacteria; order Enterobacterales; family Enterobacteriaceae; genus Citrobacter; species Citrobacter sp. Ca225. The sequence continues at coordinate 7,549 of NZ_JAOWCD010000066.1, read as the reverse complement.
ACGAAAGTATTACATCTATCGCCCGTGGGGGCCGCGTCATCACAGTAATCCTCATAACACCATTGTGTTGCAGGAGTTTTTTGCTGATACGCAAACCCTTTCGCCGCAGCGTTCAACGCTCTTTACGGGTACTCCATTGGGCTATACCGAAGGGGCGCATATTTATCGTCGCGAGGGCTACTACTATCTGATGGTGGCGGAAGGGGGAACCAGTTACGAACATGCCGTGGTGGTATTGCGGGCAAAAAATATTGATGGGCCGTACGAACTGCATCCCGATGTGACGATGATGACCAGTTGGCATCTGCCGGAAAATCCCCTACAGAAGAGTGGTCACGGTTCACTGCTGGAGACCCATACCGGCGAATGGTATCTGGCGTATTTGACCAGCCGTCCGTTACATCTTCCGGGAATTCCGCGATTAGCAGCGGGCGGGCGGGGATACTGTCCGCTCGGGCGTGAGACAGGGATTGCGCGTATCGAGTGGCGTGACGGTTGGCCCTATGTTGAAGGGGGCAAACACGCGGCGCTGACGGTGCCGGGGCCACGTATGACAGAGCAGGCTAGCGTTGGAACGGGAGCGTGGCGAACGGATTTTGACAGTGAAAGACTCGATCCGGAATTGCAGACCCTACGTATTCCGTTTGATGACCAGCTTGGCTCGCTGACCGCCCGACCTGGATTTTTACGTCTGTATGGCAATGATTCGCTGAACTCCACCTTTACCCAGTCAACGGTCGCTCGCCGTTGGCAGCATTTCTGTTTTCGTGCTGAAACGCAGATGGCCTTTTCCCCGCGCTACTTCCAACAAAGTGCGGGGCTAACCTGTTACTACAACAGTAAAAACTGGACGTACTGCTTTATGGACTGGGAAGAGGGGCGCGGACGAACGCTGAAGATTATTCAACTCGATCACAACGTGGCGCACTGGCATCTTTACGATAATCCGATTCTGGTGCCGGAGAATGCGGAAAACGTCTGGCTGCGAGTGGATGTGGACAATCTGGAATACCGCTATAGCTATTCATTTGATGGTGACCACTGGCAGACCATTCCGCTAACGTTTGAGGCGTGGAAACTGTCGGATGACTATATTGGCGGCAGAGGCTTCTTTACCGGGGCATTTGTTGGTTTGCACTGTGAGGATATTAGCGGCGACGGCTGCTACGCCGATTTCGCCACCTTCTCTTATCAACCGAAAGTTTAGCGAGACACAGGGTCAGGGTTGACGATAGCCCAGCGTTATCGACAGCCCCAGCCCGGCATCCATCAGTTTCTGACGCCAGGCGGCCAGCTCGGCGTCGTTTACGCGAGAAGTGAGAGTGGAGAGGCTAAGGGCTGCGATAACCCGTGATTCATGATTCCAGACCGGTACCGCGACGCAGCGCACGCCGGGCTCATTCTCTTCGTTATCCATCGCATACTGGTTATGGCGGGTTTCTTTCAGCGCGGCAAGTAGCGAGGCGCGATCGGTAAGGGTGGCGGGGGTAAAGCCATTGAACTGATACCCCTCCAACACCGCAGCAAGTTCTTCCTCATCCAGCCAGGCGAGCAATACCTTACCGATAGCCGTGGCGTGAACAGGCAAGCGGCGACCAATTCGTGAATAAGCGATGGCAGCCTGCTTACCTTCTATTTTCTCAATATAGACGCCTTCGTTGCCGTCCAGAATACCCAAATGGGTGGTTTGTCCCGTTTCCTGCGAGAGCCGGATCAACCAGCTTTTTGCCTTCTGGCGAATATCCATTGTGCCAACGACAAAGTGGCCACGCTCGACCAGTTTCATTCCCAGACGGTATTTTCCGTTTTCCGGGTTCTGATCGATATAGCCATGCAACTGAAGCGTTTTAAGAAGAGAGTGGAGGGTACTTTTGCTCAATCCCATCAGTTTGCTTATCTCGGTGATTTTGAGTTCCGTAGCCTGTTCATTAAACAAGTCGAGGATCTGCAAAGCACGTTCAACAGACTGAATTATTGGCATAATTTTCCACCGTCCACGAAGAATTCTTCTTGTGTGACCGTACTATTTTCGAGGGTGAAAAGCAATGCCGGACATGCTTGCATGATGCAGGTTTCAGGGCAGATAAGTGCAGGTGTTACAGGGCACGCTGAGTTGATGAATCGTTCTGTGTGGGCGACCTGCACCGGTTTGATTGAGAACGGGCTTAATCGCCCGTTGTACGATGAGATTAACAGGATAATGTCAGATAGCATTTCACATAGCGTAAATAATCTCTTTTCCTGATGATTTTTAATGAGCATAATACGTAGGCGATTTTTATCTTTATATTCACACTTACAATAGTACTTAGCTTTAATGTCGTACGTTTTTTCTTGGTGCTAAATTTTATAATATCCTTTTCCATCTCAGCTAGTTTTCCTTTGATGGCATTGCGTCGGTAAGCATTCATACTCATCGCTTTGAATGAGTCGCTATTATTCGTCGGACATGACTCACCCTCTTTGTTTATCTCCAGATACTTTTCTAATAAAGGTTCGTATTCTTTTATTTTCTCATTATAATTGTTTTTATTGATTTCATTTAAAAGAGATCTTGCTTTCCTGGATATTTCAATATAGGCATTGCCGACATATCGATGTTGTGCCGTTTGTTTCTCTAAACCAAGAAAACCGATAATTGCAGTTGAAATACCAACTAATAATGGAAGGATATGACTCAAAGCCGTATCCCAGGAGGCCCAATGTTCTATTTGAAGATAAGAATTTAGTAATTCTAATATGCTCTTGCCTATTCCAGATGATATTACAGCGGAGCCTACGACGGCAAATAAACCCAGATAGATTCGCCATTTGTTTTTTCTGTCGGCAGCAATAAAGTGCCTGTCCTTGCCAATTTTACAATCATTTTCCAGATTCGCAATTTCAATGATTTTTTTCTCATTCATAAATATTAACTCTATGCTGTGAAAAGGGTAATTTTTGTGCTTTTCAATGATGTTAGCCTTATAGAAAGACCACTTGTGAGATATATGATAAAAGAGTTTTGACCTAATCTAACGCTAGTTAAACGAAAGTATCATACCCTATTTTTTGTCATGGCTACTGAAAGTTCTAATGTTTCCTGAGCAAGCCTGATCTTTATCATCTCCTGAACACCTCTCTCCTATGCCAATCCACGAATTCGTCCTGCGGGCAGTATGCTTTTACCTGCGGTAGAGAAATGATCTTCCCCTGAAAATCCCAAAACAGCCTGCCGACGATCCCGCCACCGTTAACCGCTTCTGAAACCTGTACTCGCATACTCTCATCTAATCCAATGGATCCCTTATCAAAAGCTTTATGATGGATTGCGCAGAGGGCCAGACCATTCGGAATTTCGCAAGGACCACCGTACTGCTTCCATTTGATATGGGCAGCTTCCAGCGCGACAGAGGTATTGTCGTGCCGCATGTTGTAGCCGCAAATGGCGCATTCATAGTTGTAGGCTCGCAGTACCTGCTGGCGGAACAGGGGATCGCGCTGTTTACGAAGCAACTGGAGTTCAAATCCCAGTTCATCGGCGAGTTCTTCCTGAATACTTTCGGTAAAATGGGCTTCGAGGATTTGTCGGGCGAGTGAATTAATCAGTTTCTTACTTTTTATCAGATGGTCGTAATGTTGCTTATCAAAGCCGCCAGCAACGTTAAATTCAACCAGTTCACCAGCGGGAGGTTGTCGGCTACTGCCAAATGTGGAACAGCGCTCCGCGTTTTGCAGTTGCCAGAAACCGTCTCCCTGTAAACGCCAGAAGGGCATGTCCGGTCGGTACTGGGCGCGTTGGGGGCCAAATCGCTCCAATAGGCTACGTAGGTTATCGCGAACTTCCGAAGCATAATCAAACAGACGCCCATGACCTTGCTGATAACCCGCCAGTACGTATAACAGCAGTAATGGCTTATGCGGCGCGCGCTGCTCGCCTTTGCGCCAGATCGTCATGTCGGCAATTGCCTGTTGCAGCATCTGAATGGAACCCATTGATTTCATTACTCGAGAAATAATTGCGATGATGCTCGCAAAATACGGCCTGATCAAGCGGTGAAGGAGGGATACACTGGTGGGGTCACGGAGTCTTGCCAATGAGACAAGCAAAGCCCCGGATTACATGGATCATATCAAATGAATGAATTACCCGATCGATTGCCACGGAAATACATTATTAAAGCCATTCGAGCCTACGATGACGGGTTCCCTCATCTTTTCAAAGAGGCCCGACGTTATGAGGTAGTGTTTGATGGCCGCCGCTATCGCTTCAAAAGCGATCGTGGGGATCGCGGCAACGTTGATGACCGGGAAAACATTCACGCCGCAGGATTTCTCGGGAGGTATCAAATCGAAATGCGTGCGTTTGTTGATTGAGCAAGGATTTCACATCGTGCAGGGAGAAAAGGGGGCTGCAACTGTCAGCGATACCCTTTTCCCCGATGAGCTAACATCGCAAATCGACTATGTGGAAGGAGCGGCTACGCAGGTGGTGGTGAATTGTTATGAACGCGATCGCAATGCTCGGCAGAAAGCGCTTGAGTATCATGGCTATCAATGCAAGGTGTGCGGCCTCGACATGTCAAAGGTATACGGCGAAATCGGCAAGGGGTTTATCCATATTCACCATCTGGTACCGCTTTCGGCGATTAAAGAGGATTATCATCTGGATCCCATTGACGATCTGATACCAGTCTGCCCGAATTGCCATGCGATGTTACACCGACATAATCCGCCATTGACCCCAGAAGAATTAAAGCAACGAATGAGTTGAAATAATATTGGACTCAGCAGGCGACCGGCATTGCGTCGTTGCCCTCCCTTAGCGGTCCATCTGATTATATTTTCGCCATAAACTCATTTTGCTGATCCCCAGATGGGCGGCGACTTTCTCTTGATCCTGTTCAAAAAGATCCATGTAGAACGCAATAATCTGTCGCTCGAGATCTTTAATGATGACTTTCAGTTGTCCTTTACTCAGATCCGCGACGATCCTCCCATTTGTCTGTGACGCATTGCAGGATTTAAGCGCGTTAAAACCGGTCAGATTTAATATCTCAAACAGCGAAGCGTCCGGAAATCCGGCCGATAATAGTGCCAGCCGCTCAATAATAAAATTCAGTTCACGCACGTTTCCCGGCCAGTTGTAAGTGGAAAACAGGGCGATGAACTGCGCCAGTTTATGCCCGCAGCCCGATTTTTCGAGGAAGTGCCCAGCCAGAAAACGGACGTCGCCGTCTCTTTCCCGTAGCGGCGGCACCATTAGCGGTAAGACGTTCAACCGGTAGTAGAGATCGCCGCGAAACGAGCCTTCCTCCGCCATTTTTTCCAGCGATCGGTTAGTGGCGCCGATAATCCGCACATCGACAGGGATAATATCCTTTCCCCCCACACGCATAATTTCGTATTCCTGTAAGACGCGTAACAGGCGGCTCTGAATAGGCAGTGGCAGTTCACCAATTTCATCGAGAAATAAGGTTCCCTGGTGCGCCAGTTCTATCAGACCTTCTTTTCCTTCGCGCCGCGCGCCGGTAAAAGAGCCCCCTTCATAGCCAAACAGTTCGCTTTCCAGCAGGGTTTCCGGAATGGCGGCGCAGTTAATGGCGACAAATGGACCTCGGTGGCGTTTACTCTGGTTATGAATACTCTGCGCGAATAGCTCTTTACCGGTGCCGGATTCCCCATAAATCATCACCGGGGAGTGGGTATTGGCATAAATTTTTGCCAGATGAATGACCGACTCCATGTATTTATTTTGCGTGAGGATATGCTCAAACCGGTAACGGGCAGTGAAGCCTTTTTTCATCAGCTTGCCGCGAATAATCCGCTCCACTTTTTGGATTTGCGGCGTATCGGTAAACGAACACACCACCCCAATACACTGCGTACCACGAAATATTGGCACCCGGCTGGTAATGATGGAGGTATTGTCCAGATCCATAATCTCCCGGATCTCGGGGGATTTTGTCAGCAATACCTGGTTAATCCGCGTATTTTTAATGACCGTATCCACCGGTTTGCCAATCACCTGCGAGGCCATCAGGCCAAATATGTTCTCGGCGGATTTATTGAAGATCTGGATCTCGTTATTTTCGTTGGTGACGATGATACCTTCCGTAATTGAGGAGAGAATGATCTCCAGTCGCGCCATATCCTGTTGCTTGCGGCGGGTCGTCTCCACGATTGCCATCGCTTCGCGCAGCGCGCTGTTCACCGATTCCAGACCATTTTCGATCAGAATCCCGTGCATCTCATAGTGTTCCGCCATGTCTGAAACCGGTAATCCTCCCGCCACCGTCTGGAAATTACGTGCACGGCATTTTTTGAGTTTATCCACCATATCGGCATGCGATAAAAAGATAAATTCTTCTAGGGAAGTTGCGATTAAGTGGTCCGCAGCTCCCGATATGACGCCCCAAACCGTCCTTTATCGACGTCCTGTGGCTCAATTTTCCAATTTTCAGCCCAAAATCGTCTCTTCGTGGCTGATTTTGGCCCTGTTTCAGGCTAATTTCCTCATTTCAGGTAGATCTCGCCTGTGCCCGTATCAATTGGTCAACTCGAACCAGGTTCGCCAGGGTGAATAACATCGCCAGTTGACTGTCATTTTTAGCCAGCCCCTTGTACCTGGCTTTGACGAAACCAAACTGACATTTTACTATCCGAAATGGATGCTCAACCTTCGCTCGGATACTCGCTTTCAGGTATTCGTAACGGATGGCCAGCTTGTTCTTGCGCGGGTGTTGCTTCAATGCATTCACTTTGCCGGGACGCTTGGCGATAAGCCAGTCTGCGCTGACATCGCTGAGCTCATCGCGCTTTTCGGCCCCCTGATAACCAGCATCGGCTGAGATAAATTCTTCATCGCCATGCAGTAACTTGCCAACCTGATTGAGGTCGTGCTCGTTAGCCGCCGTGGTCACCAGACTGTGGGTCAGGCCACTTTTGGCGTCCACGCCAATGTGCGCTTTCATGCCGAAGTACCACTGGTTACCTTTCTTGGTCTGGTGCATGTCTTCATCACGGCTGTTGTGTTTGTTTTTGGTAGAGCTGGGGGCTTGAATGATGGTGGCATCCACCAAGGTGCCCTGGGTCATTAGAACGCCACACTCTGCTAGCCAGTGATTAACGGTACTGAAGATTTTGCGGGCCAGTTCATGCTGCTCCAGCAAATGCCGGAAATTCATGATGGTAGTGCGGTCTGGAATGGCTTTATCCAGTGACAGGCGAGCAAATTGGCGCATGGAGGCGATTTCATAGAGGGCATCTTCCATGGCCTCATCGCTCAGGTTGTACCATTGCTGCATGCAGTGAATACGCAGCATGGTTTCCAGCGGATAGGGCCTGCGACCATTACCGGCCTTGGGATACACAGGCTCGATAACGCCAAGTAATTTGTCCCAGGGAAGCAAGTCATCCATTCTGCCAAGGAAAACTTCTTTGCGGGTCTGGCGGCGTTTACTGGAAAACTCACTGTCGGCAAAAGTCAGTTGCTGGCTCATCCGGTTACTCATTCTGGGTTCAGGTTACAACACGATGATCTCACATCTCGGACTTATTCGCACCTTCC